>QHWJ01000148.1 GCA_003222535.1 Acidobacteriota bacterium | reverse complement strand
CGCGCGACGCGACGTCAATCCCCCAGTAATGGAGCACGTCCAGCTCCCAGCTTCCACACAGCCAGCCGTAGACGTCGGCCGACTCGGGAATCTCGGGTGAGCGGCCTGCCGCCGCGAGCAGCGAGTAAAAATCGATCCGTCGGTCCGCGTTGACAGTCATCGTGGTCGAGCTCCTTTCGTGATAAGAGTGGAACATTCGAGCACGAGTCCAGTCTTGGCAAAAATTGCGGTCGATGTAGATATTTCGACCGTGAATTGTGCTGGGCCGTCCGTGAACACGCGTACCGTTCAGCGCCGCTTCCATTGCTGGAGCAGTTCCAGCGCGACTGCATGCTTCGGATTCATCTGCAGCAGCCGTTCGAGCGCTGCAATCCCCTCTTTCGACCGGCCGGCGCTGAAGTGGATCTTGGCCAGCGTCACGTAGGCTGCCTCGTACTCCGGCGTACGCTTCAGAACGCCTTGAAGCAAGTCGACGGCGGCATCCGCCTGCCCTCGGGACACGAGCACGAGCGCCAGATTGTTGGCGGCCTCTCCGTAGTCCGCGCGCCGGCCGAGCGCATCACGGAAATAGCGCTCCGCTCGATCCATGTCGCCCGCCCGCCCGAACAGCAGGCCCAGGTTGTTCAGCGCTTCGGGAAAATCCGGCTGCAGCGCGAGCGCCTTTTCGTAGAGCGCGCGAGCTTCCTCATCGCGGCCGGTCAGAAGCAGGGCATAGCCCAGATTGTTCAGCGCGTCGGGATACTCGGGCGTCGACGCCAACGCCGCACGAAACCGGCTGATCGCCGCGCCGAGATCGCCTCCCTGCGCGAGCAGCGCGCCGAGATCGTTGTTGGCCTCGGCCAGATCAGGCTGCAGGACGAGCGCGCGTTCGAACGCTTCGCGCGCCCGGATCGTCTCCCCGCTTCTGGCGAGCAGCGTGCCCAGACGGTACAGCGTGGAGGCGCCCGGGTTCGCCCGGGCCGCGCGCTCGAACGCCATCACGGCCGCACGCTCGAGTCCGTTATCCAGCAGTTCCCGGCCGTACGGCAGGTAGTTGCGCAGCGGCAGCCCGGAATAGAACGTCCCCCGAAAGGGCACGGCTCGCGTGAGGCGCCCGGCCGGAGACACGTCGATCGTGCCTGCGTCCATCACGATCTCGCCGACGTCGATCCGATCGCGATAAACCTTCACGACGTCGCCGCTCCGATCGAGGAGCAGACACGTCGGCAAGCGCAGGTTCTGCCGATTCATGAACAGATGGCGATTGAGAATGGCGTAGCTCAGGCTCACTTCAGGAGTCGCCATGACCACAGGCGTTGCGCCTGAAGGGACGGTCCGCGGCGGTGCCTGATCCGGTGGAGCATCGACGGCGATGGCGATCGATCCCACGCCGGCACGGGTCAACGCTTGTGCGCCGCGCCCAAGCGTCTCGAGCGCTGCGCGCGCCGCGATCACGCCGGACGACCACAGAAGTACGATCGCCGGCTTTCCTCTCAACGCCGCGAGCGAACGCGTCGAGCCGCCGAGGTCCGGAAGCGAAAAGTCAGGCGCCGGCACGGGTTCGTACATCCAGGTGGCGCGTGGCGGTGACGCCGGAGCGCGAACCGAGGACGTCGTTTTCCCCGTCGATCGCGGCTTGAACGCCTGCGTCTCGATATCACTTCCTTCTACGATCCGGACGCGAGTGTTCAGTGGTACATCACTGAAGACCTGCGTTCCGCCCGAGGGCCAGCTGACCGTCAGTTTCAAGACTCGCTCGCTCGAGCCCAGACCGATCAGCAGCTCCTTCGAATGCTGCGACAGGAAGCCGGAGCCGGCCTGCACGATCCTCGTGATGCGCATTCGATCCGTCTCGACGATCACGCGCCCGCCAACGCCGTCGCGGTTGCTCTTCGTCCCGACAAGCCGGACGGCGAGAGATGCGGCGTGCGCCTCGAAATCGTTTCGGAAGATCCGAAGCTGCGGCGCCTGCCGATCGGCCATCACGACAAGGTCGGGATCGCCGTCGCCGTCGATGTCGAGGACCGCAAACGACCGGCCGTCCTGGTCGAGATCGAGGCCGATCGCCCCTGAGATCTCGTCGTAGCCGCCATGTCCATCGTTGCGCAGGAACACGTTGCGTTGCCGGCTCGCGATCGAGCCGTGAACCAGCAGCTGGTTGATCGCACGCCACGCATCGTCGTAGGGCGTGCCGGGGACTCGCGTGAGCGGTGAGCGGGCCACGACTTGCCGCCAGAAGAATCCCTCGAGGTCCCCGCCCGCGATGGCATCCGTCCTGCGCGTCAACATGCCGTTGACGATGTATAGATCCTGCCAGCCGTCGCTGTCGAAATCGACCGCGTCCGACGACCATGCCCAGCGGCCCATCTCGGCGTGCGCCGCGAGCGTCTTGTCCTCGAAGCGTCCATTTCCCAGATTTCGTAACAGGGAATTACCCCGAACATGCCGGCGATAGAGTGCGCGCACCTCCGGAGTCGCGTCACGCATGAAGGTTGGCGCCGATGTGATGCGCAGCCCTGCCGCGCTCCACATGTTGCCGGTATAGATGTCGAGCAGCCCGTCGTTGTCGTAGTCGAGAAATGCGGCGCTCATGCCGGCGCCGTGATCGAGAACTCCCGCTGATGCGGCGACATCCTCGAGCCTCACGGTGCCGGCCCGCCGCCCGAGGTTGCGGTAAAGATTCTTGGTCCCGAAGTCGTTCGCGACCAGGAGATCGGGCCAGCCGTCGCCGTCGTAGTCGGCCCAGGCCGCCGCGAAGTGATAGCGATTGTTACCCTCGTCCAGACCTGCCTCGTGGGTCGCGTCGACGAATCGCCCGCGACCGTCATTTCGAAAGAGCACGCCAGGCGGTCCGTTGCGTGCGTCGTAGTACGGTGCCGGCGTGCCTGCCTTGTCCTCGCCGGCGCCGAAAAAATAGGAGTAGACGCACACATACAGATCGAGAAAGCCGTCCCGGTCGTAGTCCGCCATCGTGATCGACGTCAGCACACCCTGGAGCGGCCGCGCGAACCGGAAGGCGTCCTGAACGGGCGTGAAATGCCCTTTGCCGTCGTTGATGAACAGAAGCAGGTTGGTCGACGTCGCCACGACGAGGTCCTGATCGCCATCGTTATCGACATCGGCAAACAGCGACTGGGCCGTGTCATCGAGGACGCCCACGCCCGCCTGGTCGGTGATGTCCTCGAAGGTCGAATCGCCGCGATTCCGGTAAAGGCGATTGGGCAGTCCGGCCGGCTGAGCGACGTACAGATCGTCGAGTCCGTCTCCGTCCGCGTCTCCGACCGAGACGCCCTGATGGCCGTTTGAGTCGCGCGTCAGGACCGAGTCGAACGTCGCCATCCACGAGTCGAGATCGATGTTGAGCTGGCGGTGGAACGAGTCGTTGCCGCCGAGCGCCGCCTCGGTAATCTCCGTGAAGACCTGGTTTCGCGCGCGGCTGACCAGATGCGACGTGGCCGTCCACCGAACGACCTGCCAGCCCGGCGCGTTTCGCCGCCATCCCATCTCCCACTCGCCGATGTGCTCGACGCGGTAGGCCTTCGTTCCGGCGCCGACGATGTCGTAGCGGACGGTAGTGCGGAGGCCTGACGGCGAATCAGCCGGGCCGTCCGGTTCGATAGAGGTGATGAGGAGCTCCGCAACGGCGACGTCACGGACATCGTCGACGAGGCGCCGCAGTTCCGCGGCAAACGCGCGGGCGTCGAGCGCGGCATCGCGCGGCAGATCCTTCGCCCTGGTCACCTCGAGCGGCGCTTGACTCGTCGCGGCTCCCTCAATCGGCCAGAGTCGTGCGCCGCGGAAGCCGGGATCGAGCAGTCGTTCGATGACGCCCGCGGCCCGGGTTCCGCCCCCACGAAGCGCATCGGACAACTCGCGGAGCCGCGCGTCGAGCTCCTGTGCCTGACGCTCCAGCGGGAATCCATCGTTCCCTGGCTCGAGCTGTTTCAGAAACGGTTCTACTGTTTCCGAAACCGCGAGTTTGGGTCGATAGACGGCTTTGTCCTCGACCTGCGCTGTTCCACCACCAAAGGCACACGTCGACAGAAGGCCCGCGATGACGAGCCGCTTCGTCCGACGCACGCTTTGCGCAGTCACCGTACGATACCGGCTCGCGGTATGCTGGTTGATCCGGACACCGTGAGCTGGTGGAGGCGGTCGCCGGGAAGCTGTTTCCATTCCCAGCGGCGTCCGCCCGGCATGCGGATCTCCACGTCGACGGGACCTGCGTAATCGCCGAGCCCGAAGTACGCGCGCAGGTCGTTCTGTGAGAGGAAGCTCCCGCCCGAGCGGATCTCGCGCAGCTGCTTTCTGCCGCCGCCGCTGACCGTGACTTTTGCGCCGATTGCGAACCGGTTCCCTGCCGCGGCCACGGCGCGCACCGCGACCCAGTGGTGCTTGGTCGCCTGCCGATTTTCCAGCAACGTCGGGGCCTCGTCCGTGTTGCTGACGACGAGATCGAGATCGCCGTCGTTGTCGAGATCTCCGACGGCAACACCGCGGCCGACCCGGGCGATCTGCAGGCCGGCGCCCGCGCGTTCCGACACGTCGCGAAATCGGGTGCCGAGGTTCAAGAGCAGCTGGTTCTTCTGACGGTACGTCTCGCCAAGCTGAGGGAACTGGTCGATGTCGGGGAAAATGTGGCCGTTGGCGAAAAACAGATCGAGTTTTCCATCGAGGTCGGCGTCGAAAAAGGCGGCGCCCCAGCCCATGCGAACGAACGTGGGGGCCGCGATGCCCGCCGACGTACTCGCGTCCTCGAAGTGCCGGCCATCGACGTTGTGATACAGCGTGTAGTGATCGTGCGCGAATGTCGTCAGCACCAGATCCATCCGCGAGTCTCCGTCGTAGTCGCCGGCGTCTGCGCCCATCCCCGCCTGGGCGCGCGCGTCGCCGTTCACCGCCACGCCCGCGGCGAGCCCGGTGCTTTCGAAGTGGCCGTTCCCGAGGTTGTGATACAGGAAATTCGGGTTCGAGTCGTTTGCGACGAACAAGTCGACGAACCCGTCGTCGTCGTAATCGGTCGTCACGACTCCGAAACCGTAGGCCCTGGACAGGTCGGAGAGGCCGTGCGCGCCGGTGGCTTCCAGGAACCGTCCGTTGCCGACGTTTTCGAAGAACAGATCGGACTCTCCGCGAAGCCCGGCCGGCCCGACCATGATGTGCGGCCCGTTGCGCCAGAGGAGCGTCCGCAGAGCATGCACGACGGAATCCCAGGTCGTCTCGACGTAACGCGCGACGTAGAGGTCCAGATCGCCGTCGGCGTCGGCATCAAAGAAGGTACAGCCTGTGCTCCAGCCGCCGGCAGCCACGCCGGCACGCGCCGCCACGTCCTCGAACGTGCCGTCCCCGCGGTTGCGGAACAGCGCGTTGGGCCCCCAATTGGTGACGTAGAGATCGAGGCGGCCGTCGCCGTCGAAATCACCGGCGCACGCGCCGGTGCCCCAGGCCGCAAGATCCACGCCCGCCTGCTTCGATACGTCCTCGAACTTCCATCCTCCGAGGTTGCGATACAGGGCATTGCGACGTGGGACACGCTCGCGTGCCGGCGTGAGCTCCGCCGCGGTCACTAAATAGATGTCGAGCAGTCCGTCGCCGTCGTAGTCGAACAGGGCCACGCCGCCGCAGGCCGATTCGAGGATATGGTCCTTCGCCGGTCCGCCGCAATACATCTTCCACGGCAGCCGCGCACCCACGTCAAAGGTCGCGTGGACGGGCGCGCCGTCTTCGGGCGATGGGGTGTTCGCCGGCGCGGGCCCCATCGCCGACGCGTGGCCCCCGTACGCAGGATCTTTGGGCTTGGTCCGGCTGTAGCTGCCCTGGAACGTGAGGCCAAGCGCGACTTCCCCTTCGAGTTGCGCGCGCGCTTTTTCGAGGAGCGCGAGGACAGGGCCGGTCGCCGACCGGACGCCGCGAGTGTCTCCCGATGCGAGGGCCGTGAGCTCGGACGCGGCGCGACGAAGCTCGCTTCGCAGCGAGGGGTCGAGACGTGTCCTTGCCGGCACCGCCGGCGCCGGCGTGTGCGCGGTGTCCGGATCCGATCCGGCACCCAGTGCTTCGAGACTGCGGCTGGCATCGAGAAGCGCGCGTCGAACCTGATCGAGCGGCGCTCCACGGCGCGCCGCCTGCTGCAACTGGGTGACGGCGTCGCGCTGAAGCTTCAGCAGCCGATCGCGCGCCTGCGTGTCCGCCCGTGCCTGCTGCGCTGCACTGGTCGGCATGAATGCGCCGATCGCGCCGAGCGACGCAGACAAGGCGAGCACAACTGCACGCGGTGTCGCATGCGCGCGAACCAAATAACCATTGACGTCCATTTGCGAATGCCAGGGTGGCATTCTAGCCGGAATGAGTCTTCGTCCCGAGCAATGTTGGGCTCGAAGGCGGTGCGCCCTCGAGCCCCTATTGACTGATCCTAGAACGTCAGGCGAGTGACGAGCTGGAGCGTGCGCGGAGCGGTGGTGCCGTTGATGGTCCCGAATCCGTTCCGTTGGGTCAGATTCCCCTGCGCGTCGTACGGCAGGTTGGTGATCGTCCGATCGGTCAGGCTTCTGAAGTTCACGGTACTGTTGAGGCCCGTGAACTGGACCGTGTCCAGCAGGTTGAAGATGTCGAGCCGGATCTCGAACTTCATCGAGTGCACAATCGGGAAGTTTTTCGAGACTGACAGGTCGAGATTGTTGAGCGGTGGGTTGCGGGCGAAGAACCGCGGGGTTTCGTTGCCCTTGCTGCCCGGCTGCGGCGGCGCGAAGCACTCCGGGTTGGCGAACTGCCTGTACGGATCGCTGCTCCAACCGCTGCCCGGGTCGCACGTCAAGGCGATCCGCGCGTTCGGATTGCCGTCGGTGCCGGTCAGGTTTGCGGCGCTGATACCGGGGATCGAGAAGCTGATCGTATTCGGCCGGCCGCTCGTCCACCGGTAGACGCCCGAGAGCTGCCAGTCGTTCGCCAGGAGTCCCAAGCCTTTGCTGCTCGTCACGGTCGGTGTCTGGTAGATGGCGTTGACCGTGAAGTTGTGCGTCCGGTCGTAGTCCAGCAACCCGTAGTCGAGCGCTCTGGTCTGCTCCGCGCTCAGATTCGGCACGCCCG
>QHWJ01000333.1 GCA_003222535.1 Acidobacteriota bacterium | reverse complement strand
GATGCGCCAGCTCAGGCGCCAGGACGTCGGCCACGATCATGAAGCGCGAACGCTCGAGCGGAGGGTCGCTGGGAGTAGCAAACCCGGGCCGCATCGTGAACCCGAAGTCGAACCCGAGGTCGCGCAGAATGGTCACCGTGGCGCCGTCGTAGTCGACGCCGGGCCGGCCGTTCGGGTACGCGAACGCGCGCACCGGCCGTCCGGTCCACGCTTCCAGAGCGGCACGGTTGTCGGCGATCTCGGCCCGCTGCGCAGCCGGCGCGGCGTGCGCCAGGATGGGATGCCGCGACGTATGCGCGCCGATCTCGATGCCCGGTTGCCGGCTCAACGTCTGCAGCTCCTTGGACGTCATCAGGGCGCGCGGATCGTCATCAGCGACGGCCTGCGTGCGTGTCGCGCAGGCCGCGAGCCACGGCGCGTACTCTCGCGACTTCCACGGCTCGACCGCCGCTTCACCTTCGCGCGCCGCGAGATCGTCGAACCACAGCAGGCGGCGGTGCTCCATCGGATCGGAGCAGGCGAAGGCGACCGCCGGCAGCCGGTAGGCCGCGAGAATCGGCGCGCCGATCGTGAACACGCTGCGGTAGCCATCGTCGAAGGTCACCAGCACGGGTCGAGGCGGCAGCGGCGCCGCTCCCGACACCGCCGCGCGCCAATCGTCGAGCGTGATGGGGTCGCACGTGTCGCGGACAACGCGGCAGTGGCCCTCGAACGTCGACGCCCTCACGTGCAGGTTCTCGAACGCCATCGACCCGTCCGGCCAGTCATCTCCGCGCAAACCGTGATACCCGAGCACGACGACGCCCGGAAATCGCAAGCGGCCAAGCGCGCGGCGATAGTGGCCGGCTGCGAGCAGCCCCTGCTTGAGGGCACCCGTGACCGCGGAATTCACGACAACGGCTTTCGCGCAACGAAGTACACGTGCTGCTCACGACGGCGCACGCGGCCCGGTTGGCGCTGCCCGGACGCGCCCCGGACGGCGATCACGCTGAAGCCCGCGCACCGCAGTTGGTCGACTGTTCGTCCCGGTGGCGCGCAGTAGAGAAATTGCTCCGCGTTGATGTATCCGTTGACGTACCAGTACCCGCCGCTGCAGATCCCCCCCACCAGGTTGTGAGTGCTGAAGATGAACGTCGCGCCCGGTTTCAAGACCCGACACACTCCCACCAGGCACTGTTCGCGTGCGGCGACCGGATAGAGGCAATCGATGCCGTTGTAGCTGAAGAGCGCCGCGTCGAAGGTATCGACGGGAAACGCCAGCTCGGTGGCATCCATTTGACGAAAATCCAGATGCGGGTAGCGACGACGCGCCAGCGTCAGCAGCTCCAATGACAGGTCGATGGCGATCGCCGTGTAGCCCGCTCGCGACAGACCGATCGTCGTACGGCCGGCGCCGCATCCGAGGTCGAGGATCCCGGCGGGCGGAGGGGGCATGAATTCGGCGATGAGCTGTTGCTCGATGGGACGAAGGCCGTCTTCGCGCGTATATTCGGCGGCGCTCCGCGCGCTCGCATAATAGGCAAGATTCTGCTTGACGACCGATGTCTCGTGCCGCGGAGTCATGCCGAGCGCCGCGCGGCGTCGTACCACGACAGGATCGTGCCGCGCGGTCCGGGCGCGTGCCAGCGGATCACGCGCAGGTCGGCCGACGCGGGGCGCCACGCCAGCTTGTACGCGTGGGCGCCGGTCATGAAATGGACCTCTCGCCATTTCGCCTGATGCAGCTCTTCGATCACCGAGGCGAGCAGGACTTTTCCCGGCGAGTATGGCTCCCATTCGGTACGGTGGGTGGGGATCCACCAGTAGAGGCGGCCGCGATCGGCGAGGCCGAGGTGCCACGCGATCGGCTCACCGTCGACACGCAACGCCGCATAATGCGCCCATCCGCCGCGAAGGCCGTCCGCGATCACGCGCGCCGCGAAGTCGTCGAACCCGTCGCGCCAGAGGGTGCTTCGCGCAGCACGGCGGGCCCAGACGTCACGGTACGCCTCCTTCGCATGCGACTCCCAGTCGCGGAGCGCTTCGTCCGCCCCAGTGGGACCGGGAATCCACAGCGACACGACGCCGCGCTCTGCGAGCCGGCGACGTTGTCGACCGATGTCGCCGCGGTGCTTGGCGGAGCATGACGCGAGGAGCGCGCCAAAACTGGCGAACCGGTCGAGCTGAAGAACCGGGCTGCCCTCGCCCGTCCATTCGGCATCGTGCCCGGCGAACTCGGCGTGCACGAACCGGAACAGCGCCTGATCGCAGACGTTCGACACCGCGATCCGAGCCGACGGCCAGAACGTCGACCAGTCGATCGTCGACGCCGGCCGGTTGGGCAGCGGATCGTGATACCCGAACAGGTCCTGTCCGACGGGCTCGAGCGTGCGTCTCACCACGACAGTCCCCCTGGATCGGCTGATGACCCACGGCAACAGCACCTGTTGACCCGTGTCTGCGCGTGCGAACCCGATCAGCGGCTCAATGCCCGCCTCGCGGCCGCACGTGTCGGCCCAGGCCCGTACGAGCGCTGGATGGTGATACACGTGCGCGTCGTCGTTCGACGCGAAGGCGTCGCACCAAGTCCGCTCGAACGGCTCGCGCCACACGTCCGCCCAGTCGCGGCGCCACTCGAACTGCCAGCCGTCGGTTGCAGGCGTCATGCCGCGTACAGCGCGAGGTAGTCGCGCGTCACATCGTCCAGCGTGCGGACCGGCGTCAACACGCGACGCCAGCGGTCGATCGTTCCCGCGGGGTCGACGACCATCGACCGGATCGCGTCGGCAAGGGCACGCCAGTCGCCGGGCGGCACCAGGCGGCCGTTCACGCCGTCGGTGACGAGCTCGGCGAGGCCGCCGATGCGGGTGCCGATCACGGGAGTGCCGACGGCGTGCGCTTCAATCGCGACCGTCGGTCCGCCCTCGGCCGCGAGCGACGGACAGCAGAGGACGTCGAGCCCGGCGAGCGCCTGCGCCATGCGTGCGTGGGGAATCGGATTCGCAATCGTGATGCGCGGATCGACGCCGATCAACCGCCGCAGGGTCTCGACGATCCGCCGCTCGCCGGGTGTGAAGATGGGGCCGACGAGCTCGGCGCGAAACGGAAGGCCGGCGGAGAGGCTCGTCAACGCGCGCACGAAATCCTCGACGCCTTTGATCGGATCGAAGCGGCCGACATACGCCACGCGCACGGGCGCCGTCGTCGGACGAAGGTCGGGACCGGGCTTGGGCGGGGACGGCCGGTGCGCCACGCCCAGACGATTGACGGCGATCTTGTCCGCCGGTGCGCCGTTGGCCGCGACAGTCCGACGGGCCCAGTCGGTCAACAGCACGAAGCGGTCGACGCTCCCGAGCAGGCGTGCCTGCCGCGCCTGCTGATCGCGGATGAATGCGGGCAGTGCGAATGCCGCGCCCGCGCGGCCGGGGAGATGGCGCGCGAGCCCGGCGAGGGGGCTCGGAACCGCGGCCACCAGCGACGCCATCGCCCGCGGCACGCCGTGATGATCCAGCATGCAGGCCGCGCACTTCCTTTCGACCGCGATTCCGTTGCACGGCTCGGAGCCCCACTGCATCATCGTGCCGCGCGCGCAGATGAATCCGAGGCTGGCGGCGTGGGTGGTGGCAATGACGCGCGCGCCGGCGGCCCGCGCCGCGTCGACTTCGGCGAGGCCCAGCCCCGTCACGAACGTGTGCAGGTGCACGACGTCTGGACGGAAGGCTTCGAGCCAGCGATGAAACCGTTCGGCGCCGCGCACGACCGTGCTGCCTTGCGCTTCCGCACGCGTCGGCTCCGCCGGAGTCGGGTACCGGTAGACCCGAATACCGTCGTGCTCGTACAGCCGCTCGATCGCGTGCGACTGATCGGGCGCCGCGACGACGACCTCGTGTCCGGCCGCGCGAAGGCGGCGCGACAGGCCGGCCACGTAGATTTCGGTACCGCCCCAGCTCTCGGGATAATACCAGCCGATACCCTGCACGATTCTCATTGGACGGATGACTGCGGGATCACGTACTCGCCGTTGGCGTCCACCGGAGTGCCGGCCAACGCGTCGCGACGCGGCGGCCGCAGATAGGTCAACCAGTCGCGCAAGCTCAGACCGGACGTCCGCAGCCTCGTGTGTACGGTTGTCCATCGGGCGCGCCGGAGATCCTGGGCCGTCCGCTTCGCGAGGTGATAGACGCGATTGCGCTTGGCCTGCTCACGCTCTTCGGGCGTGAGCGGACAGTCGCGCGCGTCGAGCGCCTGCCACGACGCGCCGAACACGAGCGCGTATTCACGTTGCGCCCTGGCGCTCTGAAATTCCTGCGACGGGTGCTGGCGATACCAGAACAGATCCGCCGGAAGCAGCAGGACGTTGATCCGTGCACAGGCTCGCAGCCAGAACAAATGGTCGGAGGGAGCGCCGTGGTCCACGAACCCGCCGAGCTCGCGGAACACCCCGGTGCGGAAGATCGCACCCGATGGCCCGCACATGAACAGGCCGCCGCCGAGGAATTCGCGCTGATACGCCATGCGTGGCGTCAGCAGCATCGGACAGGGCCCGCCCGGCCAGCACCAGCCGCACGACAGTCCGAAGCCCGCGCGCGGCTCCGACATCAGCATCGACACCATCACTTCGAGACAGTGCCGGTACATCAGATCGTCCGAGTCGTGGTACTTGAGGAGCGGCGCGCGGGCGAGCTCGGCCGCGTGGTTCCGATTGCCGAACTGACCGAGATTCCTCTCGTTGACGACGACGCGGACCCGTGTGTCGAGCCGCTCGTAGGAGCGCGCGATGTCCGCGCTGCCGTCAGTCGAGCAGTTGTCGGTGACGAGCAGCTCGAAGTCCCCGAACGTCTGCGTCAGGACGCTCTCGATGGACGTGGCGATGTAGCGCTCACGGTTGTACGAGGTCAGCAGGACGCTGACGAGTGGCACGCTCATCGCGCCGCCCCGACGCGCGCGGTCCGGTGCCACGCGATGGTCCGCGACAGGCCGCCTTCCAGGGCGACGGCGGGCGCGTAGCCAAGAAGGCGCCGGGCCGCCGTCGTGTCCGCGAACATGTCGGGCAGATCGTTGGGACGCAGCGGCACCGCGCCGAAATCGACGCGCGCGAGCGCGCCGTCGCCGATGACGGTGGCGATCGTCTCGATCAGATCCCGTACCCGGATCGGGCGGCCCGAGCCGATGTTGAGCACGGCCGGCATGTCGGCGAGCGTTCCCGTCCCGGCGAGGATCAACGCGCGCACGTGATCGCTCACGTGCGAATAATCGCGGCGCTGCTGGCCGCTCGTCGTCGCGATGCGTCCGCCCGACAGCAGGCCGTCGATCACGTGCGGCACGAGACGCTCACTCCGATCCCCGGGGCCGTATGGCCCGAAAGGACGCAGCACGATCAGCTCGCGGCCGCCGTGGCGCGCGCGATCGAGCGACAAGAGCACGGCCTCGTGCACGGTTTGCGCATACGCCGTCGCCGGACGGCAGATATGGTGCTCGGCCAACGCCCCCATGGCGGGTCCGTACTCGCCGCAGGTGCCGGTCTGCACGAGTCGGCACGACTGGCGCTCGAGCGCCTCCCACAGATGCTCGATGCCGCCGACGTTGACGGCGCGCATGCGCGCCTCGTCGCGCTGAATCGGCGTGGTCCCGTAGGCGGCCATGTGAAACACGAGCTCGGGCCGGACGGCCGACACCTCCGCACGTACAGCCTCCGCGTCGGTGATGTCTCCCTGAAACGCGTGCGCCACGGCTCCGGCCGCCGCCAGCGCCGGCATCAGGTGAGACCCGAGGAAGCCGCGCGCGCCGGTCACCAGGACGCGACGTCCGGTCAGCGACACGTTATCGTGCGGCGGAGCCATACCAAACATACGGAATTGCCGGATCGTCGGCCGCGCGGCGATCGATTTCGTTCGCGTCGTACGGCAGCGTCGCGCAGTTCGCGACGAGTGCCGACCCCGCGCCCATCGCGGCGAAGCCCGACCATGTGCCGGGCGGGATCGTGATCAGGCTGTAACTGCCCTGTCCGGTCTCGATGTCCACCACCGCGCCGCGCGTGGGCGACCCGTCGCGATCGTCGTACACGACCAGCCGGATGCGTCCCTGCGGCACGGCATAGTTCACCACCATATCGCGATGACGGTGCCACGCCTTCACGCAGCCGGGATTGACGAGGCTGAAATAGATCTCGCCGAACTGCTGAAAATGCGGCGCGTCGGCCCGCAGCATGTGCAGAACCGCGCCGCGCTCGTCGGCGATGACGGCGAGCGGCCGGATCTCGACGCCCGCGACGCGACAGTCAGACGGCCGGGGCAACGCCCACTCCGCGCCGCGTGTAGTCCGCGATCTGAGCCGACGCACGGCCGGCGACGTCCGCGCCCGCGTAATATGCCTTGTACCAGTCGACGGTGCGCCTGATCGCCTCGTCGAAGTCCCACCGCGGGTGCCAGCCGAGGCGCATCTGCGCCTTGTCGATGGTGAGGCGCAACACGCGCGTTGGGAATCGTCGGCCCGAAATTCCAGGGACCGCGGGCCGCGATGCCGGCGGGATCCCGCTGCTGCAGCAGTGCGCCCAGCGTCAAGTAGCCGGACAAGGGTTCGAGCACGTGCTGCCACGGCCGCACGGCTTCTGGATTGCGCACGTCTATCGTCCGGCCAGCCGTCAGCGCGCGAATGCAGTCGGGCACGATGCGATCGGCCGCCCAGTCGCCGCCGCCGATCACGTTCCCCGCGCGAGCGCTCGCCACAGCCGGCCGGTCGACCGACGTGAAAAAGGTCCGCTGATAGCTGCTGACGATCACTTCCGCCGCAGCCTTGCTGCCGCTGTAGACATCCGCGCCGCCGAGCCGATCGTCTTCGCGATAGCCGTACGCCCACTCGACGTTGTCATAGCACTTGTCGCTCGTCACGCAGACCAGGGCGACGGGCGCCGGCGATTCGCGCGCCAGCTCGAGCACATGCGTCGTGCCGACGACGTTGGTCGTCACCGTGTCGACCGGATTGCGGGAGCTCTCGCGCACGATAGGCTGGGCCGCGAGGTGAAACACGACATCGGGCCGGCAGACGAGCCAGGCGCGCCTGAGCGCCGCGAGATCGCGGACGTCGCCTTCGACGTGCCGCACGCGGCCGGCGATCCCGGCCGCGCTGAAGAGGTTCGGTTCCGTCAGGGGCGGCAGGCTGTAACCGGTGACGTCGGCCCCGAGCTCGGAGAGCCACAGCGACAGCCATCCGCCTTTGAATCCCGTGTGGCCCGTCACGAGCACGCGCCGGCCGCGATAGGCGTCGTTCCAGGGCGTCATCGCGGCGATCGATCCCAGACGACCCAGGGAGAGCGGCCGGTCGCCCACATCTCCGCGAGCTGGTTCAAGTCGCGCGGCGTGTCGATGCAGAACCAGAAATCCTCGTGCTGATACGCCATGAGCTCGCCGTCGCGCGCGAGCCGCTGGAGCGGCTCGCGCTCGAGCATCAGATCCTCGCGGTCGGTGAGGCGATCGAGGAATGCGCGCGAAAACACGAAGAACCCGCCGCTGATCCAGCCGGCGGACGCCTGCGGCTTCTCGTTGAACTCGTCCACTCGCGCGTCGCTGGTGAAGGAGAGCTCGCCGAAACGGCCGGGCGGATGCACCGCCGTCACCGTCGCGAGCCTGCCGTGCGAGCGATGGAACGCGACCACCTTTCGGAAGTCGACGTTGGTCACCCCGTCGCCGTAGGTCACGGCGAACAGGTCGTCGTCCCCGGGGACGAACGCGGCGCCGCGCTTCACGCGCGCACCCGTCAGGGCGTCGAGCCCGGTTTCCGCCAGCGTGATTTTCCAGTCGATTTCAGGAGGCTGCTGGTGCACGATCGGCGGCGCGCCGGTCGACAGATCGAGCGTCACGTCGTGCAGCATCAGCGACAGATTCAGGAAGTACTGCTTGAACAGGTCTGATCGATAGCCCAGGCACAACACGAAGTCGCGATACCCCCAGTGTGCGAACCCTTTCATGATGTGCCACACCATCGGCTTGCCGCCGATCGGCACCATCGGCTTCGGCAGATCGGAGGCGCCCGCCAGCCGCGATCCGAGGCCGCCGCAGAGTATGAGGACTTTCATGGACGTTTGGCCGCCGAGCGCACGAAACGCACGACGGCGTTGGGAATCCACGGTTGATCGAGGCGGCTCCCGTACTGCAGGTGGCGCCCGGCGGCCAGTGGACGGTAGAGCTCGCGCCAGCGCGCGTACAGCGCCTGGTAATCGGCGACGCGGTCGCGGATGTCGAAGCGCTCCGCGATGCTCCGGCGCGCGGCGGCGCCCATCGCCGCCAGCCGCGGCCGATCGCCATCGAGTGCCGCGAGCGCCTGCGCGAACGCGCGGACGTCCCCGACCGGCGGTCGTTCACCCGTGAGCGCAGACACGACGACTTCCGGCACGCCGCTTTCGATGTCGCTCACCACCGGCACGACCCCGGCGCCCATCGCCTCGACCAGCGCCACCGGGAAGCCCTCGACCCGTGTCGGCAGGACGAAGACGTCTTGCGTCGCGTACATCATGATCACCTCGGCGTTCGACAGCACGCCGAGCCATCGCACGTTCGGGTTGAACGCCCACCGGCGCTTCAGCTCGATTTCGTCGGGGCCGCCGCCCGCAATCGTCCAGTCGACCGCGACACCCTGCGCCGCGAGCAGGCGATCGATCTCGGGCAGATCGAAGACGCCTTTCTGTCCCTGCTCCAACCGGCCGGCGAAGGCGAGCCGCAACCGGCCGTGGTTCGCACGCGCGACGCCGGCGGGCAGTGGAATGCCATACGGCAGATGAAAGATCGTGCCGGCGCGATGCGGGAGGCGCGCGACCAACCGTTCGTGCATCCGCCGGCTGTAGGCGATGAACGCGTGAATCACCGCGTCGTGCTTCGCCGCGAGGTCGTAGTAGTAATCCGAGTCGCCGTGCAGCATGTAGATCACCGCGCGGCCGAAATCGTGGACCGACGCGGTCGCGAGATCGAGCAGGTCGCCGGCGACATACACGCCAGACCCGGGCGGAACCGCGCGCGCCAGGCGTCGCATCACCGCATGCAGGTTTTCCACCGGCAGCGTGTACTCGACGGTCGTCTGCGTGTCGGCGGCGAGCGGTCGCGCGAACCGAGTGTCGGTGTGCAGGTGATTGTGGGTCAGCAGCGCGTGATGGCCGACGCCGTCCGGCCGCCGGTACTCGAGCAGATTGGCGATGATGTTCATCATCCCGCCCATCTTGTCGGGGACCACGTAGACAACGCTCGCCGGCGCGGTCATGGGCGCCACGCCCGCACGGTCATCGCCCAGCACAGGGCGCGCCCGGGAAACGGCGTCGCGGCATCGGCCACCGGCGGCCGCCACGGCAGCGGTGTCAGCTCGCCGATCGCATAGGCGAAGCCGCTCTCACGCAGGCGTTCGAGCAGGAGCGGCGCGTGCCGTTGATCCGGATCGAACTCGTGCACGTCGATGACCATCGCGCGCACGTTGCGGAGCGCGAAACCGCAGTCCGCGATCACCGCGCCTTCCGCCCCTTCGATGTCGAGCTTCAACAGGTCGATCGGCTCGCGCGCGATGACCTCCGCGAGGCGCACCGACGGCACAGTCACGAGGCGCCCCTCGAGGCCCGCGGACACGCCGTCGATCGCGCCGGAGTCGGCGCCCTCGGCGCGGAACTGCACCTCGCCGTCGCCAGTCCAGACCGCTGCGCGCACCACGTCGACGTCGGCGACGCCGTTCTCCCGCAGATTCGTGGCGAGCAGATTGGCCAGCGCCGGATCGGGCTCGAAAGCGGTCATGCGCGCCGCAGGATGGCGGCGTTTGAAGTAGAGGCTGGCGAGGCCGATGTTCGCGCCGCAGTCGAGAATCCGCGGCGACCTGGAGGGCGCCCGGAAGTCGAGCGAGCCCTCGACAAAGATGTCGTACCACTGCGGGCACAACGTCAACAGGTCAGCGTAGCGGATCGCATAGCCGGCGAGATCGATGCGGCCGGGCGTGTACCGCGGCGTCCGCTCGGCGGTCCGGCAGGCGGTCCGCCACGCGGCCATTTCGGCCGTCGGCCGGAGCCACCGTTTTGCGATGCCGGCGCGGCGGCGGACACGGGTCAGCAGCTTCGTCACCGTCCGGCCACGGCCCGCGATTGGGATCGGCGCGCGTTCACGACCTCGGGCTGACGCAGCGTCGTCTCCGGTGCTCCCGAGCGCAGGTGATCGATGCATTCCACGCCCTGCGCGAAGCTGTGATCCTGGTTGGACACCTCGTATTTCCACGCGCCGAACCGGCCCCGGCTGTAGACCCCGCGCGCTTCGAGCGCCGGCATGATGACGGTGAGCGCGCGATCGCGGCCACGCGACGGCGTCGGATACCCGTGCGGTAGACGCCGGTGCCACGCATGGTGGACTGCCGAGCGACCCTGAATGAGGCCGGTGTTGATCAGACCGTCGATCGTCTCGGCGACCACGCTGCCGGCGTCGACCGGTTTCGCCGGAGACTCCGAGACCTCCGCCATCAGCGACCAGTGCCGCGTGATGTCCGGCACGTTGTTCGGCGAATAATGCGAGAAGTGCGTCACCCGGTAGAAGGGGCAGTCGTTCTCCGGGAAATACATCCAGCACTTGTCCGTCAGATGCGGCGGCGCGCTGCCGTGCACGCCGATCCCGATCACATGGGTCGACGAGAAGCGCAGATCGCCGGCCGCCCGCGCCAGCGACGGCGCAAGATCAGTTGCCGCGACGAGCGTGTCGAGGGGGATCGTCGTCAACAGCCGGTCGTAGGACACGCGGGATCCATCGGCGAAGGTCGCCTCTCTGGCCGCCGTGTCGACGCGTATCAGGCGGCGGCCGAACTGCATCCGCTCGGGCGCAGCGTCGATGAGACGCGTGGCGAGCGCGAGCCAGATGCTGCCGGTGCCGCCCCGGATCGGAAACCGGAACTGGTTGTTCGGGCCCCACGACACATCGTCGCGATCGAGGCGGATGTTTTCCACCACGCGCGGGAGATCCACCAGCGCGACGCGATCGCCGATCCACGACCATGAGAGCTCTTCGAGCGGATACGCCCAGACCTTCACGTTGTAAGGCTGGAGGAACACGTCGCCGATGCCGGGCCCGAACGCGGCCTCGATCCATTGCCCGAAGCTGTCGGGCGCGCTGGCGCAGGCGGCCGACGCCACCGCCGCCGTGATCAGCCCGCGGACGCAGGCGGCGCGCTCCATCTCCGGAAGGCGATGCAGGTTGAGCTGAAAGGGATACGGCACGAAGCGCTCGCGCACCCACACCCAGGACTCCCGCTGGTGATGCAACCAGCCGTCGGACCCCAGCAGGTCGTCCATCAGATCGTCGAAGTAGTCGTAGTGGCTGAACTGCACGTGGCCGCCGAGATCCCACGTGAAGCCGTGATCGTCGACCACGGAGCCGGCCAGACCGCCGGCGTCCGCCGCGGCCTCACACAGGAGCCAGTTCGTCTCGCCACTCGCCGTGAGACGCCACGCGGCGCCGAGGCCGGTGGGGCCGGCGCCGACGATCAGCAGGCCGACGTCGGTCATCCTTCGGCTCGCCGCACGGCGCCGCTTCGACGATACGCGTTGCCGCCGATCACGATGTCGCGCGCATTCCGATCGTTCTGCAAATTGGTCACGTCGTCGACACGCGGCGCTCGACCGCCGCCTCGTCGTACAGCGCGGCGTGGCGCGCCCACATATCCGCGGGCCGGAGGTGCCGTTCGTAACAGGATCCCGACGCCTCGCCGAGCGCCGCGAGCCGATCCGGCGTCATCGTGAACATCTCGGCGAGGCCGGCCGCGATCGTCGCCGGTGCCAGATCGTCGATCAGGACGCAGCCGGCGCCGAGCTCCG
Source organism: Acidobacteriota bacterium (assembly GCA_003222535.1). GTDB lineage: Bacteria > Acidobacteriota > Vicinamibacteria > Vicinamibacterales > CAVVIG01 > QHWJ01. The sequence goes on along the minus strand of QHWJ01000333.1, from coordinate 20,078 downwards.
CGAATCGCCGGTTGCCGCCAATCCGGTGCATCAAGAGCGGCCGCCGCGCCTGCGCGGCCTCGATCGTCGACAGGTCGAACAGGCTGAACCGATTGACGTTGATCACGAAGTCGACGGCGTTCATGAGGTCCGCGACTTCGTGAACCGGGCCGAGCGCGCGCACGCGCGGACGGCGCGGGATTGCGTCCGCGGACGGACCGGCGATGGCCAGCATTCCAGGAGTGTCCGCCGGCAACTCCCCGAGCGCCGCCAGCAGCGCGTCGAGCCCGCGATACGGTTGCGGGCTGCCGATGAACAATCCGATCGGCAGGTCGCGCGGCAGCCGCCAGCGCTCGCGCAGATCGCGGCGGGAGCCCGGGAACATCACCGGCGCCGCCGCGGCGCCGGTCAGCACGAAGTCGACCCGCAGCCGGCCGAACGCCGCGTCCACGCGGGCCAACTCCTCCACCGCCTCGCGACACGGCGTCACCAGCCGGTCGACGCGCCGGCAGATGTCGATTTCCCAATCGGTCCATCGGCGCACGTCCGGCAGCGCGGCGACGTCCTCCCACCTCGATTCCGGCACGCCCCAGTTCCACGCCAGGAACAGCGACATCGGCATCGGCGCGTGCATCATGAGCCAGACCTGCCGCGAGGCGCCGCGCTCAGCGAGCAGGCGTTCGGCCGCGGCCGGCTCGTGCGCGAACAACACGTCGGCATCGCTCGAGAGCGCCGCGTTCAGGCTGGCTGACGACTCGATGCACACCTCCTGCGTTGCGGCGGTCAGCATGTCGTCCACGAGGCCGCGCTCGCGCCGCACAGACGCTTCGTCCGGCCGATAGAACGTCGGCGGGCCGAGGACGGCGCGCTTCGCGCGCCCGAGCCGCGATTGAATCCGGTTCATCAGCGGCCGGCGCTGTTGGCGAACCGGCGGTGCCGGCGGTGGAAACGTCAGCAGGTGGCGCGCGCCCTGGCCAAAGGACTCGGCGGCCGCCTGAAGCTGCCAGAGATATCCGGCGGGCCCGCCCCGGCGCGCCAATGGAGGACCGATATGCGCGATCCTCATCGCCGGGACAGAATGAACGCGCGACCGCAGGTGCCGTACGTGCGGTACGGGACGGCCTCCCATTCCCGATGCGCGGTCAGGAACTCGCTGAACGCCCGCGACTCGCCTTTGTCCGGATGGCCTTTGAACAGAAACCAGTCGTCGAACAACACCATCGTGCCGTCCTGGAGCGCCGGCTGGACGCCGTTGAGCGCGTCGAGGGCGCCCTCGTACAAATCGCAATCGACATGCAGCAGGGCGATGGCCGGACACGGCGTGTGACGGAGCGTCTCGGCGAACCATCCGACTTCGAGCACGGGCGGCGGCAGGCGGCACAGGGCGAAGAGCGCTCGAGTTGCCTCGGGCGTCGCGCGCGCGCCGATCGGCAGCACGGGATGCTCCCAGGTGTTCACGCTGAACGTGCCGGTTGTCCACAATGGATGCGCGTCGCGCGACGGCGGCAACCCTTCGAACGCATCGCAGCCGACGATGCGGCGCGAAAGATCCGTCGCCTGTTCCTGCTGGGCATGCGCGAGGAGCGCGAGCGAGACGCCGGTGTACACGCCGCACTCGACGATGTCGCCTGGAATCGCTTCGACGTTGATGTACTCGACCGCGCTGCTGAACACCGGCCAGCGGGGATCGCTTCTCGCCATCCGGGAGATCACCGCTTCCGGCGGGCCAGCCGACACCCAGGCGCCTGCCGAGCGCAGCGCGCGGCGCAGTCCGGGCTGCCAGCTGTGCGTGTAAGGCGTCACCGGCGCGACAGGATGAACGCCTGACAGAAGGTGGCATAGCAGCGGTACGGAACGGCCAGCCACTGCGGGTTCTGTTGGAGGAATTCCGAAAACGCGCGCGCCTGCCCCTTCTTCGGGTGGCCGCGGTAATGGAACCAGTCGTCGAACATCAGCATGGCCCCATCCTGGAACGCCGGCGACGCCAGCGCGAGCGCGTCGCGTGTCGACTCGTAGAGATCGCAGTCGAAATGGACGAGCGCAATCGCGGGGTAGATCGACGGCACGACGCGCCCGATGGTCTCCGCGAACGAGCCGGCGTGCAGCACCGGCGGATCGAGACCGCAGGCCGCGAAGAGGTCCCGTGTCACGTCGGGCGTCACCCGCGCGCCGATGGGAATCATCGGATGCCACGAGTGGTTCACGGCGCAGTCGCTGGGCTGCCACCGCGCGTGCGCCTCGGAGGACGGCGGCAGTCCGTCAAACGAGTCGAAGCCCACGAACCGCCGCGTCATGCCCTTGGAATCGAACGCCTGCCCCTGCGCGAACAGCGCGAGGCTGATGCCCGTGAACACGCCGAACTCGACGACGTCGCCGGGCACACGCTCGTAGTTGATGTAGTCGAGCGCGGCGAAGAAGGTCGACGTCCGCGCGTCGCGGCGGATCATCTGAGACATGATCGGCACCTCGTCTGGCCCGATAGCGAGGGTTCGTAGCGCGCGCGCGGCTCGCCGGACGTACTGTTTCATGGAAGGCCCACGAGCGACAACGCCGGCTCGAGCGTCCAGCCGCACCGCACGTTGACGAAGCCTTTGCGGTTGTCGCCGCTCGCATAGAGCACCGAGGGCCCGTACTCGAGCGCGAACGAGAGCGCGGGCTCCTGAAGATCGAGGGTTTCACCCGCGTCCCACAGACACACCGCGAGGTGATAGTCGCCCGCCAGGAGGGTGTCTCCGGGCACCATCACGCGCGCCTCGTACTCGCGCGCGTCGGCCGGCACCTCGATCGCCACATCGTCGCTCCCGCTGGTGAAGACGACCGTTCCGTCGCCGGTGAGCACCCCGATGCCGAGCCTGATGCCCGATCGCGATTGGGGCAGAGCGAAGCGGATGCGGAATCCGAAGGTCTCGGTGTTCAGCGGCTTGGCCACGGGCTGTCCGAACGCGTCCACGAGTTGGGCTTCGAGAATCTGGGGCCGCCCGGTTCGGCGGCCGGCCTGGTAGCGCGCGTGCGCGTGACCGCCGAGATACCGCGCGACCATCGGCCGGACCGGGCCGGTGCCGGCGAGGCACCCGCCCTCCAGCAGAAGCGCGGAGGTCGCCAGGCGCTGCACGGCCGCCATGTTGTGGCTGACGAACAGCACCGTCCGTCCGGTCCTGGCCACGTCGTCCATCTTGCCGAGGCACTTCTGCTGGAACTTCGCGTCTCCGACCGACAGCACTTCATCGACGATCAGGATCTCCGGCTCGAGGTGCGCGGCGACGGCGAACGCGAGACGCACGTACATCCCGCTCGAGTAGTACTTCACGGCGGTGTCGATGAAGCGCGCGACTTCGGCGAAGGCGACGATCGCGTCGAACTTCCGTGCGATCTCGCGGCGCGCCATGCCGAGAATGGCGCCGTTCAGAAAGATGTTCTCGCGGCCCGTCAGCTCCGGGTGGAAGCCTGTGCCGACTTCGAGCAGCGATCCCACGCGGCCCGAGATCCGCGCCCGGCCGCGCGTCGGCGTCGTGATGCGCGACAGGATCTTGAGCAGCGTCGACTTGCCCGCGCCGTTCCCCCCGATGATGCCGACGACTTCACCCTTCTTGATCTCCATCGAGACGTCGTCGAGCGCCCAGATATGGGCGGCGGCGCTCCGCGTGCGGCCCCGGCCGAACGGCGCGCGCGCGAGCTGCCCGAGCGTCTCGCGCAGCGTGCGATACGACTCGACCCCGGCGCCGATGCTGTACCGCTTGGCGAGATGCTCGACGCGAATGGCGATGTCGGACACGAATCAGATCACGTCGGCGAATGTGCCTTCGGCGCGGCGGAAGAACACGACGCCCGTCACGAGCAGGACAACGACCACGGCGGCGGAGGCGGCGACGATCGGCCCCGGCGCGGGACCGCCGACCAGCGCCCAGCGGAATCCCTCCACGACGCCGGCCATGGGATTCAGACCGTACAACACCCGCCATTTCGCCGGCACCAGCGATGCGGGATACGCGACCGGCGTGGCGAACATCCAGAACTGCATCAGGAAGGCGACGACGTACCGGACATCACGGTAGAGGACCGTCAGCGTCGAGAGCCAGAGCGCCGTGGCAAAGGCGGTCGCAATCGCCAGCAGCAGCAGCAGCGGCAGCCACGCGAGAGCCGCCCCCGGCATGACGCGGTACCACGCGAGCATGGCGACCAGCGTGAGCATCGCGACCGCGAAGTCCACGAGCGGCGTCACGGCCGCTGAGAGCGGAATCAGCAGCCGAGGGAAGTACACCTTCGAGATCAGCTGCTGGCTGCCAACGATCGAGACCGCGCCGGTTGCGACGGCCGTCGAGAAATACGTCCACGGCACGAGCCCGGCAAACGAAAACAGGGGATACGGCAGCCCGTCCGACGGCACGTGGGCGAGGCGGCCGAGGAAGATCGCGAACACGCTCATCGTGAGCAGCGGCTGCAGGATGGCCCACGCGGCGCCGAGCGCCGTCTGCTTGTATCGGACTTTGATGTCGCGCCAGGCAAGGAAGTACAACAGCTCGCGGTACGACCAGAGCTCGCGGAGATTGAGCGGGCGCAGGCCGCTCGACGGCTCGATGTCGACGATCGCGTCGAGACACGGGACGCGGACCGCCACGACGTCGACGTTCACGCGGGGGCCCCGTCGAGAAAGTGTCCGAGGATGGCGAGCCCCCACGGACGGCTCCAGTGCACGCGGCCGGACGTCCACGCGTTCCACACGCGGGCCGGCGCGTCGGGGAGGATCCAGCCGCGATCAGCCAGCCGGCGCAGACCGTCGTGCACGGTTGGCGCCAGCTCGCCGCCCATCCAGCGCGCAAACGGCAACGTGAAGCTCTGCTTGCGTTGCCGGACGATCGCCGGCGGAAGCCTGCGCTCGAGCGTGTCGAACAGAAGCCGCTTGTGCCGCAGCAGCGACGGATGGCGTCCGAGCTCGGGCCAGACGGCGCCGAGCAGCTCGTGATCGACGAACGGCACGCGCACTTCGAGGCCGTGCGCCATCGACATGACGTCCAGATCGCGCAGCAACTGCGATTCGAGATACAGGCGCGACTCGAGCCGGGCCACCGAGGCCTGCGGCGTCTCCGCGCCCGACGCCGCAAGCAGTGTCCTCTCGGCGGCCGCGACCTCGCTGTGCGCCTGGCGCCACACCGCGCTGTCGCGGAGCGCCGGACCGGCCAGGCCGTCCAGCTCCTCGGGCAGCAGAAACCCGCGCTGCACGCGGTACGATTCGACGAGCGATCCGTTCGTCATGGCGAAGTGACGCCACCTCGCCTGGAGCCGCGCCGGCATGAGTGCGCCGGTCAACGGGCTCACGAGCGGCCACAGCGGTCCGAGCGCGCGCTTCGCCGCCATCGCGCGTGGCAGACGCACGAACGACGGATAGCCGCCGAACAGCTCGTCGCCGCCGGCGCCGGAGAGGACCGCCTTGATCCCGGCGGCGGCGACCGCCTGCGCGACGTAATAGGAATTGACCGCGTCGATCGTCGGCTGATCGAGGCGGGTGAGGATCTTCGGAAGGTCGGCTGCGACGTGAGACGCGTCGAGGCGCAGCTCGTGATGACGCGTCCCGAATTCGGTGGCGACGCTCCGCGCTCGTTCCACCTCCGACGTCACATCGTCGAACCCGACGGTGAAGGTCTGAAGATTGGACGCGCCGGCCGACGCCGCCGCCGAGACGATGGCGCCCGAATCGATGCCACCGGACAGGAACACGCCGACCGGCACGTCGGCGACCAGATGCGCGCGCACGCTCTCGCGCACGGCGTGGCGGGCCGCCGCGCGATAGTCACGGTCGGATTGCGCCGGACCCGGGCCCGAGCGATAGGCGTCGCGCGCGTCCGCGAACACGCCGCGGTCGCCGGCGCCGCCGCGCCATCGCCACCACGCGCCCGGCGGCAGCGTCTCGGCGCCGCGCTGCCACGTGAGCGGCGGAATCACGCTGCCCCAGGTGAGAAATCCAAGGACGCCGGCCGGCGACGGCTCGCCGGCGAGGATCCCCGAGGCACGCAGCGCCCCCAGTTCCGACGCGAAGGCGATCTGATGCGGGGCCGGCGCGACGTAGAGCGGCTTGATGCCAAACCGATCGCGCGCCACGAGCAGCGTCCGGTCTTCCGCGTCCCACCACGCGAACGCGAACATTCCGCGGACGCGCGCGAGCGCGGCCGGGCCGCCCCGCACGATCAGCCTGAGGAGCACTTCGGTGTCGCTGGCGGTCGAGAACCGCTCGCCGCCCGCTTCGAGATCGCGACGCAGCTCGCGGTAGTTGTAGACCTCGCCGTTGAACACGATGCGATGGCGGCCGTCGGGCGTCGCCATCGGCTGCGCCCCGTCAGGACCGGGATCGATGATGGCGAGCCGGCGATGAACGAGGAGGACGTCTTCGGACGGCGGTATCCATGTGGCCCGGCCGTCCGGTCCGCGATGCGCCAGCGCATCGGCCAGAACGCGCGCCACGCGCGCGGGCTCGGCGATGGGCCGATCCCAGGAGACGACGCCCGCGATGCCGCACATCAGAAAATCTTGTTCCCGATCTTGATCGTGTCGTTCGCGTGGACTTTGTCTTCCAGCTGCAGCGAAACTTCCTTGACCTTGCCGTCGGGCATGATGCGGTCAGCCTTGATGCGGCGGTTCGATCCGCGGTCGGTCAGCCCGCCGGCGAGCGCGATCGCCTGCTGCACCGTCATGGCGGAGTCCCACACGAGCGCGCCGGAGTTGCGAATCTGCCCGGTGATGAAGAACGTGAGCGCCTTCGGGATGTTGATGAGATCCCCGTCCTGGAGCTGGAGGTCACGCCCCGCCCTGCCCATCTGGAGATCCTTCAGGTTCACGCGGATGATGTCGACGTCGTTTTCGTCAGGGACCGTTCCGTTCGCAGCGCGCTTCTGGCGCGAGACGGAGATTTCGTTGCTTGCAGCCGACGTCGGCGAACCGGCCGCGGCGAGGGCTTCGACGAGCGTCATCGCGCCCGTCATCATGATCTTGCCGGGCGTGCGTACTTCGCCGCTCACGATGATGCTCTGACTCTTGTACCCTTCCACTTCGACGCGCACCTGCGGGTTCCTGATAAAGCCGGATGCGAGCATCCCGCGGATCCGGTCCTGAAGCTCGGTCGGCGTGATGCCGCTGGCGGCGACTTTGTTGATCATCGGGAAGGTGATGAACCCGTCGGAGTCGATGCGATAGATGTTGGACAGGTCCGGCTCGTCGAACACCGTGATCTTGAGCTGGTCCTGCGGACCCAGCGTGTACCGCGAGTTCTGATCCCCTTTGGCCGGATCGAGCCTGGGACTGGGAGCCGGCGGCTGGGCGGGCGACAGAACCGGCAGCGCCTGTCCCGGCGGAGGCTGGACGGTCTCGGGCCGGGCTGCGAACGAAACGGCCAGGATGATTGAGACGAAAAAGAACATGTCAGTCTTCCCTCAAAGGCTGCCGAAGATGATCACGCGCGATACAGCTCTGCCCCGTCACTTACATGACATTAGACGACTTATTATGACATTACATGTCTAAATGTGCCGAAGCGATACAGCCGCGCGATCGCACCCGATACATTTGAGCCAACAGTCGTTCGGTGGCCTTATCGGCGTTTCAATGCTGTATCGATAAAGGATCCGGTGGATGTATCAGATAGAACAGCCGCCGCTCAGACCTGGCGAGGCGGGCCGGGAGCAGCCGCGATCGAAGAAGAGGAACGAGAACCCGACGTGGGACGGATCGAACAGGCCGGCGCCGCCTTGTGCGTGGCGGCCACGCTCGTGACGGAAGGACCGGTCGCGGCCGGCGCCACGCGAAACACCGTGTCGGATCTCCGCCGGGGCGAAGCCAGACAGGTTTCCGACGCTGGCGGATTGCTCAGGCACTGGAGGCGCGAGGTCTGGCGACTGGCGACCGCATCGCGGCGATCGGTCATTCAGGGGATGTCGCCTGGGCGCAGTTGGCGGGTCTTTCCATCATCGCGGAAGTGCCGGGCGATCAGTTGCCGGCATATCTCGCGGCCAACGCCGCGGCGCGATCGCGTCTGCTCGCCACCTTCCGCCGGGTGGGAGTGCGGGCGGCGGTGGCTCGCTCGCGCGACTCGACGTTCGACGCGGATCCGTGGTCGCGGGTCGCCGGGACGGATTTCGCCATCGCCCTGTTCGGAACGCGCTGGCTGAGCCTGGCCAAGCTAGGCGCCAGCGAGCCAGACCAGCTCGCGGCACTGCGGGCACGCGTAGGCCATCCTCAAGTCGCCCTCGAAGGAGACGAAGCCGCCCTGGCCATGGTTGGCGCAGGCAGGACAAATCGCCGCGGTGTTGGCTTCAATGGTCGCGATTCGCAGCGGTCGGCCCGTGGTGGGGCACGGAATTATTTCCGGTCCGGCTTCATGGCGGGAGAGCCGCGGCCGGCCATCCATATCCGCGTGCCATCGAAACAATCCGTGATAAAGCGTCGAATCGTGCAGTGGAATCATGAGGCGGCGGGATGCTACCACGCACCCAGCTCGTCAGCAACCTGTCGCCGGACCGCCACGCAGAGAAGAAAGTCGCCGAGATCGCGTTCGGCGATCAGACGCCGGAATCGCGCGTCGGCAGCAAACCAGTCACGCACGGTCGCAACGAGCGGGCCGGCGTCGCCGGCCCAGAAAGTGTCCGTGGTCAGCCGGACGAGCTCCCAATGCGGCGGCGCAAAGGCTTCGCGCAGCGTGCGCACTGAAACGCGGTCGATGCCGTGATGCGTCCAGTCGCAATACCTTTCCCAGTCGTCGGCGAAGATGCGGTGGCTCAAGCTGTCCGCGTTGGTGGTGTAAATGAACACGGCCGATCCCGCACGGGTGATCGTGCGCAGCGCGGCGAGTACTGCAAAAGGATCTCGAAAGTGCTCGAGATCCTCTTCAGCGCCCCTGCCCAGGCTCGCATCGTTGAGGGGCACATGTTACTCTGAGGTGGCTCCGGCAGAGGGCGGGACAGGCAACGAGACCCGCGAAAGTGGCGGAATTGGCAGACGCGCCGGACTTAGGATCCGGTAGCCGAAAGGCTATGGGGGTTCGAGTCCCCCCTTTCGCACCAGCCTTCGCTCGCGGGCGAGCTTCGGCCCGGCACGGCACCAACGCGAAGGCTGTCACGCCGAAGCGGCCCTGGCCGCGAAGGCGGACCACATTTCACGATGAAAACCGATTTCGTCGATGTCAACGAGACCCGCAAGAACGTGCGCGTCGAGATTCCGAGCAGCGTCGTCGACGCGGAGATCGATCGCATCGCCGCCGATTACTCCCGCAAGGTGCGCGTGCCGGGCTTCCGGCCGGGCAAAGCGCCGGCCCGCGTCATCAAGCAGCGCTACAAGGATCAGATCCTGCATGACGTCGCGCACGATCTGATTCCCCGCGCCGTCGACGATGCGCTGCGCGAGCGCGGCATGGAGGCGGTCAACACGCCCGACGTGCGGGACGTTTCGATTGAACAAGGGCAGCCGCTGACCTTCACCGCGTCGTTCGACACGGTCCCGATCTTCGATCCCGGCGAGCTCTCGACCATCGCGTTTCGGCGGGCGTCGAAGGCAATCACCGACGAGGCCGTCCAACTGGCTCTGCAGCGGCTGCGCGATCGCGCGGCGCGGCACGAGCCGGTCGAAGGCCGCGGCGTCGACCACGGTGACACGGTCGTGCTCGATCTGGAACGGCGCGACGCGGGGGGCAAGGCGGAACCGCACAACGGCGTCAGCATCGAGCTGGGCGCGAAAGCGAACCCGCCGGGCTTCGACGAACAACTGCTGGGCCTTGAGGTCGGCGCCACCAAGGAATTCACGATTCACCATCCGGCCGACTACCCGATCGGGGAGCTTGCGAACACCGACGTTTCGTATAGAGTCACCGTGAAGGGCCTCAAGCGCCGCGTGCTGCCGGAGCTGGACGACGAGTTCGCAAAGGATCTCGGCGAGTTCGACACGCTCGACGCGCTGAAGGCGCGCGTGCGCGAGGATCTCGAGCACGAGGCGAAGCACGCTGCAGAGCGCGAGGATCGGGCGGAGCTGATGAAGCAGCTTGCGGCGCGCGTGCCGTTCGAGGTGCCTGCCTCGATGGTCGACCGCGAGGTCGACCGTCGTCTCGAGGATTTCGCGCGCCGCCTGATCGATCAGCACGTGGACCCGCATCAGGCGGGCATCGACTGGAACGCGTTCCGTGAAAGCCAGCGGGGCGTCGCACGCGAAGCGGTCGCGGCTGCGCTGGTGCTCGACGAGGTCGGCCGGCGCGAGCAGCTCGACGTCACCGAGGAGGAGATCGAGCGCGAGGTGGGCAAATACGCGGAGCGGACGGGCCGGACGCCGGCCGCCGTGCGCGCGGCGCTCGAGAAGGAAGGCGGGTTGTTCCGGGTCTACGCGGGCTTACGCCGGGAGAAGTCAATTGACTTCGTCATGGCGCGTGCTACAATTGGCGGAGACTCGTAAGACACCCCGCACGCGATTTTCCCCGACAACTCAGCGACACGCTTATGCGGCATCACGGAACTGGTAATGACTCGCGCATGCAACTCGTGCCGATGGTCGTCGAACAGACCAATCGCGGCGAGCGCGCGTACGACATCTTCTCCCGCCTTCTCAAGGACAGCATCATCTTCATCGGCACGCCGATCGACGATCAAATCGCGAACCTGGCCATCGCCCAGATGCTCTTTCTCGAAGCCGAAGACCCGGACAAAGACATCCTTCTGTACATAAACAGTCCGGGCGGCTCGATTACCGCCGGGATGGCCATTTACGACACCATGCAATTCATCAAGCCGGACGTCCAGACTTACTGCATCGGCCAGGCCGCCTCGATGGCGGCGGTGCTGCTGGCGGCGGGGGCGAAGGGAAAGCGTTTTTCGCTCCCGAATTCACGAATTGTCATCCATCAGCCGCTGATGTCTGGTCTGGCGGGCCAAGCGACCGATATTGATATTGCAGCCCGTGAGATCCTGCGCATGCGCGAGCGCATCAATGACATCCTCGTGCAGCATACCGGACAGCTGGTCAAGCGTATCCAGGACGACACCGAGCGGGACTACATCATGTCAGCCGATCAAGGCAAGGAATACGGTATCATTGACGATGTCATTCGCAAGAGGGCCTAGGCTCGCGGGCAACTGGCTGAACAGTAAGGGCTAGGGCTACAGCATGGTGAAAAAAGCCGGGGAAACCGAGGTCCTGCGCTGCTCCTTCTGCAACAAGGACCAGAACGATGTCCGTAAGCTCATCGCGGGGCCCACGGTCTTCATTTGTGATGAATGCGTCGAAGTCTGCAACGACATCATCGCAGACGACAACCGCTTCGAGAACCGAGGCACGCGCTCGTCGCTCCCCACACCGCAGGAGATCAAGAAGTTCCTGGACGAGTACGTCATCGGACAGGAGCGCACGAAGAAGAAGCTTGCGGTCGCCGTCTACAACCACTACAAGCGCATCGAAATCCAGAAACAGCCGCGCACCCGCAACGACATCGAGCTGACGAAAAGCAACATCCTGCTCATCGGTCCGACCGGCACCGGCAAGACCCTGCTGGCGCAGACCCTCGCCAAGCTCCTTTCGGTGCCTTTCACGATCGTCGACGCGACGACGCTCACGGAAGCGGGCTACGTCGGCGAAGACGTCGAGAACATCATCCTCAAGCTGCTCCAGGCCGCCGGCGGTGACATCGAGAAGTGCCAGCAGGGGATCATCTACATCGACGAAGTCGACAAGATTTGCCGCAAGGACGAGAATCCGTCGATCACGCGCGACGTGTCGGGCGAAGGCGTCCAGCAGGCGCTGCTGAAGATCCTCGAAGGCACGGTGGCCAACGTCCCGCCGCAGGGCGGCCGCAAGCATCCGCACCAGGAGTTTTTCCAGGTCGACACGAGCAACATCCTCTTTGTCTGCGGCGGCGCATTCGTCGGCCTCGACAAGCAGATCGAACGGCGCATCGGCAAGAAGACGCTCGGCTTCAAGGCGGACGTCAAGTCGCTGCGCACGCGCGACATCGGCACCACGCTCGAGCAGCTCGAGCCGCAGGACCTCATCAAGTACGGCCTCATCCCCGAGTTCGTCGGCCGCCTGCCGGTCATCGGCACGCTGCACGAGCTCGACAAGGCCGCGCTCATCCAGATCCTCACGCAGCCGCGCAACGCCATCACGCGCCAGTACATGAAGCTGTTCGAGTACGAGAACGTGAAGCTCCGCTTCACCGACGACGCGCTCGACGCCATTGCCGAGTCGGCGCTCGAGCGCAAGATCGGCGCGCGCGGCCTGCGCATGATCATCGAGGACCTGATGCTCGACCTGATGTATCAGGTGCCCAACCAGAAGAAGGTCCGCGAAGTCACGATCACGCGTGAAGTCGTGCTCGCGAAGGACAAACCCATCACCTTGATTGAGAAAGCCGGTTAACGTTGGAGACTCCGTTGGAAGTGTACGAGACCCTCCCGATCGTCCCGCTGCGGGACGTCGTCGTCTTCCCGCACATGATGATGCCGTTCGTCATCGGGCGCCCCTCGTCGACGCGCGCCCTCGAGCACGCGCTGCTGAAGGACAAGCGGATCTTCCTGGCGGCGCAGCACGACGCGTCGGTGGACGATCCGCGACCGGAAGACATTTTCACGATGGGCTGCGTCGCCAACGTGGTCCAGAGCCTGAAGCTGCCGGACAGCAACATCAAGGTGCTCGTCGAGGGCGTCGATCGCGCGCGCGCCGTCGAGTGGAAGGAAGACAAGGGCTTCTACCGCGTGGTCGTCAAGATGCTGCCGAAGCAGCGCGAGACGAGCGCGGACGCCGAGCAGACGATGAGCCGCGTGGTGTCGCTGTTCGAGCAGTACGTCAAGCTGTCGAACAACCTGCATTACGACGCGATGATCGCCGCGGTCCGCGTGGACGACCCGGGCAAGCTGGCGGACACGATCGCGGCGCACCTGCTCATCGGCGTCGACGAGAAGCAGAACCTCCTCGAAATCATCTCTCCGCTCGAGCGCCTGAATCGCATCGCCGGCATCCTCGAAATCGAGGTCGACAAGCTCCAGGTGGACCGCAAGATCCAGTCCCGCGTCAAGAAGCAGATGGAGAAGGCCCAGAAGGAGTACTACCTCAACGAGAAGATGAAGGCGATCCAGAAAGAGCTGGGCCGCAAGGACGAGAAGGGCAACGAGGTCGACGAGCTGAAGAAGAAGATCGAAACGGCCAAGATGCCGAAGGACGTCGAGGAGAAGGCCATCCAGGAGCTGAAGCGCCTGGAAGCGATGCCGCCGATGTCCGCCGAGGCGACCGTCTCGCGCAACTACCTCGACTGGCTCATCGCGGTGCCGTGGCACAAGAAGAGCCGCGAGAGCCGCGACCTGAAGCGCGCCGAAGAGATTCTGCACGAAGACCATTACGGGCTCGAGAAGATCAAGGAACGCATCCTCGAGTTCCTCGCGGTCCGCGCGCTCGTCAAGAAGCCGAAGGCGACCATCCTCACCTTCTCCGGGCCTCCCGGAGTCGGCAAGACGTCGCTCGCCAAGTCGATCGCCCGCGCGATGAACCGCCAGTTCGTGCGGCTGTCGCTCGGCGGCGTGCGCGACGAGGCGGAAATCCGCGGCCACCGCCGCACCTACATCGGGGCGTTCCCCGGCCAGATCATCCAGATGATGAAGAAGGCCGGCACGATGAACCCGGTGTTCCTGCTCGACGAGGTCGACAAGATGTCGATGGACTTCCGCGGCGATCCGTCCGCGGCGCTCCTCGAAGTCCTCGACCCCGAGCAGAACCACACGTTCCTCGATCACTACCTCGACGTCGAGTACGACCTGTCGCACGTGATGTTCATCTGCACGGCGAACGTGCTCCACACCATTCCGCAGGCGCTGCGGGACCGCATGGAAGTGCTCCAGCTTGCCGGCTACACGGAGATCGAAAAAGTCCAGATCGCCCAGACGTTCCTCTCGCCGAAGGCGATCGAGGGGGCCGGCCTGACGAAGGAGAACATCACGTTCACCGAGGGATCCTTCTCGGCCATCATCCAGCGCTACACGCGCGAAGCGGGCGTGCGGAACCTCGAGCGCGAGATCGCGTCGATCTGCCGCAAGATTGCCCGCAAGGTGGTGTCCGAGGGCAAGAGCTTCAGCGAGGAGATCACGCCCGACAAGGTGACGCAGTACCTCGGTGTGCCGCGGTTCCGCAACACCATGGCGGAGGAGAACAACGAGGTCGGCATCGCGACCGGTCTGGCCTGGACCGAGGTCGGCGGCGAGATCCTGGTCACCGAAGCGACGCTGATGCCGGGCAAGGGGCACCTCACGCTCACCGGGAAGCTCGGCGACGTCATGCAGGAGTCGGCGCAGGCGGCGATGAGCTACGTGCGCTCGAAGGCCGAGGAGTACGGGATTCCGAAGGAATTCAACCGCAAGACCGACGTCCACATCCACGTGCCCGAAGGCGCCATCCCGAAGGACGGCCCATCGGCCGGTATCACGCTCGCGACGGCGCTCGTGTCCGCGCTGACGCGGGTGCCGATCCGGAAGGACGTCGCGATGACGGGTGAAATCACGCTGCGCGGCAAAGTGCTGCCGATCGGCGGCGTGAAGGAGAAGGTGCTCGCCGCGCACCGCGCCGGCATCAAGAACCTCATCCTGCCGAAAGACAACGAGAAGGATTTGGCGGACATTCCGAAAAACGTGCTGGACACGCTGAACGTCTACTTGGTCCAGACCATGGACGAGGTCCTGAAGATCGCGCTGGCGGAGCCGCTGGCGGGACGCCTGCCCGCTGAACCGCAGGCCGAGCCGGTCGACATCGTCGACGACACCATCACTCACTAAGGTGAGATGGCAGTGTTCAGATCGCAGATTGCAGATGCGAGCGGCCTGATCTGAAATCTGAAGTCTGCAAGCTGCGCTCTCGTTGAACATCCAGGCCAGCTTCGTGCGGAGCGCCGCAGGCGAGACGGACCTGCCAAGCGACGGGCTGGTCGAGATCGCCTTCGTCGGGCGCTCGAATGTCGGCAAGTCGAGCCTGATCAACGCGCTGGTCCGAGAGCGCGTCGCGCGCACGAGTGCCGCGCCCGGCAAGACGCGGCTCGCCAACGTCTATCGCGTGAGGCGGGGCGGCGCCGCCCCGTTCTACCTGCTCGATCTGCCGGGCTACGGCTACGCCCGCGGCGGCGACTCGGGCTTCGAGGAGCTCGCCGGGGCCGTGTTCGCGCGGCAGCCGGCCGGACTCCTCCTGGTGGACGCGCGGCATCCGGGTCTGGCCACCGATCGGCAGGCGTGGGGCTGGATTCAGGGGACGGCCGCGGCGCACGCGCTCGTCGCGACCAAAATCGACAAGCTGTCGCGCGCCGAACGGCTGCACGCGATGCGCACACTTGAAGCCGTGTTTGAGAATTCCGTGCTGCCGGTTTCGGCGGTCACGGGCGAAGGACTGGAAGCACTGTGGACACTGATCGACCGACTACTGAACAGCAGCCAACCGCGCCGGCCACTCCACCCGCGCCCAAGGGAAACGGCCACGCGGCCACACCCCCGCCGGAAAAGTTAGAGCTCTCGACGCTCAAGGACATGAGCGTCGGCGCGCTGACGAAGATCGCGAAAGGGCTCGACGTGCCGGGTGCGACCGGCATGCGCAAGCAGGAGCTGATCTTCGAGATCCTGAAAGCGCGCGCCGAAAAAAGCGGGCTGATTTTCTCGGAGGGCGTGCTGGAAGTGCTGCCCGACGGCTTCGGATTCCTGCGCGCCCCCGACTACAACTACCTGCCGGGCCCCGACGACATCTACGTGTCGCCGTCGCAGATCCGCAAGTTCGACCTCCACACCGGCGACACCGTCTCCGGCCAGATCCGCCCGCCCAAGGACGGGGAGCGTTACTTCGCGCTGATCAAGGTCGAGGCGGTCAACTTCGAGCCGCCGGAACGGGCGCGCGAGAAAGTGTTCTTCGAGAACCTCACGCCGCTGTACCCGCAGACGAAAATCTCGCTCGAAACCGAAGCCGAGAATCTGTCGGCCCGCGTGCTCGACATGATGGTGCCGATCGGCAAGGGTCAGCGCGGCCTCATCGTCGCGCCCCCCCGGACCGGCAAGACGATGCTCCTTCAGAACATCGCGAACAGCATCACGCACAATCACCCGGAGGTGTACCTGATCGTGCTGCTCATCGACGAGCGGCCCGAAGAAGTCACCGACATGCAGCGGTCGGTGCGGGGCGAGGTGATCTCATCGACGTTCGACGAGCCCGCGCAGCGCCACGTTCAGGTCGCGGAAATGGTGATCGAGAAGGCGAAGCGTCTGGTCGAGCACAAGAAGGACGTGGTCATCCTGCTCGATTCGATCACGCGGCTCGCGCGCGCCTACAACACGATCGTGCCGCCCTCGGGCAAGGTCCTCTCGGGCGGCGTCGACAGCAACGCGCTGCAGCGACCCAAGCGCTTCTTCGGCGCCGCGCGCAATATCGAGGAAGGCGGCTCCCTGACGATCATTTCGACGGCGCTCGTCGACACCGGCTCGCGCATGGACGAAGTGATCTTCGAAGAGTTCAAGGGCACCGGCAACCTCGAGATCCATCTCGATCGGAAGCTCACGGATCGCCGCGTGTTCCCGTCGATCGACATTCAGAAGAGCGGCACGCGAAAAGAAGAACTGCTCATTCCGAAGGAGGATCTCAGCCGCGTCTGGGTCCTGCGGAAAGTGCTGACGCCGCTGTCGCCGGTCGAGGCGATGGAGCTCCTGCTGTCCCGGATGGCGAAAACCAAGACGAACCAGGATTTCCTCGCCTCGATGTCCAACGGCAAGTAGTGCCCAGAGCCCGCGGCTACCGGCGCAGGGCGCTCGCGCTTGCCTTCGGGACCCTTGCCGCTGTGGTCGCTGCAGAAGGCCTCGCGCGCGGACTCGGATATCACGGCCTCGCAGACCCGCGCGTATTCCAGTACGACGCCGAAATCGGCTGGACCTTGATCCCGAATCGCCACGAGTGGCACTCCGCTCTGGATTTCGGCGTGTGGATTACCACCGATGCCGACGGACTGCGCGCCGGCGCGCGCCCCGCGGATTCACCGGCGCACCCGATGCGGCCGACCGTCCTCGTCCTCGGCGACTCCTTCGCGTTCGGCTGGGGCGTTCGCGGCGACCAATCGTTTCCCACCGTCCTGGAAGGGGAGCTTGCGAACACACGAGCACCATACAGAATCCGAACAGCCGGTGTGCCCGGCTACAGCACCGACCAGGAGTATCTCCTCTGGCGCCGGCTGGCCGCGGTGGTCCGGCCCAAGGTCGTACTGCTCCTGTTTCATCCGAGCGATTTCAGCGGCAACGTCCAGGCGAGCCAAGTGATGGGACGGAACATCTACTTCAAGCCGCGATTCCAGCTGGCGGACGGCACGCCGCATCTGGCCGGTGTGCCGGTGCCCGACAAGCGCGAATGGATCCCGTCGGGTGTCACGGAGCCGCTCAGACGCTGGCTGCGGCCCTTCGCCAACTACGCGATCGCTCAGGCGGCGGTCCAGCGATTTCGCGGGCGCCAGACGAATCTTGCGGCCGCTTCCACGCCACGTCCGCCTGAGCTGACGCCCGACGCGCTCGCGGTCACGGCGGCGCTGATCGCGGCACTGAACCGGGACGTCCGGGCCACGGGCGCGGAGGTGCTCGTCGCACTCACGCCGAGCGACGGCGCCACGGCCCAACGACTGGGCGACATCTGCCGAACACAGTCGATCCCGTTCATCGATCTGCAACCCGCCTTTTCCGGCCAGCGTGATGTGCTGTTGCCTTTCGACAAACACTGGAACGCCCACGGGCACGCGATCGCCGCTCGAGCTGTCGCCGCGGTCCTCCGAAAACCGTAGAGTGACGTGGCCGATATTCGATTTCGACGCGGCCAGCCCGTGGCGGCAGCGTACTGCCGCCGACGCTGCGTGCCGTCAGACTGCAGGCCAGCGGGCCTCGATCTGCACCGTCGCGATCCGATCCGTCCATTGATCGAGTGCCGTCACGGGACCTCCGCCAACGTCGGTCACGATCGCGCCGCCGCCTCGCAACACCTGGAGACACTCGCGCGGGTCGCCGATGTCGTTGAACCCGAGGGCGTGGAGCTCGACGATCAGCACGAGGCCCTGCCGATTCTGCACGCGGCGAAGCTGTTTCAACAGAACCGTCTCGAAGCCCTCGACGTCGATCTTGACCAGACATCGGCCGCGCGCGGCCGCGGACTCGTTGATGACGCGCGAAGTCGATGCTCTGTTTCCTGGGACCACCTTCCAACGGTGTCGATGAGCGTCACTCGGTCGGCGACGCGATTCAACGTCAGCGACTGACGGAGCAAACGGCCGGCGCGCTCATTCGGCTCGACGCACACGAAGCGGATGTCGGGGTTCCGAAGCGCGACCGCCAGCGTCATCGTGCCGATGTTGCTGCCGACGTCGATCATCGTCTGGCAGTCGCGCGAGATCGCGAGCAGGCGATCCTGAAGCGGACGGTCCCAGGATTCCAGACGCGCGGCGCCGGTCCACGCCCACGAATGCTCGACCGCATCCAGACAGATCACGCCGCCGTGAAACGGCTGCTTGATAACGCGGTTCCGGAGCAGCCGCTTGCCGAGCGCTCTGAGCGAATGCGCGCGATGGATCCGAGGCACCAGCCAGTCAGCGAACCCGCTTCGGTAGCGGCCTAGCGCCCGGCGAACGCCTGCCATGCCTCGAACTGCAATTCCGTCTTCCCCAGTTGCGCCTCCGGCACCCGATTGTCCGCAACGCACTCGAGAATCGCGGGGACCAGGCCGGGATAGGCGGGCGGCTTCCAGTTCGGATGCAGCACCCACGCCCGCTCGGTGGAGAGGATGAGCCGATATCCGCCCGCCGCGTTGACGGTGGTCCAATACATTTTCTCGGCGGAACGCGGGAAACCCCGGCGGAGTGTTTTGACCGCCATCTGCTCCAGCAGGACCCGCCCGCGGCCGAGCGGCAGATACGTCTCCAGCTTCCGGCGATCCATGAGGAAGACGCGAGTCGAGAAGAAGTGCTGCTTCCAGCCGCCTTCGACGGGAGCCATCGGCACGCCTTCGTGGGCGGATGCGCCGTCGCCGAACGGAATGCGAGACGCATAGGGCGGCGTCAGACGGGGCGAGGCGGACACGGCGCGGTCCTGCTTCTCCAGAAAGGGAATCGCATGGACGGCCCAGTCGAAGCCGGGCTCCTGATGCAGGAACATGTCGCCGTCGTAATGAATCACGTAGCGCGTGTGCGCCGCTTCGATGCCGGCCCAATAGCCGGTGATCGGGCGCCCGCCGTAGTCGTGCGTCTCGGGCAGCCAGGCGCCCGAGTACTTGCGTGTCACCGTCTTGAGCCACTGATCGTCGGCTCGGAGGCAGAGCACCCGATCGACGAGTCCCTGTCCTTTGAGCGACTCGGCCAGGACGCGCAGCTCCTCCACCTGCTCGGTGAACTCGGGCTCCCTGCATCGCACGGCCGGGTCGGTGAGCTTCGTCTTTTGAGGCTTGCAGCAGTCAACGGTCACGATGATGTCGCGCGCGGCGGCGCGATGCGATTTGGCGAGCGCAGGCACGATGTGCTTCGCGTACGGCCCGTCGACCGCCGCCAGGTTGATCTGCAGCGTCAACCCGTCGCCATAGCCATGGGTCTCCGACACTATTTGTCGCCGCCAATCAGGTCGCCGAGCCCGCCCAGGACGCCGCCGAAGTCGCGCTTCACGTCCTCGCGGTCGCCCTTGTGCGCCGCGATGATGCGATCGGCCAGCCGCGAGAACGGCAGCGTCTGCACCCACACGCGGCCGGGGCCCGTCATCGACGCGAAGAAGAGCCCTTCACCGCCGAAGAGCGCCGTCTTGATGCCGCCAACCAACTCGATGTCATAGGTGACCGTCGGGTCGAACGCCACGAGGCAGCCGGTGTCCACGCGAAGCCGCTCGCCGGCCTTGAGCTCCATCGGGATGATCGTGCCGCCGCTGTGGATGAACACCTCGCCTGTTCCCTCCAACCGCTGAAGGATGAATCCCTCGCCCCCGAAGAAGCCAGCGCCCAGACGCTTGGTGAACTCCACGTTGATCATGGGAAGATTGTATATGCGCTATCGAAGGTTCGGACCGACCGGCTGGCAGGTGTCGGAAATCGGCTACGGCATGTGGGGCATGGGCGGCTGGACC
>QHWJ01000147.1 GCA_003222535.1 Acidobacteriota bacterium | reverse complement strand
TCAAATATTCCCGATATTCTCGGTCGTCGCGCCTTGCCATCGGGGCGCCTCGCCGGCCTCGGTGCGACGCCGGGACTTTCACCACGGACTGTTAAGGCCGAACAGAACGACCGAACCCGTTGTTGATGTTGACGGTCGCTCCGTTGGCGATACCTGCGGGAACAGGCTCGCCTTTTTGTGTTCGGCGACCGGTGAGACAATGAGCCGCCGCGGCCGAAAACTGGCCGTTGACGCGTCGCCGGGAACCTGCATGGCTCGAAGCGTAGACTACGACCAGATCGCCAAAACGTACGACCGACGATACCAGGTGAACGACTACTCTGGTGTCGAAGCTGCGCTTATTGCCTTCATCGGCAAGCAGTTCAGCCTGCGTGTACTCGAGGTCGGTTGCGGCACCGGCCATTGGCTTCGGCTCGTCAGCGGTAGTGGGATTCGCGTGACGGGCCTGGACGCCTCGGCTCGGATGCTGACTTATGCGAAGACCCGAGCGCCCGCCGCCGCTCTCGCGCAGGGCTGTGCTGAGCGTCTGCCGTGGGCACGTGAGTCGTTTGACAAAGTGTTTTGCATCAATGCCTTTCATCATTTTCACGACAAAGTCGCATTCCTGGCGGAGGCGATGCGCGTGTTGCGGCCGGGCGGGCTGATGATGACCGTCGGTCTGGACCCGCATGCCGGCGTCGATCAGTGGTACATCTACGAGTACTTCGACAATGTTCTCGAAATCGACAGACGCCGGTATCCGGCATCGAGCCAGATCCGGGAATGGATGCGGGCAGCCGGGTTCGCCGACTCTGTCACGCGCGAGGTCCAGCACTTGCCGGTCCGGTTCGCCGCACGGGCGGCATTGGAGGAGGGACGCCTCGATAAGAGCGCGACGTCGCAGCTCAGCGTTCTGACCGACGAGGAGTATCGTCAGGGCATGGATCGGGTTCGCGAGGCCGTCGAGGCGGCCGAGGTCCGGGGCGAATCCCTGTGTCTCAGCGCGGACCTGCGGCTGTATGCCACCTTCGGTGCCGTGCCTTCATGAGTCAAATGACGCATGCTTGCGTGATTGAGCCGTGCCCAAGCTCACCGTTCATCCTCTGACGCCCGAGCGCTGGCCGGACTTCGTTCGTCTCTTCGGCGAGCGCGGAGTCGGGGGCGGCTGCTGGTGCATGGGCTGGCGTCTGCCTGATAGACAGCAGTACCTCCAACAGAAGGGAGACTCCAACAGAGAGGCCATGCACGCGCTGGTGCGGGGCGGCTGTGTGCCTGGTCTCCTGGCATATGACGGACCCGAGCCCATCGGCTGGTGCGCGGTCGCTCCCCGGGAAGCCTATCCGGCTCTGCAGCGTTCCCCTTCGCGCAAAGCCGTGGACGGCGAGCGCGTCTGGTCGATCACTTGCGTATACGTCGCCCGATCACATCGCCGGCAGCGTCTGTCGACGAAACTGATCGAGGCGGCTGTTGCCTATGTGCGCTCTCGAGGTGGGCACATCGTTGAAGGCTACCCGGTCCCGGTCAAACCCGGAGTGACATCCACGAATTACGCGTTCACCGGCTTTGTCTCCGCATTCGAAGAGGCCGGCTTCACCGAGTGCCTGCGCCGATCGAAGACTCGACCCATCATGCGCTTTTACACCGACCGGGCTCACAAGCGCTTGAAGCGGTCGGGCGCGCGCAAATAAACGGGACGCTCTGCGTCCGTCCGCGCGGTGTAAACTCCCCCTCGTGGTCTTCACCAAGCGTCTGCGCGAGGGAGTTCGTCGCGGAGAAATCACCTGCAGCGTCCGAATATGGATGTATCCCCGCGTCCAGGAAGGCGTCCGCTATCGCATGGAAGAAGGTGAGATCGAGGTGGATTCGATCCTGCCGATCAGTTTCGCGGACATCACTCCAGAGCTGGCGCGAGAGTCGGGTTTCAAAGGCGTGATCGACCTTCTCAAGGTCGCGAAGCACGGCAAAGGCGAGAATGTCTATCTGGTCCGGTTCCACTACGTGCCTCCGCGCGGCAAGCTCGCTGTTCCGCGCGGGCCTGCCCGAAGGCGAGCTGCCCGACCGCGTGTTGCAGCCGGACGCGACCCTCGCTTACGCTAGCGGCCCGTGGTGAAAGCCTGGCGTCGCACCGAGACGGGCGAGGCGCCCCGCGGGCAAGGCGCGACGACTGAGAATACCGCCAGTATTTGAAGGAGGAGCAACGCAGCCCCCGCCGGGGTCCCCGACGCGGCAGCCGCGTTGGGGTGGGGTGGGGATGCATCGCCCGTCGAATGCAGCCAGACTTTCACGACGGGCTGCTAAGCGTCACGCCGCTGAACCCCAAGGTCCTTAGGGCCCTTAGCCCGCGCCGCTCGTACAGCCACGCCGGCGGCTTTCCAGATTCCTGCTTACAGGCGGACACACTCCGCGCGTGCAGCTACATGGTGTATTCCGGAGGCGTTCGAAGGGTTGTCGCCGGCAATGTAGAAGGCCGTATGACGACGACCGGGCTAAACCGACCGCATGGGTGTGGGCCGGCCCCTGGTCGGCGCGTTGGTCGCCTCTTTGACCGGGCATGAGGGCGTCGTGTCGGCGTATCTGTTCGGCAGCGAGGCTCAGGATCGCGTGCACCGGCAAAAGCGATGTTGACGTCGGCGTACTGCTCAATCGGCATTTCCATCCAGGGGCGGCCGATCGCTTCGATGCCCGCCTGCGCCTGACCGGTCGACTGCAGGCGGCTGCCGGGCGCGACGTGGACATCGTGATCCTCAATGACGCGCCGCCCCAGCTGGTTCGCCACATCATGACTGGTGGACACCGATTGATGCTGGCGGATTCCGCCCTCGACCATGCGCATCTCCGCACAACGCTTTCGCGCGCGGCCGATCTCGAGCCGTTCCTCAGACGCACCCGCGCCGTGAAGTCGACGGTGCTGGCACCATGACTTGACGCATGCGCTGACCAGAGACAGTCACTTCCGCCAGAATTAGATAGCCTCCAGGTGTATTTAGTCCGCATCAGTAACACCTTTAGTCTTCCTTTTTTAACTCTTAGTCTTCCTTTTTTGGAAAAGTTTCGTTGAGGGATCATTTAGTCGTCCCCAGGGTGACCTTTGCCCTATATGGTAACGCAAGTTTTTGCGCGTGCGGGATCGCCTGCGGCGACGCACGACAACATAAGTCCAGATGGCACGACGTACTATTCGGCGAACCAACAACCTATCCCTGGAGGTCACCCGACCACTTCCACTCCCTGAAAGCGCACTTAGGCATGACGTCGAACCGTTAAATCAACACGCTGGCAACGCAGAGAAGGAGTCAATATGGAGCACGAACACAGAGTTGCGGAGGTTCAACGCACAGAGGAGACCCGAGATCCCTTGCGGATCGCACGCCCTTGTGCGATGGGACTGCTGTCGGTCTTCGCCATCACATGTATCTTTGCCGGAACGATGCGCGCTCAGGATGTGAAACCTGACCCGCCCTTCAATCCGGCACTGGTCACGATCGCCAACGAGCCGCCGTTTTTCCTCAGTGACAGGTCAATACCGAACCCGTACAGCGATCCGGCATACAACCCCAAGACGGCCGGCGGGCTGCTGAGCCCCTTGATTTTCACGCATACGACGGCGGTGCACGGGGGGCTGCTCTGGAAGAAGGGAGCGACGACGCCGAAGATACTCCTTTCGTTCAGACATTCGGAATTCCGAGGAAACGATGTGGTCGACCCAGACGTTCTGGATCAGTTGATCAACTGGACGGCTGCGGATTCGACGGCCTCGTTGCCGCTCGGCGTGACTGCAGCGCCTAAGTTCACGTATACCGACGCGTCCGGGCACGCCGTTACCGTATACGGAGCGCTCAACGATCCACGCAGCAACTTCCAAGGCGCAGTCAGGCAGTCGTATGCCTGGGGGATGTACGGCGGCTTCAGCATCGTCGGCCACGGCCGGAGCGTCGCGAGGAGGATTCACTACGATCGGGGGGTCGAGGACGCGCAGCTGTGGGACCTCGGCCATCCGGATGCGTTCAAGAACAGCGGGAAGTACGACGTCGCGACGCTGACCGACGGGGACGCCCTTCTGAACAAGAACGCGTTCAAGGACGCTGGCTACTCGAAGGGGCTCAGGGGCAACCTGTATTGCTACGGAGGTACCACGCTCGCCGACGGGAGGCTCGTCGCCGCCGGCGGCAACGACATGAACAGCAGCAACGGTCTCTACAGGATCAACGTCTTCGATCCGGAGACCGAAAAGTGGGCCCCGCGGCCCGAGGGCTGCCACCGGGCAGGCTGGTCTGCCGCTCCGGCGAGCGATCCGTACTTCAAGGCGCTGTTTGGATCGCTCTATGAAGCCTTCTTCAACGACCCGACGAACGCCGCGAAGAAGGATGCGCTCTACTTCATCCCGGGGTGCAACCCCATCGCCGATGGGGCAACGGAAACCGTGACGATGGAGAATGGCTTCCCCTTCAAGAGGTATGTGGGGCCGACGGCGACTCAGCCCGCGCACCACTCGGACATGAAGTATGCCCGGTGGTATCCGGCGGTTCTCCAGTTGCCGGACAACACCGTACTAATCATGGCGGGTCAGGATAAGAACGAGGCCGTAGGGCCGCACGAGCCCGTCGATCCGAAGACCGGAAAGCTCAGCGTCGATCCGGTGAGCGGGTATCCGAGAACCCTCGGTACGGACAGGGTCGATGCCGAGTTCAGCGACAGCATGATCTTCCAGACGGTCCCCGAGCTGTACAACCCCAAGACCGATCGGACGACGGCCATGGAGAGCGCCACCCGGCTGCTCATGCCGAACTACCCCCATCTTTTCCCCGTTCAGACCGGACCGGGGAAGAAGGACTGGAAGGTCGTCATGTTCCCCGGTACCCTGCTGTCGAGCGCGGGAGGGGATCAGAGTTTCCCGGGGCCCTATGGCGGGGGGACCTGGCTGTTCGACGTGCAGGCCGCGATGGCTGATCCCAACCGGGACAGTCCCGGCGCAGAGCACTTGACGTTCGTGGACCACGCGAACGCGGATCACCAGAACTACGGCATGGCCGCCGAAGTGCTCGAGCTTGGGAAGGACGGGAAGACGCTCTCGCACAAGGTCATCGCGTTCGGCGGCAAGGCTGCCGATTCAGGCGACATCGTCGACACGGTGGAGATGATCGATTTCGCGAAACCGCAGCCATGGAAGTGGGAGCTCCAGAAGCCGCTCTATCAGCCGGCGTCCGCGACGAAGGTCATCCCCCTTCCCGACGGAACGGTCCTCATCGGCGGCGGGAACGCACCGGGGGCTACCCTCGAGCAGCGCTCCAGCTTGCACTTCCAGCTCTTCAACCCGGCCGATGGCAGCATGAAGAAACTGCCCGTCAAGACGACCGTCCCGAAGAGCAGCCACGGCCAGCTCTACCTACTCCCGGACGCGACCGCGATGCTCACGGGGGACGATCACACGAACTCGGTGCCGGTTGGAGACCGTGTGGCACCGTTCGGCGATCCCGACCTCGGGGTCGATACGGCCCAGATTTTCAAGCCAGCGTATCTGTTCAACGATGACGGCAGTGAGGCTGCCCGGCCCGTCATCAAGAACGCGCCCGAAGACATCGAGTACGGGGATGATTTCAACGTCGACGTCGAGCTGGCTCAGGGCAAGCGCATCCAGATGGTCACGTTGTACCACTCTGGAAGTTCCACGCACAGCAACGGCGCCAACATCCGTCTCATCAAGCTCGCCTTCAAGGCGAGAGGCCGCGATCTGAAGGTCATCGCGCCTCGGCTTCCCGTGCAGGCACTTCCCGGCGACTACACGCTCTTCGTCGTCGATGACAAAGGAGTCCCGAGCGTGGCGAAGCACGTCCGCCTGAAGTCGGACGACGAGGAAGAGCGAGGCAAGCGGGGTCACGACGAGGACAAGCGAGGCAAGCGGGGTCACGACGAGTAAGGAGACGATCTGTCAAATCCCCCGGCGAAGGCGCCCCGACGCCGGGGGATTCAAAGCTGCCGCTGAGGCCGGCGCGTTCGCAGCGTTCGCAGCGCGACTGGATGGATCCGTCGCGCCGCGCCGGCATCACGGCAGGGCAAACACGAAAACCGCGGACCCGGTGCTCGGATGCAGCTCCGGGGTCAGCCGCAGGGCAGAGTTCGCCACGAGCGACGGCCCGGTGATGACGGCGACGTACTGTGTGCCGTTGGACGCGAACGTCACCGGATAGCCGCTGACAGACGAGCCGAGGATCGTTTCCCACAGCACGCTGCCGGTCTTGTCATCGAACGCCTTGAACCGGCCGCCGGCGTCGCCGCCGAACACCAGACCGCCGCCGGTCGCCACGAGCGAGAGCATGCCGGCACGCTGCTCGTGCTTCCAGACGGTCCGGCCGGTCTCCGCCGAGATGGCCCATACGGTTCCCACCCTGTCGGCGCCAGTCGCAAACTCGGGCTTCATCGTGATGCCGTAGACCTTGCTCGGATCGCGCCGATCGGTGGTCGTCGTCGCGGTCATGCACATGTTCTGCATCGGCATGTACATCGCGTTGGTCAGCGGACTGTACGCGCCTGCCGGCCAGTTCTTCCCGCCGTTGCTGCCGGGACAGATGAAGCGTTCTTCGTTGAGCGCCGTGAAGAGCGCATCGCGGTTGACGGTCACCGCGCCCGTCGCGCCGTCGATGGCGCGGACGACGTTCTGCATGACGGTCGGCCGGGCCCAGAGGAATTCCCCGGTCTGCCGATCGAGGGTGTAGACGAGGCCGGTCTTGCCGGGAATGCCGGTGATCACCTTGCGCCGCTCGCCCGGCCTGATCCTCGGGTTGATCCACGGCACATCCTGAGGGTTCGGTGCGACGGCCGTGTCGACCAGCAGGCGCTCGAACGGGTGGTCGAGATCCCAATGATCGACGATGTGCTGGTAGTACCACACGATCCGGCCGGTATCCGCGTTCNNCGTGCCGATGTAGATCAGGTTCAACTCCGGGTCGTAGCTCGGCACCATCCACGTGCCGATGTGCCAGCGCTCTTCCATCGGGACGCCGCCCCAGCTCTCGTCGCCCGGCTCACCCGGCCTGGGAATCGTCCGCGTGCGCCACAGCTCTTTGCCGGTTCGCGCGTCGTGCGCGGTGATGACGCACGACTCGTGGCCGGCATCCGGCTGACATTGACGGCCGGTGATGATCTTGCCGTTGGCCACGATCGGCCCGCCCGTCGCCGGTGCCCGTTTCTTCGGATCGAGCACCGGCGTCTCCCACGCCAGCGCGCCGGTCCGGGCATCGAGCGCGTAGATGAAATTGTCGGAGCTGGCGTTGATGATCGTGCGGCCCCAGATCGCGATCGCCCGGCTTCTCTTGGGCTGGACGCCGTCGGGCAGCTTGCGCCGGTAATCCCACAGTACGTCGCCGGTCTTCGCATCGACGGCGAGGATGTCGTCGCCCGTGGCGGGCACGTACATCACGCCGTCGTGCACGAGCGGGGTGCCCTCCTGCAGCCCCGGTCCGAGCACGCGTGTCCACACCATGCGCAAGCGCCCGACGTTGGCGCGATTGATCCGATCGAGCGGGCTGTAGCCCCAGCCGTCGAGCGTCCGCCGCCATGTGAGCCAGTCGGCGGGATCGGGCCTGCGCAGCAATGCGTCGGTGACAGCCGTGAGCGCGCGTGACGGTTCCTGCGTGCGAACCTCGAGCCCTCGGGTCAGGGCCAGCGCGACGAGCGTCAGCAGGATCGATCGCCTCATCGCCTCTCTTTGGTTTATTGAAGGCGGGACAGTTGCTCGAGCAGCTTCCCCCTCGGACTGTCGGCAGGCACGAACCGCTGCACGCGCTCGCCGGCGAAGACCTCACCCGTGTAGATGGTGCCCTTCGAATCGACGGCGATCATGTGAAGCCCGTAAAACTGGCCGCCGCTATCACCCATGCTGCCCATCTGACCGACGACCTTGCCGTCCTCGCGGTTCAGGAACCAGATGTGATTGTTCGTGAGATCCGAGATGAACAGGTACTTCTGCTGCTTGTCGGGCGAGAACGCGACGCCACCGGTGGCACCCCCCACGCCCGTCATCGGCGCGAGGATGAACTCCTTCAGGAACTTGCCTTCCTTCGTCGTGACGTGGATGCGGTTCGCGTTGCGATCCGCGGCGTACACGAGGCCGTCGTTGGAAAAGTTCAGCGTCAGGTGACCGCGGAACT
>QHWJ01000023.1 GCA_003222535.1 Acidobacteriota bacterium | reverse complement strand
TGCTCTCGGGGATCGAGCCGATCGAGTTGATGCGCGCGATCGAGCGTGGCGACATCGCGCGCCTCACCGCGATCCCCGGCGTCGGCAAGAAAACGTCCGAGCGGATCGTGCTCGAGCTCAAGGAGCGTCTGCCGCGCGCGCAGGTCGCGACCGTGGCGGCCGGCGTTGGCGCGGCGGACGCGCGCGGGCTGCGCGACGATGTGCTCTCGGCGCTCGTGAACCTGGGGTATCATCGGCCACTCGCCGAAAAAGCCGTCGAAGCCGCGACGAAGATGCTCGGATCGACGTCCGATGCCGGCTTCGAACACATGTTGAAGCAGGCGCTTCGGGAATTGGCCAAGTGACGGACGACCGCCTCGTGACCAGGGTGCGGGTCGACGAAGACGCGCAGTACGAAGCGGGGCTCCGCCCGCGTCTGCTCGACGAGTACATCGGCCAGGACCGGATCCGCGAGAACCTGCAAGTCGCGATTGCCGCCGCGAAGCAGCGCGGCGAGCCGCTCGACCACGTTCTGCTGCATGGCCCCCCGGGGCTGGGGAAGACCACGCTCGCGTACGTGATCGGGAACGAGATGGGCGTGCCGGTGCGTGCGACGTCGGGCCCGGCGATTGAGAAGCCGGGCGATCTGGTCGGAATCGTCACCAATCTCAAGAAGAACGAAGTGCTCTTCATCGACGAGATCCACCGGATGTCGCCGACGGTGGAAGAGATCCTGTACCCCGCGCTCGAGGACTACGAGGTCGACATCGTCATCGGCCAGGGACCGGGCGCGCGGACGGTGAAGATCCCGATCGAGCGCTTCACGCTCATCGGCGCGACGACGCGGACCGGCTTGCTGACGTCGCCGCTCAGATCGCGGTTCGGCATCGTCCACCGGCTCGAGTTCTATACCCCCGCGGATCTGGAGGAGATCGTCCGGCGATCCGCGAAGATCCTCAACGTGCCGATCGACGAGGCCGCCGCCGCCGAGATCGCGCGACGGGCGCGCGGCACGCCGCGCATCGTCAACCGGCTGCTCCGGCGCGTCCGCGATTACGCGCAGGTCCGCGCGAGCGGCACGATTACGCTGGAGGTCGCCCACGCCGGCCTCAAGCTGCTCGAAGTGGACCAGAACGGCTTTGACGAGATCGACCGCAAGCTGCTGCGGACGATCATCGACAAATTCGGCGGCGGCCCCGTGGGCCTGAGCACGATCGCCGCGGCGATCAGCGAAGAGAAGGACGCCATCGAGGACATCTACGAGCCGTTCCTGATCCAGATCGGCTTTCTCGATCGCACGCCGCGCGGCCGCGTCGCGACTCCGCTCGCGTACGGCTACTTCGGGCTCGAGACGCCGGCGGACCAGCGAAGGGATTCACGACTGTGGTGACCGACCCCTCGGCACGTCCGAGGCAGCCCCGCAGGGCCCCGCGAATCGGCGGACGGCCGACGACGATCGCGTCGCTCTCGACCTACGTGCCGCCGCGCCTGCTGACCAACGCCGACCTCGAGAAGATGGTCGAGACGACCGACGCGTGGATCCTCCAGCGGACCGGTATTCGCCAGCGGCACATCGTCGATCCCGGCGTCGCCGCGTCGGATCTCGGCAAGGAAGCGTCGGTCAAGGCCATCGCGAACGCGGGGCTGACGCCCGACGACATCGGCGTGATCATCGTCGGCACCGTGACGCCCGACATGATGTTTCCGAGCACGGCCTGCCTGATCCAGCACAAGATCGGCGCGCATCACGCCTGGGGCTTCGACCTGAGCGCGGCGTGCTCCGCGTTCACCTACTCGTTGACGACGGCCAGCCAGCTCGTGGCGGGCGGCGCGCACGACCACGCACTGGTGGTCGGCACCGACGTCATGTCGAGCATCATCGACTACCAGGATCGCTCCACCTGCGTGCTGTTCGGCGATGGCGCCGGCGCGGTCGTCGTGTCCGCAACCAGACCCGGCGAGCCGTCGATTCTCGACTTCGAGCATGAGATCGACGGTGGCGGGGGGCCGGCGCTCTGCATGCCGGCAGGCGGCAGCCTCCAGCCGTCATCGCACGAGACGATCGCTCAGCGCCTGCACTACGTGAAACAGGACGGGCAGACGGTCTTCAAGTTCGCGGTGCGGAAGACCGAAGAGATCTCGCGGCGGATTCTGCAGCGCAACGGCCTGACGGCCGGCGACATCGATCTCTTCGTCTCGCATCAGGCCAACCGGCGGATCATCCAGTCGGCGACCGAGAAGCTCGGCGTCGACCCGGGCAAGGTGATCATCAACATCGAACAGTTCGGCAACACCACGGCCGCGACCATCCCGCTCGCGCTGAACGACGCGATCTGCTCGGGCCGGCTGAAGAAAGGCCAGCTCGTGCTCCTTGCGTCGGTGGGCGCCGGCTTCACGGTGGGTGCGGTACTGCTGCGATGGGGATTTTGATCAACTTCAGATGAGTCGCGTCTTCCTGCTCTCGCCAGCCAATTGCGGCGGCCGCCGGGCGGCGCAGGTGCTTTCGCCCGACGCGACGTCCGCGGTGGCGGCCGCGCTGCGCTCCCGGAACGGCGCCCGGCTCGGCGATCTGTTCACGTTCGTCAGCGGCCTGTACTTTCGCGGCAAGCTGACGTACGCGCGCCGGTTCGCGAAGCCGCCCGATCCCACGAACCCCATCGTCGGCGCCGGCGTGCATGTGATCACGCCCACCGCGGGGTTGCGCGGCCCAGACACGCTCGTGACGCCGACCGCGGTGCGGGCATTCGCGCGCGGTGACGTCGACCCGGACAACGCGACGTATCGCCGGCCGCTCGAAGCGAGCGCGCGGACGCTGCTGGCGGAAATCGGGCCGGACTGCGACGTCGTGCTCCTCGGCAGCATCGCGTCGCCCAAGTATGTCGATGTGCTCGCCGCGATCTTCGGCGAGCGGCTGCGGTTCCCGATCGCGTTCGTCGGTCGTGGAGACATGAGCCGTGGCGGTCTGCTGCTGCGCCATGCGCGCGACGGCGTCGAGCTCGAATATGTCGCGGTGCTCGGCGCGAGCGTGCACGGCGCCCGTCCGCCGAAGCTGCCGCCGCTCAGGAAAACTGCAGGATTGCAGAATGGAAGGATTGCTGGAAGGGAAGTGTAAAGGATGTCGCAATTCTGCAATCGTGCAATTCTGCAATGCCACGTCCTCTGACGATTCCCCGCGATCAGGACAATGTCGTCCTGACCGTCGACGGCAAAGACGTCCGGATGACCAACCTTCGCAAGATCTTCTGGGCGGAGCTCGGCCTGACCAAGGGCGACCTGCTCCAGTACTACGCGAAGGTCGCCGGCGTGTTGCTGCCGCACCTGCGCGATCGCGCGATGGTGATGAAACGCTACCCGCACGGCGCGGCGGGGGAGTTCTTCTTCATGAAGCGCGCGCCGACGCCACGGCCGGCCTGGATCGAGACCTGCCGGATCGACCACGGCAACGGGAACGTCATCGACTTCCCGATGGTTCAGGATCGCGCCGCGCTGCTGTGGGTGATCAATCTCGGCTGCATCGATCTCAACCAGTGGTACGCGACGTGCGACGACGTCGACCGTCCCGACTACGTGCACTTCGATCTGGACCCCGGCGCGGGCGCCACGTTCAATCGCGCGCTCGAGACGGCCAGGATCGTCCACGACGCGCTCGACACGCTGAAGATGCCATCGGTCGTGAAAACAACCGGGTCGAAAGGGCTGCACGTCTACGTGCCGATCGTGCGGGGCCCCGGGCAGAAGCAGGTCTGGACGTTCGCGAAAGCGCTCGCGCAGGAGCTCGCCACCCGTCATCCCGGACTCATCACCGCCGAGTACCGCGTCGCGAAGCGTCCGCGGGGACGCGTGCTGGTGGACTACAACCAGAACCGGTGGGGCAGCACGCTCGCGTCGGTCTATTCGCCGCGCCCGCGTCCAGAGGCCACGGTCTCGACGCCGGTCGCGTGGAAGGAGGTCGACGAGGGCATCCGGATCGAGGACTTCACGGTGATGAACGTTCCGGCCCGCGTTGCGCAGCTGGGCGACCTGTGGAAGCCCCTCCTCAGCGCGCGCGGCCGCTTCAATCTGTCGCAGTACGTGTAGTGAATCTGGTAATTGGGTAATCTGGTAATCGAGTCATTGAATTGCTCGATTGCCCGATCCAATTACCCAATCACCCGATTACCCGATTACCCGATTTGCATCCACGGGACCATGGACGTCCGCGAGTTCGACTTCGACCTTCCTTCCGAGCTGATCGCCCAGGAGCCGCCGGCGGCCCGCACCGGGGCGCGTCTTCTGCGTCTTGGCCGCGCCACCGGCGCCCTCACGCACACGCACGTCGCGGCGCTTCCCGGGCTTCTGCTCGCCGGCGATTTGGTTGTCGTCAACAACACGCGCGTTTTTCCTGCGCGCTTGCTCGGCAGGCGCGCGCCGACCGGCGGGGCGGTCGAGTGTCTCCTGATCCGGCCGGTCTGTCGGGATCCGACACCGGGAGACCCCGTGGTCTGGGAGGCGCTGGTGCATCCCGGGCAGAAACTGAAGCCGGGGGCGCGGGTCATCTTTGACGGAGATCACACCCTCCATGGCGAAATCCTCGAGCGTCGATTCTTCGGCCGGCGCCTCGTTCGGCTCTGGACCGAAGATGACACGGCCGTGGACGCCGCGGTCGATGCGATCGGTCACGTGCCGCTGCCGCCGTACATCAGGCGCCACGATCGTGTGGACGATCGCGACCGGTACCAGACCGTCTTCGCGCGCGCGCGCGGGTCGATCGCGGCGCCCACCGCCGGTCTGCACTTCGACCCGTCGCTGGTGACGGCCCTCGAGAGTCGCGGCGTCGAGATGACCGAGATCACGCTCCACGTCGGGTACGGCACGTTTCAACCGGTGCGTGTCGAGCAGGTCGAGGACCACCGCCTGGAGGAGGAGCGCTATGAGATCAACGCCGCCGCGGCTGCGGCGATTTCCCGCGCCCGGGGTGAGGGGCGCCGAATCATCGCGGTCGGCACGACGACGACGCGAGCGCTCGAGGCCGTCGCGCGCGTCCACGACGGACACGTCGTGGCCGGCCACGGCGCGACGGATCTGTTCATCTATCCCGGTTTCGATTTCCGCGTCGTGGATGGTCTGCTGACGAATTTTCACCTGCCGCGGTCATCGCTGCTGATGCTCGTGTCGGCCTTCGCCGGGCGCGCACGTATCAGGAACGCATATGAAGCGGCCATCGCCGGGCGCTACCGCTTCTACAGCTACGGCGACGCCATGCTGATACTCTGAGAATTGGTCACTTGGTGAGTTGGTGACTTGGTGAATTAAACTTACCAACTTGCCAACTTGCCAACTTACCAACTCACCAACTCACCAACTCACCAATTGTTATGGCATTTCCTTATGAGGAGTTCGATCTCTCCGGCGTCAAGACCTACCCGCTGAAGTCGCGCCGGAGCAAGACGCGCGCCGAGGACTTCGCGCGGCCGGCCGCTCCTGGCGGATCCGTCGGCGCGCTGGTCGATTCGCTGCCGGACATCCTGGCTGCGGCCGACTTCAAGACGGTCGTCCGCGCCATCGCCGACGCGAAACGGACCGGCGCGGGCGTGGTATGGGGAATCGGCGCGCACGTGATCAAGACCGGCCTCGGTCCGGTGCTGATCGACCTGATGGAGCGCGGCTTCGTATCGGCCATCGCGACCAACGGCGCCGCGATCATTCACGACTTCGAGGTCGCGCTGGTCGGCGCCACGTCGGAAGACGTCGACGAAGCACTCGGTCCCGGCCGCTTCGGCATGGCCGCCGAGACCGGCCGCCTGCTCAACGCCGCAATCACCGAGGGCGTGGGCGCCGGCCTTGGCATCGGTCAGGCGGTGACCAGGCTCGTCGCCTCGATGCAGCCCCAGTTCGCGCGCAGCAGCATCCTCGCGGCCGCCGCCCGGCTGAACACGCCGATCACCGTCCACGTCGCGATCGGCACCGACATCATTCATATGCACGCCGCCGCGTCAGGCGCGGCGCTCGGCGAGGGCAGCCTCCGCGATTTCCGCTACTTCGTCTCGAACATCGCGCGGCTCGAGCGCGGTGTGTACTTGAACTGCGGCTCCGCCGTCGTGCTGCCGGAGGTCTTCCTGAAAGCGGTCGCGCTCGCCCGCAATCGCGGCATCGCCCTCGCGGAGTTGACGACCGTGGATCTGGATTTCGTGCGCCAGTATCGTGCGCAAACCAACGTCGTCATGCGGCCGACCGCCGGCACCGGCCGCGGGTACTCTCTGGTCGGCCACCACGAGATCATGATCCCGCTCCTCGCCGCGGCTCTCGTCAGCGCGCCCGGGCATGTCTGAAGGCCTGGGCTACGTCCAGCCGCGCGGCAAGCCTTAACAAGGCGCCGTGAAGAAATCGCCGTGGCGTCCGCCTTTAGGCGGACATCGTCGGGTCCGGCTGAAGCCGGACGCCACGGACGGCGCGATTTCCTAACGGCGTGTTACTATCGTCGATTCCAGTCGTTCCCGCCGCCGGAGTAGCTCAGTTGGTTAAGAGCACGCGTCTCATAAGCGCGGGGTCGGCGGTTCGAGTCCGCCCTCCGGCACCATTTTGGCCGGGCGCCCTCCACTCCTTGCCCCGCCCGACCCGACAGACCGACATGACCCGCCAGTCCAACATCTCGTCGTCGTGTTGATCTCCTCCGGCCCTGCCACCAGCTGGACCCGTGCTTGTTCTGAGACTTCCTGCTGTGACGCATCGTTCACGAGACGCCAGAGTCGATTTCACTGAGGGGCGGACGTCTTTTACCGCGGCCGCGGTAACCGCCGAGCGGACAAATTCGAAGCTTCACTGCGACTTCGACTATCCTGCTTGAGCACAGCATGCAGTTGCTCGATCGCGTCCGGCAGTTCATCCGGCAGCACGGCCTGATCGGCCGCGACACGCGCGTCCTCGCCGCCGTATCGGGCGGATCGGACTCCGTCGCGCTCGCGCACATCCTGCGTGATCTCGACGCCGCCGGCGGACTGCGCCTGACCGGTCTCGTCCACTTCAACCAGTGGCCGCCCGAGCGCGACGCGAGCGGCGATCGATCGAGGACGCCGCCCGGACCGCCCGGTACGAGTTCTTCGAGCGAGCGCGCACGACCGCCAACGCTGACGTGGTCGCGCTCGGCCATACGCGCGACGATCAGGCCGAAACATTCCTGCTTCGGCTGGTTCGTGGCGCCGGACCGCGTGGCCTCGCCGGGATGCATCCGCGCAACGGGCCTATCGTTCGACCGCTGCTCGGCTGCCGGCGTCAGGATCTGCGCACCTGGCTCGTTGCCCGGAGCCTTCCGTTCGTCGAGGACGAATCCAACGACGACGTGAGCATTCCCCGGAATCGCGTGCGAGCCGAGCTTTTGCCGTTGATCGAGAGGCAGTTCAATCCGGGCATCGTGGATGTGCTGGCCGACGAGGCCGAAATCGCGCGCGAAGCGTGGCAGTGGATGGACCGAGCCGCCGCGGACCTGGCCGCGAGGCTCGTGCGTCCTTCGAGCGCTCCAGGTGGAGAACTGGTGCGTGAGATCGACGTCGCCGGACTGAGCGCCGCACCGCTGGCGCTGCGCCGCGCCTTGCTCTGGCGGGTGATGAGCGAAGTCGCCGGCCACCGCCCGGTCGCCTTTGGCCATGTTGAGGCCGCGATCCGTCTAAGCTCTGGTGATGCCCGCGGCGTTGACGGGATCGACCTGCCCGGGCAGCGGCTGAATCGCATCGGCCCGCGGCTCGTCTTAAGAGGAAGACCGCCCGGAACGATTGGACGGCCCGCCCCGCAGGCAAAAGAGGCGGCGGACGTTTTCAGATATCCGCTGTCTATTCCAGGTGAGGTCGCCCTGCCGGAGGCCGGCTGGATCGTTTCGGCTGAGGCGCTCGGGGTTGGCGGCGATTTGGACGAGGCGGGTGCAACCCTGTGCAGCGGTCGCGACAGCCGAGTGGCGTTGATTCGCAGCGACCTCTGCCATGGAAGCCTGGCCGTGCGAAATCGGCGGCCGGGCGACCGTTTTCGGCCCGTCGGGCTGGCCGGCCGCAAAAAGCTTCAGGACTTTTTCGTGGACCTGAAGGTTTCGCGCGGACAACGCGATAACGTTCCCGTGGTTGTCGACCAGCATGATCGGATTGTGTGGGTGGCCGGCTACGGAATTGACGAGGTTTTTCGGGTAACGGACCCCGCGCAAGCCGTGGTAATCTTGAAACTTAAGGCTTTGGGAGGCTCTGATTGAACTCGACGGTGAAGAGTCTGTTGTTCTGGATGGCGCTCGTCGTCCTCGGCGTGCTGATCTGGAATTTTTCCACGAAGTTCCAGTCGGGTTCGCCACGAACTGTCACCTTCAGCGAGTTCATGTCGTGGGCGGACTCGGGAGGCGTCGCGCGCGTCACGATCACCGGCCAGGAAATAAACGGCTATACGAAGGTCAACGAGCACTTCCAGACCTACGCGCCCGCTCAGTACGACGGCCTCGTCAACAAGCTGATCGATCGCGGCGTGCAGGTGACGGCGAAGGAGCCGACGGTCAGCCCCTGGGCGACGATCCTGTACTCGTGGGGACCGTTCCTGCTGATCATCGGCTGCTGGGTCTTCTTCATGCGCCAGATGCAGAGCGGCGGCAACAAGGCGCTCTCGTTCGGCAAGAGCAAGGCGAAGCTCTCGTCGAGCTCGCAGAAGAAGGTCACGTTCAAGGACGTCGCGGGCGTCGATGAAGCGAAGGAAGAGCTCCTCGAAATCATCGAGTTCCTCAAGGAACCACAGAAATTCCAGAAGCTCGGCGGGCGCA
Source organism: Acidobacteriota bacterium (assembly GCA_003222535.1). Classification (GTDB taxonomy): domain Bacteria; phylum Acidobacteriota; class Vicinamibacteria; order Vicinamibacterales; family CAVVIG01; genus QHWJ01. The sequence goes on along the minus strand of QHWJ01000023.1, from coordinate 3,116 downwards.
TTCCGAAGGGCGTGCTGCTGATGGGCCCTCCGGGGACGGGCAAGACGCTGCTGGCGCGAGCCGTGGCGGGCGAAGCCAACGTGCCGTTTTTCTCGATCAGCGGCTCCGATTTCGTCGAGATGTTCGTCGGCGTCGGCGCGTCGCGCGTCCGCGATCTCTTCGAGCAGGGCAAGAAGAACGCGCCGTGCATCGTGTTCATCGACGAGATCGACGCGGTCGGCCGCCATCGGGGCGCCGGTCTGGGCGGGGGCCACGACGAGCGCGAGCAGACGCTCAATCAGCTTCTCGTCGAGATGGACGGCTTCGAGTCGAACGAAGGCGTGATCCTCGTCGCGGCGACCAACCGCCCGGACGTGCTCGATCCGGCGCTTCTGCGGCCGGGCCGCTTCGACCGCCGCATCGTCGTCAACCGTCCCGACGTGAAGGGCCGCGAAGGGATACTCTCGGTCCACACGCGCAAGATTCCGATGGCCGACGACGTGCAGATCGCGGTGCTGGCGAGGGGCTCGGCGGGCTTCTCCGGGGCGGATCTGGCCAACCTGGTGAACGAAGCGGCGCTCAATGCGGCGCGCTACAATCAGAAGGTCGTGCGCATGCACGACTTCGAGTTCGCGAAGGACAAGGTCCTGATGGGATCCGAGCGCCGCTCGATGATCATCAGCGATGCCGAAAAGCGCGTCACGGCGATTCACGAGGCCGGCCACGCGCTGCTCACCGTGCTGCTGCCGCACGCCGATCCGATCCACAAGGTGACGATCATTCCGCGCGGCATGGCGCTCGGGCTCACGCAGCAGCTGCCGGCCGACGAGAAGCACAACTACTCGCGCGACTACCTGAACGATCAGATCGCGATCCTGATGGGCGGCCGCATCGCGGAAGAGATCACGATGGACAGCCTCACGACGGGCGCGGGCAACGACCTCGAGCGCGCCACCGAGCTCTCGCGCAAAATGGTCTGCGAGTGGGGCATGAGCGACGCGATGGGCCCGCTCACTTTCGGCAAGAAGGAAGAGCAGATCTTTCTCGGCCGGGAAATCGCGCAGCACCAGGACTACAGCGAGGACACGGCGCTCAAGATCGATCAGGAAGTGAAGCGCTTCGTCACCGACAACTACCAGCGCGCGCACCGCCTGCTCAGCGAGAGCAAGGAGACGCTCATCAAGATCGCGGACGCGCTGCTCGCGCGCGAGGTCCTCGACGCCGAGCAGGTGAAGCGTCTCGCCGCCGGCCTGCCGCTCGATGAGCCGCAGTCGGTCGCCGCGCGCGTGATCGCCGCTGAAGAAGACGAGCTGCGGCCGCGCACGAAGGAGCGGACACCAATCGTTCCGGCACTGAACAAACCAATCCCGCAGGAATAGGAATTAGGAATTTGGAATTTGGAATTTGGAATTCGTCACGCATTCCAGATTCCGAATTCTGAATTCTTGATTGCGTGACACCAGCTCAACGCCGCCGGTACGCTGTCCCTCTTCCCGGCAACGGGATGCTCCATCTCGGAGAGCGCTGCCTGGTGATGGGCATCCTGAACGCGTCGCCCGACTCGTTCGCCGAACGCCAGGGGTTCCGCGATCCTGCATCCGCCGCCGATTTCGCGCTCAGGATGGAGTCCGAAGGCGCCGATCTCATCGACATCGGCGGTGAGTCGACGCGGCCCGGCGCCGAGCCCGTGTCCGCCGACCAGGAGCTGGCGCGAGTGCTGCCGGTCGTGGCGGCGCTCCAGGGGCGCCTCCGCGTGCCGATCTCGATTGACACCTACAAGGCAGAGGTCGCGCGGGCGGCCGTCGCCGCGGGCGCCGCGCTGGTCAACGACGTCAGCGGCCTGCGCGTCGAACCCGGCCTGGCGCGCGAAGTCGCGGCTGGCGGCGCTGCACTCGTGCTCACGCACTCGCGCGGCCGCGCGAAGACGATGAATGCCGAGGCGGTGTACGACGATCTGATGGCCGAAGTCTCGTCGGAGTTGCGCGACAGCCTCCGCCGCGCCGTCGACGCCGGCGTCCCGACCGAGCGGATTATCGTCGACCCGGGCGTGGGGTTTGCCAAACGGCCGTCGCACAGCTATGGTGTGCTGGCACGCCTGCCGGATCTCGCGGCGGCGCTCGATCGTCCCGTCCTCGTCGGACCCTCGCGCAAGTCGTTTCTGCGCGAGGCGGTGGGCGGCCGGCCCGCCGCAGAACGCGATTGGGGAACCGCCGCCGCGGTGACCGCCGCCGTGTTGGCCGGCGCCCATATCGTCCGGGTGCACGCGATCGCCGAGATGGTACAGGTGGTGCGGGTTGCCGAGGAGATCCGGAAATATGGCTAAGGGCTGACGGCTAATGGCTATGGTCGATGGACCATCAGCCATCTGCCATGAGCCATGCAGCCATCAGCCATCAGCCATGAACTGGTTCACAAGCCTTTTACGCCGTCCGCCGATCGGCTGGCGGGACGTCCTCGACATCCTCGTCGTGTCGATTCTGATCTACGAGGTCCTCAAGTTGATTCGGGGGACGCGCGCCGTTCAGATGGCGCTCGGCGGCGGCCTGCTCGTGGCGCTTTTTTACGGGTCGCGATGGGGGCACCTCGAGACGGTGAACTGGCTGATTCGCAATCTCGTTGGCTACATCGTCTTCACCGTGATCGTGCTGTTTCAATCGGACATCCGCCGGGCGCTCGCCCATTTTGGCCGGGCGCCGTTCTTCCGCTACTTCGCGAAACCGGAATCGGCCGAAGACACCATTGAAGAGCTTGTGGTCGCCACCAGCATGCTGTCGTCGCAGCGTATCGGCGCGATCGTCGCCCTCGAGCGGCAGATCGGGTTACGCACCTACATCGAGGGCGGCATCCGCCTCGACGCGGTCCTGACCTACGATCTCCTGCAGAGCATTTTCCTGCCGCAGTCCCCGCTGCACGACGGGGCCGTCATCGTGCAGGACGACAGAGTGGCCGCGGCCGCGTGCTTCCTGCCGCTGACCGTGAATCCGAAGTTGGGCAAGGACCTCGGGTCGCGCCATCGCGCGGCAATCGGCCTGACGGAGGAGAACGATTCGGTGGCGATCGTCGTGTCGGAGGAGACGGGCAGCATTTCGATCGTCGTCGACGGGCAGATTGAGCGCGGGCTGGACGCCGAGGAGCTG
>QHWJ01000022.1 GCA_003222535.1 Acidobacteriota bacterium | reverse complement strand
ACGCCCGACCGTGCCAGCCTTGAAGTGCATCGGCGTGTTCAGGGCGAGAGCGGGTGACGTTTCGGTCGTGCCGTAGCCCTCCAGGATGCGGATGCCGAACTTCTCGAACCAGACGCGTCGTGTCTCGGCTTTCACCCGTTCCGCGCCCGCGAAGACGTAGCGCACGGAATAGAAATCGTAGTTGTCGGCCACGCGCGCGTACCCCGCCAGGAACGTGTCGGTGCCGAAGAGGATCGTCGCGTCGATACCGTACGCGATCTCCGGCACCGTTCGATAGTGCAGCGGCGAGGGATACAAAAAGGTGCGAACGCCCGACAGGAGCGGCAGCAACACACCACCCGTCAGCCCGAAGCTGTGGAACACGGGCAAGGCATTGAGCACGACATCCTTCGGGCTGATATCGACGACCGACGCCAGCTGGTGACGATTCGCCAGCAGGTTGCGATGGCTGAGCACGACGCCCTTCGGCGTGCCTTCCGATCCCGAGGTAAACAGCACGACCGCGGGGTCGTCGGCACGGTCCTTCTGATAACGAGGCCTCGTGAGCGCCAGTCGCGCCAGCGCCGCCAGCCGCCGTGACAGGCCGATCTCCTCGCGGATGTCTTCGAGGTAGACGACCGCGATCTCCGAGGCCAGGGCCGCGACGAGGGGCTCGATCTTCGCCTTGTCGACGAAGCGGCGAGCGGTGATGACGAGCGAGATCTCGGCGGCCCGGCACGCCGCTCGCACCGATGCCGCGCCGGTTGAGAAATTGAGCATGGCCGGCACACGGCATTCAGCCTGGAGAGCAAAGAACGTCACGAGCGATGCGCGCGACGTCGGCAGCAGCACGCCGACCCGCTCACCGGAGTGCGTGCGCCGGGCCAGGGCGGAGCCCAGCGCATAGCTGGCGGTGATGAGCCCGTTGTAGGTCATCGGCCGCATCTCGAGGTCGTCGGCGACGACGTGGCGGCCGCCGTGTCGTTGCCGTGCGTCGATCAAGGCATCGAACAGCGTCGTGTCCACGCGCGCCGTGGTGAACATCGACCTCACCATTTCGTCGCCGAGTGCCCGCCGGAGCGCGACCCGGCGCGCGCGGCCACCGACGCCTTCCGGCGATGTCAGCCGGCGAGGCGGCAGGATGCGGAGGCGGATTTTTGGAAACAGGCGGCGCCGGACCTTGCCGGCCAGACGTGAGAACGGCGTGAACTCGACGCCTTCGATCCGGATGGGGACGAGCGCCGCTTTCGTGCGCTCCGCGATCACGGCGGGTCCCTCATACACTTTCATCAACGAGCCCGTCGTGGTGATGCGTCCCTCTGGAAAGATGATGCAGGCCGATCCGTGCTCGACCGCGCGGATCATCGCCCGGATCGACAGCGGATTGGTGGGATCGACGGGCAAGGCGGTCACGACCGAGAGGAAGGGCTTCGCCCACCACCGTTTGGCAATGTGGGTGTCCACGGCGAAGATCGGATCGCCGGGCAGAAACGCGCCGAGGAGCAAGCCATCGAGGAACGAGGCGTGGTTGGCCGCGATCACCGCGTGGGGGAGCGCGGCGCGGACGTGCTCGAGGCCGTCCACCTCCACTCTGTAGAGGACCCGCAGGACGAGGCGCACGACGCCCTTCATGAGTCCGCGCCGGACGATCCACGCGGTAATCACGATCACCGGAATGGTCGCCACGCCACACAGCCCCAGGAGCTCGCCCATGGTCATCCCGCGCGCCAGAAGCGCGGCCGCCACGACGGCGGCCACCGTCATCGCGAGCGCGTTGATGATGTTGTTGGCCGCGATGACGCGGGCGCGATGACTGGGCTCACTTTCATGCTGCAGGATCGCGTACAGCGGCACGGTGAAGAGGCCGCCGCCGGCCGCGAGCCCGACCAGATCGGCGAGGATCCGCCAGCTGCCGGGCTCGCGGAGAAACGTCGCCACGCCCGCCAGTTCGGTGGCCGGTGGACGACCGAGGCTGCCCAGGTACAGGTCGACCGCGCAGAAGGCCATGACACACCCGCCGAGGGGAACGTGACGGGCGCTGACCTCGCCGTGCAGGAGACGTTCGGCCAGGATTGAGCCCACGCCGACACCGATCGCAAAGAGCGCCAGCATCAGCGTGACCACCTGCTCGTTGGCAAACAGCACGTCCTTGGCCAGGACCGGCAGCCCGGACACCACGGTCGCGCCGAAGAGCCAGAACCACGACACGGCAAGCGCCGGGAGCAGAAGCTTCGACTGACTCGTCACGTATTGAACGACGTCGAGTGAGTCGCGCAGCAGGCGCGGACGCGGGGCATCGGGTCCGACCGAGGCCGGCGCGGGAGGAATCTGTCGCGACGTGATCCACCCGGCGATGGCACACCCCACCCCGACTCCCCCGACGACCAGCGCACCGCGATCAAAGAGCACGACGCTGCCACCGAGGATCGTGCCCAGCAGAATGGCGAGAAACGTGCCGGCCTCGATGAGCGCGTTGCCGGCCACGAGCTCGTCGGCGCCGAGATGCTGCGGCAACAGCGCGTACTTGATGGGTCCGAAGACGGTCGAGTGCGTCCCCAAACCGAACAGCGCAGCGAGGAGCAGAGGGATGCTCTGCTGCCACAGCCCCCAGGCGCCCAGGCCCATGATGCCGATCTCGGCGAGCTTCACCCATCGGGCGATGGTGGCTTTGTCGGTCCGGTCGGCGAGCGTCCCCGACGCGCCGGAGAAGAGGAAGAACGGTGTGATGAACAGCCCGCCTGCCAGCATGACGAGCGATGAGGCGCCAAGGCCCGACTGTTCAGCGAGCCGGTACGTCACGAAGATCCCGAGGGAGGCCTTGAGCAGGTTGTCGTTGAAGGCCCCGAGGAATTGCGTGACGAAGAGTGGGGCAAACCGGCGAGCGGTCAAGAGCTGAACGAATGGCGATCGCATGAAGGCGTTTCCTCTCAAACTGTCGTTACGGCGGCCCACGCGGCGGCAATGAGGCGATCGGAGAACGAGGCCATCTCGCACGGCAGCCGGCCGTATGCCGCGAACTGGACGGGCTCGAGCACGACGCCGAACACGACCGCGGTAGCGAGGTCCGGGTGCTGCTCGGGAATCTCTCTGGACGCGATCGCGGCACCGAGGACGTTGCGAATGACGTCGACGGGGGTCAGCGTTTCGGGGGCGAGCCTGCTGAGCTGCCCGTGCTGGACGAAGAGCAGAAACCGGAAGAGCGTCGGGTTCTCGTCATGCGCCCGGCAGAATTCCCGGATCATCGCGGCGACCTTGGCGCGAGCGCTGCCTTCGCGCCCCGCCAGCGTCTGAAGCTGGCGGGCGAACTCGACGTAGTGCCGCTCGAAGATCGTCCAGACCAGTTGTTCCTTGCTCACGAAGTGCCGGTAGAGCGCCCCTTCCGAGATATCGACCGCTCGCGCGATGTCGCGCACGCTCGTCTCACGAACGCCCTGGGCGACGAAGAGCCGCATGGCGGCCTTTTCGATGCGATCGCGCGTGTCGGTGAATCGGTGGCGTGGCATTTGTGAGTAAACGATTATTCACATTATACCCGGTCTCCGACGGAAGTCAAGTGGGTTATCGCATCACGCAGCGTTCTCCGGCGCGGCTCTGGCCGAGCGCCGGCGCAACCGTGGGCCTGCTGATCGCCCACAGCATGCGCTGGAGCCTCGGACGGCGATACGTATGAATGCCATGCTATCATACGTATATGCCGAAGCTGACGCTCAGCGTCGACGAGAAGGTAGTTCGGGGCGCGAAGCGATACGCGGCGGCCCGCGGCACCTCGGTGTCACGGCTCGTCGAGCGGTATCTCGACCTCTTGTCGAAGCCGCCGAAGTCGGAGGACCAGACGCCGGTTCTGCGAATGCTCCGCGGAGCCGCCCGCGGCGTACCGGCGGATGCACACCGCCGGCATCTCGGCCGCAAATACCGGTGAAGCGTCTTCTGCTCGATCTAAACGTCTTCCTCGACGTGATTCTTGATCGTCCGCCAGACGCTGATGTCGCAGCTGCGTTGTGGGCAGCGATCGAACGCGGGCAGGGTCACGGCATGGTGCCCGCGCACGGCGTCACGACGATTTTCTACCTCCTCGAGAAGGCTCGTGACGCGGCGTTCGCCCGCGAGGGCGTGGAGCGTCTCATTGGCGTCTTCGCCGTCGCACCGGTCGATGACAATGTCGTCCGACGGGCCCTCGCACTGACCTGGCCTGATTTCGAGGATGCAGTCTGCGCGGCCGCCGCCGAAGCCAGCGGTTGCGATGCCCTGGTGACACGCGATCCAGACGGGTACCCCAATGCACCGCTCCCGGTGATCGACCCGGCGGCGGCGCTCAGTTGGCTCACACAGGAGTAGTTCACATCGAACTGATCGCAGAGGGATTGGGTGTGCGGGAGGTAACGGACTCGTTCACGTTGTCGGCCGAAATGGACAGCCGTTCGGCGCTAGACAATTCGGGCCGTCGCACGCTTGATTCGCACCATTGTGTCGCGCGGCGGCGTCGGTCACGGCGAACGTGCAATAGGGCGTGGTTTTCCTCACTGCTCCGCTCGCCGCGCACGCGCAGACTTCCGCCAGCTTTCAGCCGCAAGGCCTGGGGCCTGGTAGTATCCAAAGTTTTGCGCAGGCCGTGTCGGGGAACGGCTCCGTCGTCGTCGGAACCGTGAAGGCCTCCACTCTCACAGTCCGCCTGGGGTTCTGAGAACGGTGGTCGAGGGCGACGTCGCGGAGCCGCCGGCCGCCGGGGACGCGGGTTGCGCGTCACCAGGCCCCGCCTGCTGCAGCGCTTCGAAATCGACGAGCGCGAGGTCGTACGCCAGCGTGGCGGACAGCTCGCTCGTCCTCGCCTGGGCCAGATCGCGCTGGGCCTGGATCACAAGAAAGCTGGTGGAGATTCCGACGTCGAGCCGTTTGCGCTCGGCGTCCAGGCGTTGCTCCGCCAACTCGCGGGCGGCTCGAGTGGTTTCGATGCGCTTCGCGTTCATATCGATCTTCCACCAGGCGTCGCGGACCTGCTGGACCGCGCGTGACTCGGCGCTCTTCAGCCGTCCCTGCGACTGCACGTGCTCCAGTTTCGCGCGTGCGTAATTGGCCTCTTCGCTCGCCTGGCCGATTGGATAGCTCACGCTGAGACCAACGGCCCAGGTCGAGTAGCGGCCGGTGATCAGCTGATTGAGCACGGACCCGAAGTCCGTCACCCCGCCGGAGCCCGTGATCGCGCCGGGAAAGCCGCCCGTGCGGAGCACCTGCGTGCCGCCGAGCCCGCTGGCCAGGTAGCTGGCGTTCACTCGAACGTCGGGCAACCGCTGATTGCCTGTGAACTTCACGCCCACCTGCGCGTTGTCGATGTCCTTGCGCGCTCGCCCGAGATCGGCCCGGTCGCGCAGGGCATTGGCCACCGCGGCATCGAGATCGGGGGACGCCAGACCCAGCGGAGGCGGATCGATCGGGTCGATCTTCACCGTCCACACGCTCGGATCACTCGTGTCGAAGATTTGCGTGCGCAACTGATCCTCGCCTTGCCTGACCGACGTCTCCGCGATGATGAGCTGCTCCCGATCGGCGGCGACCTCGGCCTCGGCCGCAACGAGATCCAGCGGCGGCGACTGACCGACATCGACCTTCGCCCTGTTCACCCGGACGAGCTCGCGCGCAAGATCGAGCGCCGCCTGGCGCGCCTCGACGTTCGCGATCGCCGACACGAGGTTCCAGTACGCGCTCTTGACGCCCGCCACCGTGTGCACGAGCGTCTCTCGCAGCCGCGCCCCGGCGATCTCCCGATCGACACGGCTCGTCGCGAGCTGCTGGCGCGCAGCGTCGGTCGCCATGTCGCGGACGAGAGGCTGCGAGACGTTCACCGACAGTCCCGACTCGAGGATCGGGTTGTAACTGTTCAGGAAGCTGTTGCTGTTGGTGTGCGCCGTGCTCCAGGACAGGCTGTACGACGTCCCGAGCCACGGCAGCTTCTGGTCGAGGCCGACCCTGGACGTCACCGCGTCGTTGCGCGTCGGCGCCGGAATGAGAAAGCTGGCGGGCGGCTGCAGCTGATTGTTCCGCTGAACACCGGTGGTGAACGCCGGCCTGAACGCGCCGGTCGCGGCCGCCACGCGCGCATCGCCGATTTGAGGATCGAGCCGCTCGGCCGCCAGGTCGATGTTGTGATCGAGCGCCATCTTCACCGCCTCGTCCACCGTCAGGCGGAGCGTCGGCGGTGAAGAGGCCGCCGGCGCGACAGGTGCCTGCGCCGACGCCGCGACGCTTACCGCCGTCCATATCGATGTGATCAGAATCGTTCTCTGCATTGTCAGCATTGTCAGCATTCCCCGTTACGCGGGGACCTCCACGAAATCGGGTTCGTCCATATCGGTTCTACCCACCGCAACGGGAGCAGCCGCCTTGTGCGTCCGCGCCACGAGCACGTAGATCGACGGCACGATAAAGAGCGTGAACGCAGAGCCGATGATCATCCCGGTGACCAGCATCATGCCGATGCTGTTGCGCGCTCCGGCTCCCGGTCCGTGCGCGAAGACCAGCGGGAAATGGCCCATCACGGTGGCCGCCGTGGTCATGAGGATCGGACGCAGCCGCGTCGACGCAGCCTCGATCACCGCGCGGATCTTGTCGCTGCCCTGCTCCTGGAGCTTGTTCGCGAACTCAACAATCAGGATGCCGTTCTTGGAGACGAGCCCGACGAGCGTGATCAACCCGATCTGGCTGTAGATATTGAGCGTCGTCAGTCCCAGGAACGAAAAGAGCAACGCCCCGGAGAGGGCCAGCGGCACGGAGCCGACGAGAATGATGAAGGGGTCGCGGAAGCTCTCGAACTGGGCCGCGAGTACGAGGTAAATAAGGATGGCCGACAGCGCGAACGTGCCGAGAAAGTTGCCCCCTTCGGTGCGCAGCTGCCGCGATTCGCCGGCATAGTCGATGGTGAATCCCTGACCGGACGGCAGGATGCGGCGCGCCTCGTCCTCCAGCATTCTTAGCGCGGTGTCCAACGACACGGGCGGCGGAATCACGCCCTGGATGCGCACCGCATTCAACTGCTGGAACCGCTTGAGCTCGCGAGGCTCGGTGGTCGTCCTGAGCGTCGCGAACGTCGAGAGCGGCACGAGCTTGTTCTCTGCTCCCGTAACATAGATGTCCTTGAGCTGATCGGGCGTCAGTCGTCCGGTCGCCGCCGAGCAACGTCGACAGGTCGCGGCCGGCCTGGGACAAGTCGACGCCCTGGGAGCGCAGCTTGTCGCGGTCGAAGACGACCTCCACCTGCGGCTGGTCGAACTTCAAATCCGCGTCCGCGAACATGAAGAGGCCGCTGCCGAACGCCTTCTGAACCAGCTGCTTCGCGAAGTCAACGAGACGCTCGGGCTCGGCGGTTGAAGCGATCACGAAGTCCACCGGGAAGTCGCCGCCTCCGGGGAGCGCGGGCGGGACGGTGGAGATGACGCGGACGCCCGGAATCTTCGAAAGCCCGGCCGCCGCCTCGACTTGAAGCTCGTCCGTGTTTTTCTGTCTCTGATCCCAGGGCTTGGTCACCATGCCGCCGAAGCCGCCCGCGGGGGACGTGATCTGGAAGATGCTCTCTGCCTCCGGAAAGGCTCGATAGACGTCGTGCACCTTCGCCGCGAACAGTTTGGTCTGATCGAGCGTCGCATTCGGCGCCGCCTGGATGATGCCGAAGACGACGCTCTGGTCTTCCTTCGGCGCCAGCTCCTTCTGCGAGAAGAGATAGAAAGGAATCATCAGAGCGGCAACGATTGCCCACAGCACGAACACGACGGCTCGATAGCGGAGTGTGCCGGTGAGCAGACGCGTGTATCCGCGGCGGACCGCGTCGAACCGCCGATTGATCCAGCCGGCAAACCCGCGTTCGGTGTCGCCGGCGCGCAGCAGCCGCGATCCCATCATCGGCGACAACGTCAACGCCACGACACCCGAGACGATCACGGCGCCAGCCAGCGTGAAGGCGAATTCGCGGAAGAGCGCGCCCGTCAATCCACCCTGAAGGCCGATCGGCGCGTACACGGCCGCCAGGGTGATCGTCATCGCGATGATCGGTCCGACGAGCTCGCGCGCCGCGCGGATCGCCGCGTCAAACGGACGTTCCCCGAGCTGGAGGTGCCGCTCCACGTTCTCGACCATGACAATCGCATCGTCGACGACGAGACCGACCGACAGCACGATCGCCAGGAGCGTGAGCAGGTTGATCGTGAAGCCCGCCAGCAGCATCAGGAAGACCGCGCCCACGAGCGAGATCGGAATGGCGACGGCCGGGATGACGACAGATCGCGCCGAACCCAGGAAGAGGAAGATCACGATGATGACGATCACGAGCGTGCCG
>QHWJ01000332.1 GCA_003222535.1 Acidobacteriota bacterium | reverse complement strand
GTCTCGACAGATCGGCGAGCGTCGATTGCTGCCCGCGGCACGCGCGATGACGGCCAGCGCGGTGCTCGTCGCACCCGGCACGTCGTGCCGGGAGCAGGTCGCGCATTTCACCGGCATCCGCGCCATGCACCCCGCGCAGCTGCTGCGATCGTTGATCGGGTGAACCTGAATGGGTCGCCCGACATATGCGGGGTGGAAATTTGGAATTTGGAATTGTGAAGTTGGAATGCGGGCACGAATTCCAAATTCCTCCTTCCTAATTCCGAATTGTTCCTCGGATCGAGTTGCGTCCGGCTCGGAGACAAAGAGACCGGTATCGGCCACTTGTCGATATTCATGAGGTAGTCTAGCAGTCCGTGGTGCAAGTCCATCGTTGCACCGAGAGCCGCGATGCGCCCGGCTGGCAAGGCGCGACGACCGAGCATACCGGTAGTATGTGAGGGAGGAGCAACGCCGCCACGGCCGGGTCCCCAACGCGGCAGCCGCGTTGGGGTGGAGGAGGGATGCAGCGCCGCTCGAATGCAGATGGAGTTGCACCACGGGCTGCTGGAGCCGCTCCGATGATGAAATTCAAAGGCCCGCCACCGACGTCCGTCGTCCTCGGGCTGCTGTGCGTGATGTACCTGATCACGTACGTCGATCGCGTGAACATCGCAACCGCCGCGCCGGAGATCAGACGTGAGCTGTCGCTGTCGAACACGAGGCTCGGGCTGGTCCTCTCCGCGTTCGGCTATCCGTACCTGCTCTTCCAGGTGTTCGGCGGCTGGGTCGGCGATCGTTTCGGCCCGCGCCTGACCCTCTTCGTCTGCGGCGTGATCTGGGCCGCCGCCACAATTCTCACCGGCGCCGCCAGCAGCCTGATGATGCTCTTTCTGGTGCGGGTGATGCTCGGGGTCGGCGAAGGCGCAACGTTTCCGGTCGCGACGCGAGCGATGCAGAGCTGGACGCCGCCCGATCGCCGCGGCTTCGCACAGGGCCTCACGCACGCCTTCGCACGTTTCGGCAACTTCATCACGCCACCCATCGTCGCGTGGCTGATCGCGCTCGTGACGTGGCGCGGCTCCTTCGTCGTGCTCGGCTGCTGCAGTCTCGTGTGGGTGATCGTGTGGGTCTGGTACTACCGGGATCTGCCGGCCGACCATCCCGGCATCACACGTGACGAGCTCGAGCGCCTGCCGAATCGCGGCCTCGCCTCGACCACCGCGCGCCCACGGGTGCCCTGGCGGCGGCTCACGCGCCGGATGCTGCCGGTGACGATCGTGTACTTCTGCTATGGCTGGACGCTGTGGCTGTATCTGACGTGGCTGCCGTCGTACTTCCTGCACGAGTACCACTACCAGCTGGGGCAATCTGCGCTCTTCGCATCGGCAGTGTTCTTCGCCGGTGTCGTCGGCGACTATCTCGGCGGCGTCGTCAGCGATCGCGTCCTGCATCGCACGGGCGATCTTCAAAAAGCGCGCCGGAATGTGGTGATGATGGGATTCCTCGGCTCATTCGTCTGCCTGTTGCCGGTCTTCCTCACCCACGACCTCGTCTTGATCATCCTGTCGCTCGGCGCGGCATTCTTCTTCGCCGAGCTCGTGATCGGGCCGATGTGGTCGATCCCGATGGACATCGCGGGGAAGTTTTCGGGCACCGCTGCGGGGATGATGAACACAGGCTCCGCGCTGGCCGCGATCCTGTCGCCGATCGCGTTCGGGTTCATCATCGACAGGACCACGAACTGGCAGTTGCCGTTCGTTGGATCGCTGGGATTTCTTCTCCTTGGCGCGATCCTGGCCCCCACGATGCATCCGGAGCGGCCGTTCGAAGAATCGGGGGAATCTAGTAATCTCGTAATCTGGTAATTGAATTGGATAATTAGGATAATTAATATTAATGAGAATTGATTGAGGGATCGGCGTTCCCCCAGTTCAATCCCCCAATTCAATTACCCGATTACCAGATTATCCAATTACCAGATTCATTTAGCCGCCACGTCGGCGAGTGCCACGGCGCGCACTTTGGGGGCAAGCGCAAAGCTGTCCCGCCCCGCGTGGATCACATCGAGTCGATCGAGACGCAGGTCTTTCATCGCGATGTGCATCGAGCGGGTCAGGCTGGGCGCCGACGTCTTCTTGACCTCGAACCCCCAGCGCCGCCTGCCTCGAACGATCAGCAGATCGAGCTCCGCGCCCGCATGCGTCGCCCAGAAGTAGCAGTCTTCCGCACGGGCACCCATGAGTCTCACCACTTCGTCCAGCGCAAATCCTTCCCAGGACGCTCCAACCTTCGGGTGCCCTTCGAGATCCCGCTCGTCATGGAGACCGAGCAGCGAATGGAGGAGGCCGCTGTCGCTCACGTACAGCTTGGGCGCCTTGACCTGACGCTTGGCGAGATTCTCGTGAAACGGCTGCAGCTGACGGACGAGGAACGTGGCCGTCAGGAGATCGAGATATCGGCGGACGGTCGTGTCCGCCATCCCGAAGGCACGACCGAACTCCGACGCGTTCCACGTCTGACCATGCACGTGCGCCACCATCGTCCAGAAGCGCCGAAGCGTTTCCGCGGGAATCTGAACGCCAAGCTGTGGCAGGTCGCGCTCCAGGAACGTCCGGATCAGCGCACGTCTCCACGCGACGCTTTCCGTTTCCGACTTCGCGAGGAACGAACGCGGGAAACCGCCTCGAAGCCACAGCCGCTTGAGGCGGGTGCGGCCAACGTCCGACAGGGACAACCCCTTGAGCTCGTGGTAGTGGATCCGGCCCGCGAGCGATTCGGACCCCTGCCGCAGCAGGTCCGGCGACGCGCTGCCAAGCACGAGGAACCGGACTCTCCGCGGACGACGATCGGCGAGCACTCGAAGGGTCGGAAAGATCTCCGGCCGGCGCTGAATCTCGTCGAGGATGACCAGCCCACGAAGATCGCCGAGGGCCAGCCGCGGGTCGGCGAGTCGCGCGAGATCCGCAGGGTCCTCGAGGTCGAAATGCGTCACTGGCCCGAGTTGACGTTTCGCGATCGCCCGGGCCAGCGTGGTCTTGCCGGCCTGTCTGGCGCCGATGATCCCGACCACAGGGAATCGCCCCAGCGCGGTCTGCACCGCCAGCACGTCCTGGTCGCGTTCCATGACCAGCGCATCTTATCTTACCTTGAAAAGTCGGTGATAAACACCGAGATTTCAAGGCTGCAGATGCCACAATACCGCGGCCCTGGACGCTGAATCAGCGCGGCGCTCGCGCGAAAGGCCTGTCCCGAGCGAGACGCTCATCCTTCGACAGGCTCAGGACGAGCGGCAAGTCGAAGGGCTCGCGCTCCGGCGGGATCACGGCGTAGTCGGCTGAATTATATCCGCGCGTCACCCAATGACCGGATAATCAGATGATTCGATGATCGCGTTCACCGTCGTCACGTTCGTCGCCGCGTTCCTGGCGGCCGCCGCGCTCCCCGCCGTGACCGCGGATGCTCGGCCGGATCTTCCGGCCGTCCTCGTCTCCCGCCAGCTCGCCGCGCACGCGGGCCTGCGCACGGGTGACACCGTGACGCTCGCGCTCGACGCCACGGGCTCGGGCGCGATGCGCTTTCGCGTCGGCGGCGCGTACGAGCCGACGCCCGATCCGATGAGATTCACGGCCAGACGCCTCGAGGCGCGGATGCATCTGCCCGACCTCAACGCGATCACCGCCAGCCCATCCGATCCGGGCTCCGTGGAATCCGTCAAGGCGGTGAACGTCCGCCTGGCCGATCCGAACGATGCCGCGGCCTTTGCGTCGGCGCTGGCCGCTCGCGCCCCGGGCATCTTCGCACGTCCGACGGCTCGTACGCGCGACGGGCCCGATCCCTTCGTGGTGCTCGAGCGTTTTCATCTCGCCGTCGCGACCGTGACGGTGCTCGGCAGCACCGCGTTTCTGCTCGCGCTGATGACGATGCGGGCGGAAGAACGGCGGGAAACCGTCGGCATCATCCGGCTGATCGGCGTCTCGCAGCGCTCGATCCTGATGGGCGTGCTCGTCGAAGGACTGCTGATCGCCACATCCGGCGCGGTGTTCGGCATCCTGGTGGCCGTCGCCGCGCAGGGGGCAATCAATCGTTTCTTCCAGTGGCGATACGACACGGCGCTCGTCTTCGTGCGGGTCACCATGTCGATCGCGCTCCGGTCCATCATGCTGTCCGTCCCGCTCGGCATCGTCGCCGGGCTGGTGGGGGCCTGGACGCTTCTTCGCCGCGACCTTCCGGCCCTGATCCGCCGATGAACGCATGGGCACTCGCCCGGCGAACGGTCGCGCACAACCCGGCGCGGGCCGTGCTGGCCGTCACCGGTGTGGGGGTGATCGGCGCGCTGCTCTTCAACATGCTGCTCCTGTCGCGAGGCCTCCTCGTCTCGTTCCGCGACCTGCTCGACACGGCGGGCTACGACGTTCGCGTGCTCGCGGCCCAGGGGTCCATGGTGCACAGAGAGCCGATCGCCGGGGCGACGGCTCTCGCGAATGCCATTGGACAGCTGCCGGCGGTCGAGCGTGTCGCACTCGTTCGCACGGACAGCGCCGTGGCGACCGTGCCTGGCCGCCAGACACGCGGCGTCACCGTCACGCTCGTCGGCAGCACCGAAAACGCGATCGGAGGCGTCTGGGACATCGTGAAAGGCTCTTCGCTCCCGCTCGTGTCGCCCGCCGGCAGCCCGCCACCGCTGATTGTCAGCACCGGGATGGCGTCGCAGCTTCAGCTCGAGCCCGGCGCGTCGCTGCAGATCCGCGTCACTCTCCCGGGCGTGGCGTCCGCGCTGCCGGCCATCGACTGTCGCATCGTCGGCATCGGGCACTTCACGTTCGAATCCTCGGACGAATACACCGTGGCCACCACGATGGAAGGATTCGCCGCCGTTCATGGCGCGGAAGACCGCGACTCGGCGGATCTGGTGCTCGTCGCGTCGCGCTCCGACGCCGGACCCTCGGCCGCAGCGGCCGCGATCGCGCTGCTGCGTACGGACCTGCGCGTCTACTCGAACGATCAGGTGCTCGAACAGTTCAATCAGAACGCGTTCAGCTACTTCCGCCAGATCTCCGCCATCCTCTCCTCGATGACGCTGGCCTTCGCGTTCCTGCTCGTCGCCACACTGTTGACGATGTCGGTGAATCAGCGGCTGGGCGAAGTGGCCGCGCTCCGCGCCCTTGGCTTTCCGCGACGCCGCATCGCGGCGAACCTGCTCTGCGAATCGGCGCTGCTCGTCGGCACCGGAGGGATCGCCGCCCTGCCGCTGGGGGGTGTGCTGGCCGTCGCGCTCGATCGGATCCTGCGCGGGATGCCAGGCGTGCCGGCGCGGCTGCATTTCTTCGTGTTCGAGCCGCGGACAGTGCTGCTGTACGCCGCGCTGCTGGGCGCGACCGGAGTGCTTGCGGCGCTGTACCCGATCTGGCTGGCGGCGCGCCTGCCGATCGCCGCGACGTTGCGACGGGAGATTATTTCGTGACACCGGCAACTGCCACGGTTGAAGGACGCGACCTGACGCGAGTCTTTCCGATGCCGGCCGGCACGGTCACGGCGCTCGGCCACGTGTCGATCCGTATCGAGGCCGGGGATTACGTCGCGATCAGCGGACCGTCGGGATGCGGGAAGTCGACGCTGCTCCACCTGTTGGGCTGCGTCGACCGGCCGAGCGGTGGGTCACTCGTCTTCGAAGGACGCGACGTCGCCGGCCTGACGGAATCCGAACGGAGCCGCATCCGCCTGACGCGCATCGGGTTCGTGTTCCAGCGATTCTTCCTGCTGCCGATGCTCACCGCGTGGGAAAACGTCGAGCTCCCTCAGTCGGAGGCCGGCGTCCCGAAAGGCGACCGGCGCGCCCGGACGCGCGAGCTCCTCGATTACGTCGGCCTGGCCGAGCGGAGCGGCCACCGGCCGTCTCAGCTTTCGGGCGGCGAGATGCAACGCGTCGCGATCGCCCGTGCGCTCGCCAATCGTCCTCCCCTGCTGCTCGCCGACGAGCCGACAGGCGAGCTCGACGAAACCACGGGCGAACAGATCGCGGATCTGTTCGATCGCGTGCACGAAGGCGGCACGGCGATCGTCGTCGTCACGCACAATCCGGTCGTCGCGGCGCGGGCCGGCCGTCGCCTCGCCATGAAGGGCGGACGGGTGGTCGACGCATGATCGTCAGGCTCGCGATGCGCTCGCTCACGACGCGCCCGATTCGCACGGCGGTCCTCGCCTGCGGATTCGGATTCGGCATCGGCGCGATGGCGGCGCTGCTGGGCGTCGGAGACGTGATTCTCGAGCAGGCGCATTCGCCAGCGCTCGAGGGCGGCGGCGACCTGGTGATCGGCGGACGGTACGGAACGGTTGAAAGCGCCAGGTTCTTCATGGCGAGCGTCCTCGGGGCACCGGATCTCGCCCCGCGAGCGACTGCTCTGTCACCGACGAAGAAGGCGACGCTGTACTTGATCGCCGGGCCGACGGCGACTCCGGTCGCCGTGACCGGCGGCATTCCGAGCCTCGAAAAAGCGGTCGGCGATCCCGAGGTCGCGAACGCACCCGAATGGGCCGATGCGCCGGAGGATCGCGCGTGGTCGACGCCGGAGGCCGGCGACGTCCTGCGCGCGATGGACAGATTCCATCCGATTCCGAATTCGCCTGAGTTTTCCTCGTCCTGGGCGGAATGGCTGTACTTCAACGGCCGCACGAGCGATGGCCGCGTGCGCTTCTACCTCACGTTCATGGTCGGACCGGCCTCGCCTTCGCACGGGCGTCGCGTGGCGGGCGTGCGCCTGCAGCTCGATCGCGACGGCCAGACGACGAGCTACTCGGCGGGCGCCGACATAGACGAAGCGAAGGTGCTCGGCACCGCTCCGGATCTCGAAATCGGCGGCAATCGCGTCCGGCTCGACGGCCTGCGCTATCGGATCGACCTGGCGCTGCCGGGGGCGGCCGGCACGCTCGTGCTCGACGCCCGGCCCGGACAGTCGCTGCCGCCGGCGATGATCCGCGGCGCGCGCGGCTGGCTGACCGGTTACACAGCCCCGGTGCTGTCGGGAAAGGTTGGAGGCACGCTGACGGTTGGACGCGACCGGATCGCGTTTCAAGACGCCCCGGGATATCACGACCACAACTGGGGCTTCTGGAAAGGCGTGCGGTGGCAGTGGGGGCAGGTGGCGCACGACGATCTGTCGTTCGTGTACGGCCGTGTATTCCCTCCGCGGGACGTCGCGGATCCCGATCGGATCCCGGGGTTTCTTGGCGTGCTCGGCTCGAAGGGCCCCATCGGATTTTCGACGGCGGTGTCGATCGAGGAGAGCGGTGAGCACCACATCCTCGTTCACGCGCGGGGCCGGGCGATCGACCTCGACCTCGCCTTCGCGGTCGAGCGCTCGGCTCGCACGGCGATGTCGATGACAGCCTCGGCGTCAGGCACGCCGTTCGATTTTCTGCAGCTCGGCGGCGAGTATCGCGTGACTGGCCACGTCGGCGATCGCGTGCTGGACTTCAGCGCGCGCGGCGCGGCGGAGACGTTCCGCCCGCACTGACACCAGACGGACAAGCCACTGAGACACAGAGACACGGAGGGCGCCCCGCAGGTTCGACGCGCGTCGCTACGCGACGGACGTGGCCGATCGGATCGAGGCACGAGCGCGGCCTCAATTGGCGTTAACACCCTAAAAGGAGCTTACTCGCGCGGCCCGCTCATAGTCTCTCCGTGGCCAAACCCCGTGGACGCGACTTGAGCATGGGTCGACTTAGCTGCCCGTCCACGTCGGCTTTCGCTTCGCCAGGAACGAGGTCACGCCTTCACGGAAGTCGCTGCTCGTGTAACACATCTCGACGAGGTCGGCGTCTTCGCCGGCCGCAAGGCGACGCTTCGCCATGACGCGGCGGATCATTTCCTTTGTCGCGCGCAGCGTCAGCGGCGCGTTCGAGGCGATCTCGGTCGCGAGCGCGTGAACGGCATGCTCGATGTCGGCCGCGGGGACAAGACGGTTGACCAGCCCGAGCGCGTGCGCCTCGGCGGCCGGTACGAGCCGGCCGGTGAACAGCAGATCCTTCACGGCGCCGGGGCCCATCACGTCCACGAGCCGGCTGTGCGAGGCGGCCGACAGGCAGTTTCCCAACGTGCGGGCGATCGGGATCCCGAACGTCGACTCCGGCGTTGCGACGCGCAGATCGCATGTGAGCGCGATGGCGCATCCGCCTCCGGCCGCGACGCCCTGCACCTGCGCGATCGTCGGCTTCGTGACGCGCTCGAGCCGGTCCAGCACACGGTCGAGCCGCTCTTCGTACTTGAGGCCGTCTTCGCGATCGCGGAAGTTCTGGAACTGAGCGATGTCGGTGCCGGCGACGAACGCCTTGCCACCCGCGCCGCGAAGAATGACCACGCGCACGGCGGCGTCACGATCGACGCGGTCGCACGCGTCGACGAGCGCCTCGTACATCTCCCATGTCATCGCGTTGCGCGCTTCTGGGCGATTGAACGTCAGGATGGCCAGCGGGCCGTCTGTCTCGAAGATAGTGTGCATAATCAGATGACGCGATGACGACATTACGTGCGCTCGACGGCCTGCGCGTGCTCGATGTCACGCAAGTGATGGCCGGACCGTTCTGCGCGATGCTCCTCGCCGATCTGGGCGCCGACGTGATCAAGATCGAGCCGCCCGCCGGCGATTCGACGAGGCAGATGCCCGGTGCCGTCGGCGCCGACAGCCCGTCCTTCAACGCCGTCAACCGCGGAAAGCGCAGCGTGGTCCTGAACCTCAAGGCGGCCGAAGGCCGGGAGATCTTCACACGGCTTGCCCGCGCGACTGACATCGTAATCGAGAATTACAGGCCCGGCGTGATGAGGGCACTCGGTCTCGACTACGAGGCGCTGGCGACGCTGAACCCGCGTCTCGTCTACGCGTCGATCTCCGGCTACGGGCAGACCGGTCCCGAGCGCGGCAAAGGTGGATTCGATCTCATTGCCCAGGGCGTCGCCGGCATCATGTCGATTACCGGCGAGCCCGGCGGCCCGCCCGTCAAGGCCGGAGTGCCGCTCACCGACCTGAGCGCCGGCCTCTTCGCCCTTGTCGGGATCCTCGCCGCGCTGGAGCATCGTCACCGCACCGGTGCCGGCCAGCACGTGGACACCGCGCTCGTCGACGCGGGCGTCGCGCTGTCGGTGTGGGAGGCCACCGAGTATTTTTCCGGCATCGGGATCCCCACCGCGCTCGGATCCGCGCACCGGATGAACGCCCCGTATCAGGCAATTCGGTGCGCCGACGGCTACATTACTCTCGGCGCCGCCAACGAGCGGTTGTTTCGCCGCCTGTGCGAGGTGCTCGGTCACGCCGAGTGGACCGGGATGGCCGAATTTGCCGACAACGCGAGCCGGGTCCGGAATCGCGCGGCGCTCGCGGAACGGATCGAGGCCATCACGTCGCAGCAGCCACGCAGCCATTGGCTCGCGCTGCTGGAGGCGAACGACATCCCCTGCGGGCCGATCAACGATTACGCGCAGGTGTTTGCGGATCCGCAGGTTGTGGCGCGGCAGATGGTCGTCGAGACCGAGCATCCGACGCTCGGGCGTCTCAGGACGCTCGGGTCGCCGATCAAGCTGAGCGCCACGCCGCCCGATGTCTGCCGCCGCGCGCCGCTGCTCGGGGAGCACACCGACCAGGTCCTCGCCGAAGCCGGCTACAACGAGCGCGAGATCGCCGCGCTTCGCCAGTCCGGTGTGGTTGCTCGACACGGTCCAGCGAGCCCGGCGATACGGACGTGAGCCGATCGCGGGACTGTTGGATGACCCGCCGTGATCGAATTGCGATGGCCCGCATTGCCCCCGGACATCTTCTAAGCCAGTGTCGCCGCTACTGAAGCAAGTTTTCGCCGGTTGGGCTTTAGAAGCTGTCTTAGGGGCCGCACGGCGGCCGCCTGGTAACGAAGATTCGCTCGCCCACGAATCGTTACTCGGCCGTTTTGAGGCGAAGCTTCGTTACTGTTCGCAATCGAACAACCCGGTTCCATTCGCGCACGGAGGCGCTGAGGGCTGAGATGTCTTCTGCAACGCATTTCTATCTCATGGGCTGGCATTCCCGTTGCTGATCACCCGGTTGCTTTTATGTTTATCGAGCTTCGCCACTTCAGCCGCGTCATTCGCAGATCGCCGACAGGCGCCGCCGCCGCCGTCCTGACGCTTGCGGTGACGTTAGGTGCAGGCACGGCTCTCTTCGCACTCGTCGACGCTGTCGTTTTGACCCCGCCGCCCTTTGCAGAGCCCGAATCCCTGGTTCTGCTGGGCGAAGTACCGATGGAGAGCATGAGGGCTTTCCCGAGGCCTGTGAGCTGGACGACTTTCGAACGCTGGCGCGAGTACCGCCATGTCGTCCCGCAGATCGAGGGGTTCGATCCGACAAACATGACGTTGACCGGACACGGCCCGGCGGAGCGTGTGTCTGCCACTGCCGTGACCCCCGGGTTCTTTTCTTTACTCGGTGTGTCACCCACGCTCGGGCGGACCTGGAGCGAGGAGCACGCCGAAAGCGACGTGGCGGTCGTGTCGGAGGGTTTCTGGCGCGCAAAACTCGGGAACGACCGAAACGTTCTCGGCAGCCTGATCGTGCTCGGCGGCCGCAGTGTGACCGTCATTGGCGTGCTTCCGAAACGATTCACGTTCGGGCTCAATCCGTCAGACGTCTGGGTACCGCTTCGGCGGTTCGCGGCCGATTCGCGCGATGGCGGACCGCCCGTGCGGGTGCTCGGGCGCCTGGCCCCGGGCAGCACGGCAGCTCGAGCTTCGCTGACTCTCGACCAGGTCAGCAGCCGCGCGACTCCTCCCGCGCGGGCCGTCGCGCTGCCGCTCGCAGGCGTTATCGCCGGCGCTCTGGGAAGCATTGTTCCTCTTCTGCTGCTCGGTGCCTCGGTGGCAATCGCGCTGGCGGTGATCAACCTTACGGGCCTGCTCGTCGTGAGTGCGATCGAGCGGCATCGCGAGTTCGCCATTCGCCGGGCATTGGGCGCCGGCGCATGGCAGCTCGCGAAACAGCTGCTCATCGAGACACACGTGCTCGTCGCGTCGGGTGCCATCGGAGGCGTCCTCGTGGCCCTTTGGGTCACACCGCTGGTCGGCCGTCTCGCCCTCGATCAGTTTCGCAGCGCAGCAACCAGCGACCTTCAGGTGAACTGGCGAGCGATAACGGCACTCGGGCTTGCCGCGTGGCCGTGCGCCTGGCTGTGCGGGCTGGCCGTTTCCGCGCGCGGCCTGCGCGCCAAAGGCAGCGACCTGCTCTCCCGAAGTGCGGCAGTTGGTCCGCGTGAGCTCGCACTCCGTCGCGTCCTCGTCGCCGCCGAGATCACGCTCGCCTTCGTGCTGCTCGCGTCGCTGGCTGTTGTCGGCCGAAGTCTGCAGAGGACGTTCGCCATCAATCCGGGCTTTGACGCTGCCCATGTTCTCACGGCTGGTGTTTCGCTGCCCGCCGTGCGCTACCCGGACCTGCAGCGCGTCGCGGCGTTCTACCAGAACATCGACCAGGCATTGAGCAACCGATTGGGACGGGCAAATGTCGCCATCGTTGACGAACTTCCGCTCACCGGCGATTCAGGTCGGAGTTTTGTCGGCGCGCACCAGGGGCAGGCCGATCGCGAATCGGTCCTCCGTGTCGCCGGTACCAGTTATTTCGACGTGATGCAGATTCCGATCGTCGATGGCCGCGGCTTCGAGGGGCGTGACGATCGAACCGCCCCCTCGCGTGTCGTCATCAGTCAGTCTCTCGCGCGCGAGCTCTTTGGCGATGCTCGTTCGGCGGGGCGCCGGATCTGGGTGGCTGCGCTGGGACGGATGGCTGAAGTCGTCGGCGTGGCGGGGGACGTGAAGCACCGGGCGTTGGATGAGCCCGCCCTTCCCACCATTTACCTCTCCGCCTGGCAACAGCCGTCGCCAACGAGCAAGCTCGTCGTCCGAAGATCCCAGGGAGATTCCGACATCCTCTCAATACTGCGCACGGAAGTGGAACGATTGGATCGCGAGCTGCCCGTGTACGGTGTGCGCCCGATGGAGGACATCGTGCAAACCTCGCCCGGTATGCCGACACGCCGCGTGATGGCTGTGTGTTTTCTTGCGTTTGCTGCGCTTGCCGTCGTCGTCGCCGGCCTGGGCATCTTCGGCATCGTCACGCACGACCTCGCACTGCGCCGATTCGAGTATGCGCTGCGCCTGGCCCTTGGCGCGAATCCGGCGCGGCTTCAAGGAGCAATTGCGGGACGCGCGGCGGCGATCGTTGCGGCAGGCCTGGTCCCGGGCGTTCTGCTCGCGACAGGGGCATCCAGAATGCTCCGTTCGGTGCTCGCAGATATCGATTCGACGGATCCCGTGGCGTTTGCCGCGGTGGCTGCTGTCTTGTTTTTCGTCGTCGGCATTGCCATCGCCGCGCCCGCGCGTCGAGTAACTCGAACCGATCCGGCGCTCGTTCTTCGCAGCGATTAGCACCGTTCGCCCCTCACTAGTCGGTTGGTGCCCGCCGGCATTTTTGCAATTGCGGTGACACGTTCCCGCCTTCATCGCAGCGCGAGGCTTTCCGCCTTCGCTGAAGCTACGGCGGACCGCCGAAGCCTTGGCGGAGGCTGGTCAGCCGAGCGACTTCGGCTCGCCTGAAAGGCTCGCCCTCCAGCGGCCGCGTGAAGCGCGAGTTCTTCAGCCGAGCGTTCGCAACCGGCTTGTGGGCTCCGCCTTGACAGCAGTCTTACATTGTGTAAGATAGAACGCGTGCCGGCCCCACATCGCATCCCGACGCTCCCTCCCAAGGAAGCGTTGATCCTCGACCTGCTCGTTCGGGAGCCCGCCTTGTACGGACTGCAGTTGATCGCCGCCTCGAAAGGGCGACTGAAGAAGACGCTCCGCCGGAGGCCGGAGGCCTCCCCCGCCGCATCTATGAACCGACGGCGTTTGGACGACGGGTGCTGGACGCGTGGACGCACGTCGCGCGCCGTCTCAGCCCGGAGTTCGCGCGATGATACGGCCCGGCGACCGCCTTCGCTCGATGGCATCACGCGTCTGCGGAACCGCCGCAATGGAGCGGCTGATCGATCCGGTGATTGCTGCTTCTGATGGAATCACGATGGGCGGGGCTCATCGATTGGCTGCCTGCGGTCGCCGCGGGCTGGATGCCGAATCTCGCGTTCGGTGCGATCGCCGTGATCCTGCTGAGGCAACCGGGCAGAACACCCGGGGCGCCTACTACGGCCCGGGCCAGCGGCGGCTGACGCCTGACGCCTGCTCGAACGCGTGCGCGATCTGCAGCAGTCCCCAGTCATCACGGTGGCGGGCGACGATTTGCAGACCGACAGGCAGCCCTTCAGCCATGAACCCGCACGGTACAGAGATCGCCGGGTTCCCCACGAGCGAGATGAAATAGCACGACTTCATCCAGTCGATGTAGGTCTCCATCGCGACGCCGTCGATCTCGGTGATGTAAGGCTGATCGACGTCGAACGGCGGGACCTGCGCGACCGGCAGCACGAAGAACTCGTAGCGCTCCATGAACCGGCGCATGCGCTGATAGAGCTCGGTCCGTTTCGTCTCCGCCCGCGCGATCTCCGCGGCGGTCAGCTTCTCGCCCCGATCGATCTCCCAGAGAATCGTGTCCTTCACCAGCCCGCGGTGCCGCGCGACGCGGGGAGCCACACCGGTGACGAACGCCAGCGCGCGCACGGTCTTGAACACCGCGTCGAAGTCGGTGAAGTCGGGCTCGGCCTCGTCGACCCTGCAGCCGAGCGACTCGAACACGGGGCGCTGCTCGTTCACGGCGTCTCGAACCCGGCGATCCACGGGAACGCCGCCCAGGTTTTTCCACCACGCGATCCGCACACCGTTGACGTCGCGATCGAGCGGCGCCGCGAACCGGCTCCCTGCAGCGTCGAGCGCGATCGGCGATCGCGCGTCAGGCCCGGCGAGGGCGCTGAGCATCAGCGCGACGTCGGCGACGCTGCGCCCCATCGGGCCATCGACGCTCAGCGTGGACCAGGCCGTGGCCGCCGGCCACGTCGGCACCCGGCCCGGCGACGGCCGCAAGCCGACGACATTGCAGAAGCTGGCAGGGTTGCGGAGAGACCCGCCCATGTCGGTGCCGTCGGCGATCGGCAGCATGCCGGTGGCGAGCGCGACCGCGGCTCCCCCGCTGCTTCCGCCGCACGTCTTGCTGCGGTCGTACGGATTCAACGTTGAACCGAAGACCTCGTTGAACGTCTGCGATCCGGCGCCGAACTCCGGCGTGTTGGTCTTGCCGACCAGGATGGCGCCCGCATTCCGGAAGCGTTCCACGAGCAGCGAATCCTCGGCGGGGAGGAAGTCCTTGAAGATCGGCGACCCGAACGTCGTGCGGATCCCTTTCGTCGGTTGGAGATCCTTGTGCGCGATTGGCAGCCCGTGCAGCGGTCCGAGCGGCTCCCCGCGCGAAGAGGCTTCGTCCGCAAGCCGCGCACGAGCCATCGCCTGGTCCGCGACGAGCGTGACGATTGCGTTGACCGCGGGGTTGATGCGCTCGATCTGATCCAGGTGCGCGGCCACGACGTCCCGGGCAGAAAGATCCTTCGCGCGGATCAGCCGCGCGAGGTCGATGGCGCTGAGAGTGCAGATGTCGGATGTCATGCCTATGGCACCGCTAAAGCGGCGCCCTACTGAGAGAGTGTCCCATGCGCGGCGCCCTACCCATGGCACTGCTAAAGCGGCGCCCCACGTGAGAGTGCCCCATGCGCGGTGCCTACGTGAGCGCCGGCCTGCCCGTCTCTGAAGCGAGGTACTCGAGCGCCGCCGTGACGCCTCCGCGCATGAACGGAACACCGGACGCGGCGAGGCCCATCTCGACGCCGCTGAGGGTGCCGGCGAGCATGAGGTCGTTGAAGTCGCCGAGATGGCCGATGCGGAAGATCTTCCCCTTCAGCTTGCCAAGGCCGGCGCCGAGCGACATATCGAATCGCTCGAGCACGAGCGTTCGAAAGGCGTCCGCATCGTGATCCGCAGGCATCACGACCGCGGTCAGCGCGGGGCTGTATTCCTCAGGCTTCGCGCACAGAATCTCGAGCCCCCACCCGGCGACCGCGCGGCGCGTCGCCTCGGCGAACCGCTGATGCCTGGCAAACACATTGACCAGCCCTTCGTCCATCAGCATCCGAACGGCCTCGCGCAGCCCGTAGAGCAGATTCGTCGCCGGCGTATAAGGGAAGAAGCCAGCCGCGTTGTCCTTGATCATCGGCGCCCAGTCCCAGTACGACCTGGGCAGACGCGCGGAGGAAGATGCCGCAAGCGCCCTCTCGCTGATCGCGTTGAAGCCGAGCCCCGGCGGCAGCATCAGACCTTTCTGCGAGCAGCTCACCGTGACGTCCACGCGCCATTCGTCGTGCCGATAGTCGATGGACCCGAGCGACGAGATGGTATCCACGAGGAGCAGCGCCGGATGGCGGGCTTCATCAATCGCTCGCCTGACGTCAGGGATTCGACTCGTGACGCCGGTCGACGTCTCGTTGTGCACGACCGCGACAGCCATGATGGCGCGGCCGCGATCCTCAGCGAGCTTCTGTTCGACGATGGCGGGATCGACGCCGTGGCGCCAGTCGCCGGGAATGAAGTCGACCTGCAGACCGAGCCGCGCGGCCATGTCGCGCCAGAGCACGGCGAAGTGGCCGGTCTCGAACATCAGCACGTTGTCGCCGGGCGACAGGGTATTCACGAGCGCCGCCTCCCACGCGCCGGTGCCGGACGAGGGATAGATCACGACGTGTCCCGAGGTCTGAAACACGCGCTGAAGGCCGTCGAGCACCTCGCGCCCGAGCACCGCGAAGGCCTGGCCACGGTGATCGATGGTCGGGTGCGCGATGGCGCGCAGGATCCGGTCCGGCACGTTTGTCGGCCCCGGGATTTGAAGAAAGTGACGGCCAGGTTTCACGCTGGACAGTAAACCACGAAAACACGAAGGACACGAAAACAAGAAAATCGGGTCTTGTCTCTGCGGGCTTTGCGGGCTCCGCGTTCAAGCGTCGTGGACGCTGTGGCAGCGTGACAGGAGTTGTGTAGGATCGCCGGATGAGTGTAATTGCCGGTCGATCGCGCATCGCCACGCGGTACGGCATCGTCGCCGCCAGCCAACCGCTCGCGGCGCGCGCCGGCGTGCAGGTGCTCGAGCGCGGCGGCAACGCGATTGACGCCGCGGTCGCCACCCGAAGCCAGGACCGGCACGTTGCACGGGCTCAACGCCAGCGGATGGGCGCCGAGCGGGTTGACGCCGGCGCTGCTGAAATCCAAGGGCGTGGCGCGGATGCCGGAAAGCGGCATCCATGCGGTGACCGTCCCCGGCGCCGTCGCCGGATGGGAGGCGCTGCGCGCGCGCCTGGGCACGTGGCCGATGTCGGATCTCCTCGCGGCGGCGATCTTCTACGCCGACGAGGGCTTTCCGGTCTCCGACGTCATCGCTGCTTCGTGGATGGGGCTGACGGAAAAACTGGCCGCCGAGCCCGATGCGGCGAAGACGTACCTGCCAGACGGCCGCGCGCCTCGCGCCGGCGAATTGTTCAGAAACCCGGACCTCGCCGGCTCGCTGCGCCTGATCGCCAGGCACGGACCGGCGGGATTCTACGGGGGCAGGACGGCCGACGCGATCGTCGCGATCTCTCGTGAGAAAGGCGGCACGATGACCGCCGCCGATCTCAGCGAGCTCGAGCCCGAGTGGGTCGAGCCGATGTCGACGACTTATCGGGGCTGGGAGGTGTACGAGCTGCCGCCGAATACGCAGGGCATCGCCGCCTTGATGATGCTCAACCTGATGGAGCAATTCCCGCTCGCCGACTACGGCTTCCATGGCGCGAGGGCGCTGCACGTGATGATCGAGGCGAAAAAGCTCGCCTACGCCGATATGCTGCAGTACGTCGGTGATCTGCGCTTCGCCGGGACCCCGATCCCGGGAATGCTGGACAAGGCGCACGCGAAAGAACGCGCGCGCCTGATCGATCCGGCGAGCGCCGCCCGCGCCGTCGCGCCGTCGGTCTTCGACGGCCTCACCACGTCGGCCGGCGGCGACACGATCTACCTTTCGGTCATCGACAAAAACGGCAACATCGTCTCGCTGATTCAGAGCATCTACCGGGGGTTCGGCAGCGCGATCGTCCCGCCCGGAACCGGCTTCGCGCTGCAGAATCGAGGCGCGCTCTTCACGCTGGACGAGACGCACCCGAACGCGCTGGCGCCGCGCAAGCGGCCGCTGCACACGATCATTCCGGCATTCATGCGGAAGGGCGACACTCGAATCGGGTTCGGGATCATGGGCGCGTTCAACCAGGCCCAGGCCCACGCGCAGTTCGTCGCGAACATCGTCGACTACGGCCTGGACATCCAGCAGGCGCTGGAGGCCGGGCGCTTCACGAAAGGGACCTTCACTGGCGCGGATGTGCTTGTCGAGGAGCTCGTGCCGCAGGCTGCCAGGAACGAGCTCGCGACGCTGGGACATGAAGTAGCGGCGGTTCCTCCGCGGACCGGAACGTTCGGCTACGGACAGGCGGTGATGAGCGACGGCTCAGGCGTCCACTTCGGCGCCTCGGACCCGCGGCACGACGGCGCGGCGATCCCTGAAGCGCCGCCGGTATTCGGATCGCTCGGCTGAAGCCTTCGCGCTCCAGCAGACCGTGACCTCGGCTGAAGTCTTCGCGCTCCAGAAGCCAGCGGCCGCTCGACCACGATCGTCGCGCTCCGCAAACCGAGGCGCCCCCGTAGCGCGAAGGCTTTTTAGCTTTAGCCGAGCGATCGCAGTGTCAGCGCGGGCAAATCGATCTCGTCGACCGCACTCCGTACGAGCCACAGGTAGCCGTCGTCGTCCAGGTAGCCTCGATCGCCGGTGCGGAACCATCTGCCGACGAAAGACGAGGGGTTTATTCAATCGCGTGGGCGAGCGGCGACGAGAGCTCGGCCGTCCGCTTGGCCGCCCGCATCGGCTTGACGACGAAGAAGGCGGTGGCGGCAACCGCCAGATTGGCGATCGTCGCCACCACGAAGACCGCATGCCAGCTGCCGGTCTGGCTCTGAAGCCAGCTCGCCGCCGGCACCAGGAACGACGCGGTGCCCTTCGCCGTGTAGAGCAGACCTGCATTGGTGGTCGTATATTTCGACCCGTAGATATCGGTACAGGTCGCCGGGAAGAGGCTGTAGATCTCGCCCCAGGTGAAGTAGACGAGGCCTGCGGTGGCGATGAAGGTCCACGGCGAGTTGCCGATGGTGCCAAGCGCCCAGTAGGCGCCGGCGCCGCAGGCGAAGACGATCGCCATCGTGTTCTCTCGTCCGATGTGGTCGGACACCCAGCCGAAGGTCGGCCGCGCCAATCCGTTCAGGATGTTGTCGACGATCCCGGCCATGACGATCACAGTTGAGCTGATGAACAAGAAGGTCACCGGCAATCCCGCGATCTTGTAGTCCCTGGCGATCGGCGCCACCTGCGCCGTCACGACGAGGCCGCTCGCCGCGACCAGCACGAACATCACGTACAGAATCCAGAAAAGCGGCGTCTGCACCATCTCCATCGGCGTGTAGTCGCGCAAGCTCTGGCTGAATCGCGGCGCCGCCTTCGGCGCCTCTCCGGGCTTCGGCGCTCTCAGAAACTGTGACAGCACGAGAACGATCAACCCCTGGCCGACCCCAAACCAGAGGAACGCGCTCTCATAGCCATAGGTTTTGATCGTCTGGATGATGGGATAAACCGTCGCCGCGGCGCCGGCGCCGAAGCCGGCGGCAGTGAGGCCGGCCGCAAGGCCCCGCCGGTCGGCGAACCATTTGAGCGCGTTGCCGACGCAGGTGCCATAGACGGCTCCGGCGCCGATGCCGGAGAGCGCAGCCGCGAAGTACAGCATCGGGAGCGAACTCGCGACCGAGTTGAGCGACCAGCCGAGCGCCACGACGATGCCGCCGAACATGATCACGATCCGCGGACCGAAGCGATCGACGAACCACCCTTCCACCGGCACCAGCCATGTCTCGGTGGCGATGAAGATCGTGAAGGCGATCTGGATATCCGTGCGGCCCCAATGGTACTTGGCGTTCATGGGATCGACAAAGTAGGTCCAGCCGTATTGCAGGTTGGCGATCATCACCATGCAGATGATGCCCACGACCAGCTGTATCCACCGACTGTTCGGCTTCATCAACCCGCCTCCTCAACCCGCCGCGTGTGAACCGCGCCCGCCCTTGCTTGGCGAAACGGGCGGGTAGTGTACCTCATTTACCGCTGGCGAACCGGTCCGCTTGGAGGTAGCGTAGATCCCCTGAACGCCCGGCTGCCTGCATCCCGTGCTCTCCGGGATGAAAGCCTCGCGCTCCGGCGGATGAAGCGCGAGCGCCTTTTAGGCGAGGCGGAGCGCGAGCCTTTTAGGCGAGCGAAGGAGTTACATATGAGATGGAGCGTCCCGGTGCTGGGGGCCGTGATGGTCGGATTCACCGGTGTCTTCCTTGCCGCGACGCCGGATCGCGGGGGTGTGGCGCTGCAGGATCG
The DNA here is from genome assembly GCA_003222535.1 of Acidobacteriota bacterium. Classification (GTDB taxonomy): domain Bacteria; phylum Acidobacteriota; class Vicinamibacteria; order Vicinamibacterales; family CAVVIG01; genus QHWJ01. Next base: position 41,428 of record QHWJ01000332.1, on the reverse strand, counting down.
GACCGCGCGGACAGAGGCGCGCGTGACGAAGAATCCGCTGCAGGGGAACCAGGACGCCATTCGTGAAGGCGGCACGAAGTTCCGCTCGCGATGCGCGGGCTGTCACGGACCGGACGCGCGCGGTTATATCGGTCCGGATATCACCGGGCTGTCGGCATCCGGCTACACCGACGAGCGCCTGTTCGGGATCGTTCGCCGCGGCGTGCCCGGCACCGAGATGACTCCCGCCGACCCCCTGCGCGTGTCGGACCGCGACATCTGGCAGGTGCTGGCGTATCTGGACACGCTGAAAGCGGCTCCCAGCACGCCCGCTTCCGGCGACGCGCAAAACGGCGAGCGGATCTTCCGCGCCAACTGCAGCAGTTGTCACATGGTCAACGGACGGGGCGGGCAGTTGGGCCCGGACCTGTCGCGGGTCGGATCGGGCCGTTCGCGCCCCGTGCTCCTGAACAAAGTGCGCGGCACGAGCGACAATGTCCGGCCTGGTTACGAGGCGGTGACGGTCGTCACGCGCGACGGCCAGCGGATTCGAGGCGTGAAGAAGAACGAAGATGAGTTCTCGATCCAGATCGTCGACATGCGCGAGCGGCTTCAGGGCTATCTGAAAGCGAACCTGACCGAGATCCTGACCGAGCCGCGGACAGTGATGCCGGCGTACAGCGCGGAGCAACTGAACGATCGCGCGCTCGACGATCTCCTGCAGTATCTGACCACGCTGCGTGTAACGGACGCGGAACGTCGTTGAGGAGGCATATGCGCGCAATCATCGATCGCACCTTACAGCTGACGGCCGTGATAGCGGCCGCAGGCACGTGGTCCGTCGCCGCGCAGCAGATCGCCGCGCCGCAGGTGACGCCGCAGGACTTGCGCGACGGTCTGAAGGACGCGTCGCGCTGGCTCATCTACTCGGGTGACTACTCCAATCAGCGCCATAGTCCGCTCACGCAAATCACGCCGGAGAACGTGCACCGCCTCACGGCGCAGTGGGCCTTCCAGACCGACACGCTGGGCAAATTCGAAGCCACACCGCTCGTGCTGGACGGCATCATTTACGTCACGGGCCCCCTCGACACCGGCTGGGCGATCGACGCCCGGACCGGCCGCCAGCTCTGGCGCCAACGCCGCGAGCTGCCCAGAGATCTGATCGCCTGCTGCGGACTTGTCAACCGCGGGTTCGGCGTGCTCGGCGATCGTCTGTTCAAGACCACTCTCGACGCGCACGTCATGGCGATCAGCATGAAGACCGGCGCCATGCTCTGGGACACCGTCATGGAGAATTACCGGAACGGCTACAGCGCGACCGCGGCGCCGCTCGTCGTGAAGGACAAGGTCATCGTCGGCATGGCCGGTGCCGAGTACGGCGTCCGCGGCTTCATCGATGCGTACGACGCGCAGACGGGGAAGCGCAGCTGGCGGTTTTTCACGACGGCGGGACCCGAGGATCCCGGCCACACCACATGGCGGGGAATGGACCCGAAGGCCTGGGAGAAAGGTGGCGGATCGACCTGGGCGACCGGCGCGTACGATCCGGAGCTGAACCTGGTCTACTGGGGCACCGGCAACGCGGGACCGGACTACGACGGGAGCGCGCGTGAAGGCGACAACCTGTACACCGCGTCCATCGTGGCACTCGACGCCGACACGGGCCGTCTGCGCTGGCACTATCAGTTCACGCCACACGACGTGTGGGACTGGGACTCGACCCAGAATCCCGTCCTGGCCGACCTGACGATCGGCGGTCAGCCGCGCAAGGTCGTGATGTTCGCGAACCGCAATGGCTTCTTCTATCTCCTCGACCGGGCGACCGGGAAACTGATCAGGGGGAAGCCATTCATCGAGACGAGCTGGGCGAAGGAGATTCGAGCCGACGGCCGCCCCATGCTCCTTCCGAACAACATCCCAAGCGAAGAGGGGACGCGGGTGTGTCCGGATCAGAGCGGAGGGACCAACTGGATGCCACCGTCGTTCGATAAGGCCCTCGGGCTCCTGTTCGTCACGGCGCGGGAATCCTGCGGCATCTTCTACACGTGGAAGGACGACTACAACCCCGGCGACAGCTATCGAGGCGGCGCCGTCCAGCGGGTCGGCGAATCGCGCAGCGCCTTGCGCGCGATCGACGTGGCGACCGGGGAGAAGCGCTGGGACTTTCCCTACACGAGCCCCCAGTCATGGGCGGGCGTGCTGTCGACTGCCTCGGGCCTGGTGTTCGCCGGCGCTTCGGGCAACTTCATGGCGTTCGACGCGCGCACGGGAAAGAATCTCTGGCACTTCCAGACTGGATCCGCGGTGTACGCGGGAGCAATCACCTACATGGTCGATGGCCGCCAGTACGTCCTGCTGCCATCCGGCACCACGCTGACGGCCTACGCGCTGCCAGCTGGTTCGAATTGACTATGAAGCAGAGATACAATCGGAAGGCAAAATTCTATTCAATTACGAAGAGCGGCCTGAGACAACTGGCGAGGGAGACGGAGGACTGGGAGCGGATTTCCGGAGTGATCGGACGCGTGCTGCGGCTCGCGGGTCAGAGGTCATGATCCGGCGGTGGCTTCTGAAATTGTGGACTCGGATTCGCGCCACGGTTCTCGATGAGCCGCGCGACCCGGAGTTTCAGGCGGAGATCGAGGAACACGTCCGATTGCTGACGGAGCGCTATCGCCGGCAGGGCATGACGGCAGAAGCCGCCATGCTGGCGGCGCGGCGGCAGTTCGGCAATACCACGTTCTTGGAGGACGACCGGAGGAGCATGCAGATGTTCCCGGCCATCGAGTCAGTGCGGGCGGATCTGGCCTACGCGGTCCGAATGCTGCGAAAGAATCGGGCCTTCGCGGCGGCAGCCGTGGTGACGCTGGCGCTCGGGATCGGTGCGAATACGGCTATTTTCAGCGTGTGCAATGCGGTGTTGTTCAAGCCGCTGCCTTATCCCGAGCCGAGCCGCATCGTGACGCTTTGGGAACGGCAGCGCGATGGAACGCCGAGCACAGTGGCACCGGCGAATTTCGTGGATTGGCGCGGCGCGAGCAGGTCGTTCAGCGAGATGGCGGCGGTGAGTGCGTCCAGCTTCATTCTGGACGGACAGAGCGAGGCGTCGCGGTTGGCCGGAGCGAACGTTTCGTCGAGTTTCTTTTCCGTATTAGGGACCCGTTTCACGCTGGGCCGCAATTTTCTTCCGGAGGAGGACCGGCCTGGCCGGAATCGCGTTGCGATTCTGGGCTACTCAGTGTGGCGCGAACAGTTCGGCGCCGACCGCGAGATCGCAGGTAGAGCCATCACCCTGAACGACGACAGCTACACGGTGGTCGGCGTCCTGCCGGCGGGTTTTCAGTTCGGGAGCACGGCGGCAGATTTTCAGACGCGCAGCCAACCCGACATTTGGGTTCCGCTGGCGCTCGATCTTCAGCGACTGCAGCGCGGGACGCATCCGCTGCGGGTGATCGCGCGGCTCGCGCCTGGCGTCACACTCACGGAGGCCCAGGCGGAACTCGATGTTATCGCGGCCAACATGGCGCGACTGTATCCCGACAACAACCGCGATAAGGGAATCGCGGCGGTTTCGCTGGCGGAGCGGGTCACGGCGACTGTTCGCGCGCCACTGGCGACGCTGCTTGGCGCCGTTGGACTGGTGCTGCTGATCGCCTGCGCGAACGTCGCGAACCTTCTGTTGAGCCGGGCGGCGGGGCGCCAAACAGAGATGGCGGTCCGGGCTGCGCTCGGTGCCAGCCGCGGGCGGCTCGCACGACAACTTCTGACGGAGAGTCTGTTGTTGGCCGGCATCGGCGGGATCGCTGGCTTTCTGGTCGCACTGGCCGTGACTGCCGCCCTCGCTCCGCATCTGCCTCCCGACCTGTCGCGTGCTGCGGGCATGGCCGGAGATGTGCGAATGCTGGTGTTCACCGCGGTGATTTCATGCTGCTAATGCTTCCTATCGTCATGCGCAAAATCCTGAATCGTTTTACGAGGAGTACGGATTAACACTGACGCTCGTCGCCCTTGGAATCGGCGGACTCCTCATCTATAGAGGTGGCGTTGCCAAGTGGTGACTCGTCGCGGACTGAAAGGCATTCGCAAGGAGCAGAATCTCCGAATCGCCGAAGATCTTGCCTGTGAAGTGCAGCGCGGTCGGTAACCCACGATACAATCCGCTTGGCATGCTGACCACCGGGTGACCGGTGCGGTTCGTGAGCAATTGCTGGCTCCCAACAAACAGGTCGAGACCAGACATCGCCTCGTCCATCTTCTGCATGACCCGCGTGCGGAACCGGTTCGCTTGAATGAACTCCACTGCCGGCGTGAAGTACGCGCTACGGATCTCGATCGGCCTGGCGCTCTTCTCCGGTCCTTCCTCAACTTGCGTGAGCAGACCGCTTCGCGTCACGTCATCGAAGAATGCCGCGGTTTCGGCATAGCGGATGAAGTCGATTGCGGAGATCGGAACATCCGGCAGGTCGAAGGGCACGAGGTTCACACCGAGCGAGCGAAGGACCCGAAGCGCCTCCTGATTATTGGTGCGCGTTGCGCGCTCGAACTCGGCGATGCTGGGATCCCGGGGATTATCGGGGATCGGGCCTTCGAACGCGGCGCGCAGGTAACCCACGCGAAGTTGGGCCACATCCGAGGCTGCGTCCCAATTGAACGGCACATCGATGAGGCTGTTGTCCTTGCCGTCCGGTCCCTGGATCGCATTGAACACCAGTGCGCAGTCTTCGGCGGATCGGCATATCGGACCAACCGTGTCCTGCGTCCATGCCAGCACCATTCCGCCATGACGGCTGACGCGACCGAACGTGGGCCGTAGACCAGTCACGCCGTTGCGACTGGCGGGGCCGATGATCGACCCGCCGGTATCCGATCCAACCGAGAAACCAACCAGTCCTGCTGCAGTCGCCGCGCCCGGTCCGGCCGACGATCCCGATGCATCCTCCTGAGTATTCCACGGACAGCGCGTCAGGCCTCCGAACCAGCGCGCGGTCACGGCCAAGGCTCCGGTCGAAAGTTTCGCGATGAGGATCGCGCCGGCTTCCGTGAGTTTGCTGTAGACCGTGGCGTCCATGTCGATCACACGATCGCGATATGGCGACATTCCCCACGTCGTCTTTGTTCCTCGAACGGCGAACAGATCCTTGAGCCCCCATGGAATGCCGTGCAGCGGTCCACGATATCTGCCTGCGGCGATTTCGTCATCCGCCTGACGAGCCTGCTTCAAGGCAAGGTCTTCGGTGAGATTGACCACACACAGTAGTTTCGGGTCGTATCGCTTCAGCCGCGACAAGTACAACTTCGTGAGATCGGAAGGTTTAATCCGGCGGGTCTCAATGAGTCTCGACAAATGGGTGACGGGAAGGAATGCCAACTCTTCATCCGTCGCCGGCAAGCGGACATCGATCGATTGCCGCCGGAACGGCCGGCGCTCGCTCGGCAGAGTTTTACCGGGAAGAACGGGATTGAACACGAATGCCGGTTGAGTGTTTCCAAGATCGGCGTGTCGCAGGGCGTCGAAGCCCGGGAGCGGCCCGGCCGGACTATTCAGCCGCGCGAGAATGGCTTGTTGCTCTTCGCGCGAAAACGAGACACCCGCAATCTTCGCGGCCGCCTCGAGGATTTCGGGCGTGATTCGCCGTGCATCCTGCGCCACTGCCATCAAGGCACCCGGCATCAGCGCAAAGGTTCCAGCGGGAAAGCATTCGAGAAAACGCCGACGATTCAGAGCGAAATTCTGTTCATTCATGCTCATCTCAAATACTCCTTGGCACGCGATCAGGCCGGAGCGATCGGGCTCGAGCGTCACACGTGCTGTGTCAACCCGTTTGAGGAGAATCCGCGGTCACAGCTCCAATCGCCCCGCCTCAGGCAAATGCGCGAGCACGGCTTTGTCGGCGGTGGCCAGACGCCAGCCGCGGAGCTGCGCGTGCGCGACAATCAGGCGGTCGAACGGGTCGCGGGTCCACGTCAGATCGAGTGCTGTGTCGAACCAGCGCCCCGCAGGTGGCTCGTCCAGCAGCCAGCGATCGTCGTGGGCGAGTGACGCCACGGATCCGGCCCGGAGCCGGATTCGGCCCGCTTCGCGCAGGATCTGGAGCTCCAGGAGGGTCGCAGGTGACATATAGAGCGGCTGGTGGCCGGAGGCCAACACGCGCACACGCCGATGGCCGCCCTCGAGCCAGAGCAGGGCGCTGGTGTCGAGCAGGATCATCGCCGCGAACGGCCGCCCCGGAACCGTAAGCCGTCAGGACCGAGGTCCCACGTCCATTGGCCCTCGGCGACCGCCGGATCCAGAATCTCGATCACCGATTTCTTCCACCGTCGGGCCGTCGCCGGCGGTTCAGCCTTGAGGGAGTACCGGATTCCCTTTCGTTCGATGATAACCGGCACACCACGGTCTGCCTGATCGAGGGCTTCGGCGAGGCGTCCACGAACCTGACTGACGGTGTACCGCTTCATGATGTACATTGTACACCGCTTCAGGTCGGCACCGGCGGTCGGATTCCGACGGCTTCAGGCGAGTACTTCCTCCTCAGGCATACGTAGCGCGAAACTTTTAGAGGGCGTTCTTTCGGAATAACCTCGCCGATTCAGCGGCCGGCTGGCGCCGCGACTCCATCGAGCCGTAACTCGACGACCGAAGAGCCATCCCGATTGCCGGCGTTTTTCGCCCTCAAGTGCGCGCCTTTCTTGATCGGCCACACGCGCTCAGAAGATCTTGATCTGAAATTCAGAGCGTCCTCAGGACTTCTCTCTGCCGCCTGCCGTAACGTCTCAACTCAGACGAACATGCGAGCAGACACACCTCCCCGTTCGGCTGATCTGTACCACCTGAAGCCAGGAAATCTGAGTGGCATATTGGTCGTCGGCGGCACCCTGGCCGCCACCGTAGCGGCCGGCTGGCTCTCGAGCCATGACGCCGTGTTTCTGTGGGCGCTTGGCCAGGTCGTCCTCGCCGCGGCGCTTGTCGAATGGTTCGTGGTGCTGCACGAGTGCGGCCACGACACGCTCTTTCGCACCCACGCTCTTCACCGCCCTGCCGGCTATGTCGCCGGCTTCTTTGCCGTGATTCCCTTCGAATGCTGGCGCCGTATTCACGCCCGTCATCACCGATGGACCGGCTGGCAGGATCTCGATCCGACGACGGTGTCGCTGACGCCTCGGCCACGCAGCCGATTCGAGCGCTGGGCGGTGAACGTGTGCTGGAAGTGGTGGATTCCGCTCTTCTCGACCGTGTATCGCGTCGACAACTTCTGGAACATGCCTCGTTTAATGCAACTGTTCCGCTCCGATCGACGCGCCCGGCGGAACTTCATCACGAACGCGGTGGCGCAGACTGCCACGTATGTCGCCGTTGTTCTGCTCGTCGGTCCAATGCCGGTTGCCCGAACTGTGGGCGTCGCGCTGGTCCTGGCCCTGATGGCGGAGGATGTGCTCCTCCTCAGCCAGCACACGCACGTGCCGATGGGGCTGAGCCAGGGCCGCGTGGTCGAACCATATCGAGCCCTGGCTCAGGAGCCCTTTACGCGATCGCTCCGCCTGCCACCGTGGTTGTCGCGCATCTGCCTCCACTTCGACGCCCACGAGCTCCATCACATGTATCCGTTCGTGCCGGGATACCGCTTGAATGAAGTTCCGTACGCTGCGGCCAACGAAGTGAGCTGGCGAGAGTGGGTACCGGCCGCTCGCGCGATTCCCGGCGACGTGTTTCTGTTCCAAAACCGGAATGAGTCGGGGTTCGACGTATGACGGGCGCGCTACTGAACCCGGCTGCGTGCGCCGCTTTTCTCGTGGGCGCGTTCACGCTGGCGGGCGTCTCACAGACCGCGTGGTTGGCGCTGCCCCTCTCCCGCCGTTTTGCCATCCCGCTGGATGGAGGGAGGACATTTCGCGGACGACGAATCTTCGGCGCGAACAAGACCCTGCGGGGCTTCGTGATCATGGTGCCGGCCACCGGGCTCTCATTTGCAGCACTCGCGGGCCTGCTCGAGGGATCGCCGTCCGGCCAGACGGGACTATGGCCCGGAGCGTCAGCAGACTACGGGCTCCTGGGCATGTGGGCCGGCATGGGGTTCATGCTCGGCGAGCTGCCGAACTCGTTCGTGAAACGCCAGCTTGGGATCGCGCCCGGCCAGGCTGCGGACGCTGTCTACGCGCGCCGGCTCTTCGGCGTCTTCGACCGAATCGACTCGATTCTCGGAATGCTGGTCGCGCTGACGATCGTGGCGCCGGTGTCCTGGCTCACCTGGGCGTATGTTCTGATCGTCGGCCCGCTTCTCCATGCGTCTTTCAGCTTGCTCCTGTTTCAACTCGGCGGAAAGGCGCGTGCCGCATGACGTTCGGGATCGCGCTTGCTGATGCCACCAACGAGGCCGAGGTCGGCGGCAAGGCGCAGAACCTGGCCCGATTGATCGCCCTCGGGGCGCCGGTTCCCGAGGGAACAGTGCTGACGCGGGCAGCTTTTGATGAATTCATCGCCCACAACAGGTTGACCGATCGGCTCGAGCGTCTGACGCGAGCTCTCGATCCGAACGAGCCGGAACGGCTGCGGCGCACAGCTGAGGCCATCCGAACCCTCGTGATGACGGCGACGCTCCCAGCCCCCGTTCAGGACGAGCTCCACGCCATCGCCGGACGACTGCCCCTTCATCAAGAAGTCGCGGTCCGCAGTTCGGCGGGTGGCGAAGACGGCGCGCGGGCGTCATTTGCCGGCCAGTTCGATTCGATTCTCGGGGTGAGGAGCGAGGCCGAGCTCCGCCACGCTGTTCTTGCGTGCTGGGCGTCGTGCTGGTCCAACCGCGCGCTGTTCTACCGGGCGGCGCGCCGACTGCCCTTCAGCAGCATGGCCGTCATCGTCGAGCGACAGATCGCGGCGCGCATATCGGGCGTGCTGTTCACGCGAGCGCCGCAAGGCCTCGCGCAATCGGGGCCGGACGATCTCGTCATCGAGTACTGCGCGGGCCTCGGGGATGCCCTGGTCTCAGGCCGCGTTGATCCGTATCGGCTCGTTGTTTCGCGGACAACGCTGAGTGTTCAAACCGCGACATCGCCCGACGCCGAGACCGCCGGAATCGACAGCACCGCGTCCTTCGCGCCAGAACAGGTCGTCGAGCTGTCACGGCTTTCGCTCAGACTGGAAGCCCAGCTGGGCGCGGCTCAGGACATCGAGTGGGCAATCGACCAGGACGGCGTGCTCTGGATTCTCCAAACCCGCCCCATCACGACATCCACCGGGGGAGATGGCGACCCGAATCGTCGGCCCGATGTGCTGTGGTCGAATGCCAACGTCAACGAGAATTTCCCGCGGGCAATTTCGCCGCTGCTCTATTCGATCGCGGAGGCGGGTTACTACCACTACTTCCGCAATCTCGGGCTCGCCTTCGGCGTGTCGCGGCGCCGACTGCGCGCGATGGACCGGCGCCTCGCCGGGGTCATCGGCGTCCACGGGGCGCGGATGTACTACAACCTGACGAACATCCACGCGGTGCTTCGCATGGCGCCGTTCGGCGAACGGCTCGCGGCAGCGTTCAACCAGTTCGTCGGAGTCGATGAGACGGCGTCGCAGCCGCCCGATGCTTTGAGCTGGCACACTCGACGCGGTCGCCTGACGCAGGCGGCGGAGCTTCTGCGGATCGCGGCGCAGACTGCGTGGCAGTTTCTGTTCCTTCGCCGTCGCGTGCGCTCGTTCGAGCGAGCGGCCGATCGCTTCGCCGCGCGCGTCGGCCCAGAATGCCTCGTCGGCCGGACGCTCGGAGAGCTGGTCGACGACCTCCGCGGATTTGTCGATATCCGATGCCATCGCTGGACAAACGCATCGCTCGCCGACACCGCGGCGATGGTGTGCTACGCGCTCCTCCAGCGTGCGCTCGCGAGTGAAGACGACCGAGCGCTGCACAACCGGCTGCTGCGTGGATTGCCCGGTGTACCCTCGAGCATTCCCCCGCTTCGCCTCTGGGCGCTTTCGCGGACCATCCGATCGGATGTTTCGCTGCGCGGGCTCTTCGACGGCGAGCCAGCCGACGTGTTGAGCGCGATCCGGCACGACAACCGATTCGCGCCGTTTCGTCGCGATCTCGATCTATTTCTGGCTGAGTGGGGATTCCGGTCGTCGGCCGAGTTGATGCTCACGGAGCCGAGCTTCCAGGAAGATCCGCGTCCGGTGATCGATCTGCTCAAGGGATACGCCGCGATGGAAGGCGAGCCGCCCGAGGCGGCGATCGCGCGGCAGGCAGCAACCCGGCGTGCCGAGACCTGGCGTCTGTTCGGAGGTCTCGCCAGTCGCACGCCTCTGCGAGCCATCTATGTCGCATTCCTTCTCCCCTGCACTCAACGCGCCGTCGTCTATCGCGAGCGCGTACGGCTGAAGCAGGCGCTTCTCTACACTCGCTGCCGCGCCATCGCGCTCGCCATCGGAGACGAGCTCGTTCGCCGGTCGGTGATCACGCACCGAGACGACGTGTTCATGTTGACGGTACAGGAGGTCAGCGATCTCGCAGACGGACGCTCCATGTTCCCCTATCACGCCGCGGATCTGATCACGCTGCGCCGTCGGGATCACGATCGTCTTGCGGCCATGCGGCCACCCGACACGGTTCGCCTGCCGGAGGGCTGCTATCTTCCGCTCGAGGGCCACGTGGCTGCGGCCCGCTTCGAATCGCCGCCAGACGATGCGGCGATCATGATCGGAACGAGCGCGTGTGGAGGATCAATCACGGCGCCCGCAGCGGTCCTGGCCGACGTTCGCGAAGCCCGTCACCTGCGCCGGGGCGACGTGCTCGTCACCCGTCAGACCGATCCGGGGTGGGCTCCAGTGTTCTGTCTGATATCAGGCCTGGTCATCGAGCGCGGTGGCATGCTCTCGCATGGCGCCATCATCGCGCGCGAATTCGGTCTTCCCTGCGTAGTCGGGATCAAGGACGCCACACGGCGAATCGCGCACGGCGCGCTGGTAACGGTGGACGGCGATCGAGGGATCTGCTCGATCGCGGTCCCGTTGGCGAGCTGACATGTTGGGGGCCTACCTGCGCGCACGTTTCCCGCTGCGGATTTTCGGTTTCGCCGCCATCGGCATCGCTGCGGCCGCGCGCTGGGCCAGCACGGCCCCGCCGGCATCGGCCGCGCTGGTGGGCGCGACCGCTCTCTCGGTTCTTCTCCTGCTGCAGTTCAGGTTATGGGATGACATCGAGGATCGTGACCACGACAGAACCGCGCATCCGGAACGGGTGCTGGTTCGCACACCGGCGGCCCCGTACCGGCGCGCGTTGATGTACGTCGCGCTGACAAACGTCGCGATTTGCGGCGTCGCCGGTTCGACCGCCGCAATCGAGATCGTGTTTCTGGATCTGGGCTTCTACGCGGCCTATCGACGGATACGACGCTACGTTCCCGACGCCATGTGGCGGTTCTCGATCCTCTTGATCAAATACCCGGCGTTCGTCGTCGTCGTCGCGACGGTCCTCGGCGTGCCGCAAGGCGGCAGGCTCTCAGCCGCCGCGATGGCCGCCTATGCGACAGCGTGCGTGTACGAAGCACTGCACGGAAGGCGTCATGTCGCGGGAGTCACATCATGATGTCCGCACCCGCGTTCGAGGCCGTCGCCTGCTACTACTGCGGCAGCGGGACGGCCACGAAGTTCCTGACGGCCGAGGACGATCTCACCGGCCGCCCCGGCCGCTTCACGTTCGTCCGCTGCCGCGACTGCAGCCTGGTGTACCAGTCCCCGCGGCCGACGCTCGAGCATGTCAAGTCGTACTACGAGTCGGAGTACATCGCGCATCGGCAGCCCAGCGACTGGGGATGGCTTGCGCCGCTGTTCCGGCGCGCCATCGAGTCGCTCGACCGCGAGAAGCTTCGGATCGTCGATCGCTACCTCCGGCTCGGACCGTCGTCGGCGGTGCTCGACGTCGGCTGCGGCGCGGGCACTTTTCTGGCACACGTGCGCTCCCGGCACGGCTGCGCCGGCGTCGGCGTGGACTTCATGGATCTTGGGGATCGTCCGGCCCTTCGAGCGGTCGAGTTCCATCGCGGCTTGTTTTACGACCAGCCGTTCGAACGGGAACGATTCAACCTCATCACCATGTGGCACTTTCTCGAGCACGACTACGACCCGATGCGCTCGCTCGCACACGCCCACGCGAGTCTTGCGCCCGAAGGCCGGCTCATTGTCGAAGTGCCGAGGCTCGACAGCGTCACGTTCCGGTTGTTCGGCGACCGGTGGCCAGGTGTGCAGGCGCCTCAGCACACTGCGCTCTACGATCGCGCGCTGCTCCTGAAAACCATGGAGCGGTCGGGGTTCGAGGTGCTCGACCACCTGCCCTACGGGGCGTTCCCGCCGTATTTCTATCTCTTCTGCGGAACCGCATTTCGACTGCTCAAGGGGCGAGGGCTGAACATGCAGAAGGCGATCTACGCGTACTTCGCTGGCCAGCTTCTGCTGCTGCCGGTGCTGCCCTTCCTCAAGCGACGCAACCTCGCGATGCAGACGGTCGTCTGCAGAAAGGCACGCTGATGCGCCCGCGTGTCATCGTCCTGTCGGTAGCGAGCCTGCTGACGATCTCCGTCGCGGCGCTCGCCCTCATCCCCGTTGCCATCGTCACATTGTTCCGCGCGCGGCGGTTGTACGCGGCCGTTGCGTCGCACACCGCCCGGCTGGTGCTGCGATGGTGGGGCGTTCGGGTCGTCGTCCATCAAGACCGCGCGTTCCCGCGAACGCAGACAGTTTACGTGTCGAATCACACGTCGACGCTCGATCTGTTCGTCCTCGTCGCGCTGGCCTTGCCGAATACACGGTTTTTCCTGTCCGGATTTCTCAGGAAATATGTGCCGCTCGGCATCATCGCGCAGTTGATGGGCACCTTTTTCACCGTGTCGCAGGCTCGGCAGGCGGAGCGCGTCCGGATCTTCCAGCGCGCCGATCGCATCCTGCGACGAACTGGCGAATCGGTATATCTGAGCCCGGAAGGAGGACGCATCACCACCGGCGAAATCGGTCACTTCAACAAGGGCGCCTTTCATCTGGCGATCAGCTTGAGAGCGCCCATCGTGCCCCTCTTTTTCCGGATTCCTCGCGAGATCGATCCCGGACTCGGCTTCGATGCGCGGCCCGGAGTCGTTCACGTCCACGTGATGCCGGTCATCGATACGTCAGAGTGGCGCATCGAGCAGCTGCACGAGCACAAGGAGCACGTGCGAGACATGTTCGTCGGCTGGCATCGCTTTGGTGTTCATCATGTCGAATCAACACGCGTTTCCGAACTACCTGCGACCGCGAAGGCAAGCTGACGCCTCGAATGCGCCGGTGGCCGCGGCGTTGCGAGATGGCGCGCGCGGCAAGGCGTTCGTGGGTGCATCGCTGGTCGAGCTGCTGCGCTTTCGGGCGGCCGCTCAGCCCGAGTCGTGCGCCTACACGTTTCTCGAGGATGGCGAGCGGCAGGGCACGTCGGTCACGTACGCGGAGCTTGAACGCCGCGCTCGCGCGATCGCGGCATTTCTCCAGTTGCGGATACGGCCCGGCTCGCGGGCGCTGCTGCTCTACCCGCCGGGACTCGATTTCATCAGCGCGTTCTTTGGATGTCTGTTTGCAAATGTCATCGCGGTGCCGGCGTTTCCACCCGGCGGCGGTCGTTCCGTCTCGCGTTCGGGCTCGCAGCGCCTCGAGCGACTCGCCGCAATCTCCCGAGACTCGGATCCCTCGGCTGTGCTGACGATGGGCGAGACGATCGGACGGTTGTCCTTTTCGCCGGGCCTCGAGGTGATTGCGAGCGACGAGATCACGGACAGTGCGCCAGATTGGCGAGATCCCGCGCCGGATCGAAGCACTATCGCGTTCCTGCAGTACACGTCGGGATCGACGGCGAGCCCAAAAGGCGTGATGGTCACACACGGGAACCTGCTGCACAACCTCGCATACGCGTTCCACCTGGCAGAGACCGATGAGTCAACGGTATCGGTGTCGTGGCTACCCGTCGTTCATGACATGGGGCTGATCGAGGGGGTCTTGCAGCCGCTCTACAGCGGATGTCCGGCGTACTTGATGTCGCCGGCTGCTTTTCTACAGCGCCCGGCGCGCTGGCTTCGCGCGATCTCGCAGTATCGCGCGACCCGAAGCGGCGCGCCGAACTTTGCCTACGACTTGTGCGTGCGGAAGATCGCCAAGGCCGATCGCGACACCCTCGATCTGAGCGCGTGGCGTGCCGCCTACAACGGCGCCGAGCCGGTCCGACGCGAGACGCTCGACGCGTTCGCGCGCACCTTTGCCGGCTGCGGATTTCAGCCATCCTCATTCCGTCCTTCGTTCGGCCTGGCGGAGTCCACGCTTCTCGTCACAAGCGATCGCTGGCATCCCTCCGAGGCCTCGCCCGAAAAGCCCGACGCGGTCTCGTGCGGCCGGCCGTCATTCGGCACGCGGCTCCTCATCGTCGATCCGGCCAACGCGCATCCATGTCGAGCGGGCGACACGGGGGAGATTTGGGTCGCGGGCCCGAGTGTGGCACGCGGGTATTGGAATCAGGCGGCACAGAACACGCGCACGTTCAACGCGTATTCAGTGGACGGCCAGGGCCCGTTCCTTCGAACAGGGGACCTCGGCTTCATACGTCATGGCGAGCTCTATGTCACAGGGCGTCTCAAGGACGTCCTGATTGTTCGTGGCGTCAAACATTACCCCCAGGATCTGGAGCGTACGGTCGCCGATCGGCTCGATCCCCTCACTGGAGGCGTGGTCGCGGCGTTCGCGATCGGTCGTGGGACATCGGGAGACCTTATCGGCATCGCGGCTGAAATCGACCGCCGCGAGCTCGACCTGGACGGTGCAAGCTCCGCCCGCATAGCTGATATCCGCGCCGCGGTCGCCGAAGCTCACGGCGTGCAGATCCACGCGGTTTTCCTCGTCGAGTGCGGCTGGATACCGAGGACAACGAGCGGGAAACTTCAGCGCTCGACGTGCGCCGCGCAGGCAGAGGATGGCACATTACCGATCCTCGCCGGATGGCAGGAGACCCATGTCAGCGATCGTTGAAACGTCACCGAACGAGGTCCGCGACCAGGTCGTGGCCGTCGTGGCCGACTTTCTCCACATCGACGCTGCGGAGATCGACCTCGGCCGGCCGCTGTCGTTCTACGCACTCGATTCGTTGGCAGCGGTCGAGCTGACCGCCGCGCTCGAAGACGCGTTCGAGCGGCCGCTGCCGGAGTGGCTGCTCAGCGATCATCCGGATATCGAATCCCTCACGCTGGCGCTTCGCGGACAGGAGATTGGTGACGACCGAGCACTGATGGCGAGAGACAGCGTGCTGCCTGGCGATGTTCGTCCTTCGGTGGCACACACGCCTTCCGAGCCCGCCGGCCGGGTGCTGGTGACGGGTGCGACCGGATTCCTCGGTGCGCATCTCATCGATGCGGTCATCACCGAAACCGGGGCCAACGTCTGGTGCCTGGTAAGAGGGGGCGAAGAAGAAGGGATGGCTCGCGTCCGCCGTAATCTCGAGCAGTACGGTGTATGGTCATCGTCTTTTACGAATCGCATCGAGACCATCCAGGGAGATCTTTCCATTCCCCGGCTGGGCCTGTCGCCCGGCGACTACGCGCGGATCGCCGGCGGTGTCGATGCCATCTATCACGCCGGCGCTGACGTCGATTGGGTGCGGTCCTACCGCGGGCTGCGTGACGTCAATGTCATCGGCACATGTGAGCTGCTTCGCCTCGCTTGCGAGGCGCGGCGGGCTGCTTTCCATTTCGTTTCCAGCCTCTCGGTCTGCTACGCGACCGACGGTCCGTCGTCGGTCGGCGAACAGGACGACATGCAGCCGTTCGTCGATCGCTTGCCGCTCGGGTACGCCCAAAGCAAGTGCGTGGCTGAATCGCTCGTGCGAGAGGCGGGCCGGCGCGGGCTCTCGACCACGATCCACCGACCGTCGATTCTCGCCGGCGACTCTCGATCGGGTGTCTCGAACCCCGATGATCTTCTGGCGGCAATGCTGAAGGGCTGCATCCACATGGCGGCGGCCCCCGACCTCGACTGGCAGATCGACGCCCCGCCCGTGGACTATGTCGCGCGCGCCATCGTTCGGTTGTCGAAGAGGGTCACCGGTCCCACGCCGACGTTTCATTTCGCGAACCCCCGCCCGCGTCATTGGCGCGAGTGCGTCATGTGGATGAACCTGTTCGGCTACCGCGTCGTTCTGCTGCCCTTCGAGGCATGGAGGGAAAAGCTGGCGTGCGGGGCCACGTCGTCCCATCATCCGTTGCATGTGTTGCGCAGTTTCTTCCTGCGACAGCACGCAGACGGCTCCACGACTCCGGAGCTCTATCAGGAAACGCGAAAGAGCCGGTTGAGTGTCGGATGGACGCGCGGAGCCGAGGCCGGCGAAGGACTCCTCTGCCCGGGACTCGACGCGGACACGCTCGAACGCTATTTTGACCGCTACATTGAGCGCGGTGTCCTGCCAGCGCCCCAGCACCGGCGGTCGGCGACGCAACTGCACACGCCACCCGCATGCCACGAGGACCCCACGTTCGTCGAACGCCTGCTGCGCGAGCATTTCGCCGATCCGTGTCTTCGCGTCCGCGAACACCGCCTCGTCTCGAGCCGGTCCGATCACAGCATCATCGGCGAGATTACATCGTGGCGACACGGGCGACGAACAGGACTTTTCGAGTACAGCGTCGCCTTCGAACGGCGAAACCAGGCCGAAGTGCTTTCGCTCATCATCAAAGCAAAGCCCGAGGATAGCGACGTCATCGATGTGGCGGAAACAGTCGGCGCGATTTGCGATCCCGCCCTTGGCAGGGCCCTGGCCGACCACGCGGACCGCCTCCCGATCCGGGGCGGCCATCTGCGAGAGCTCACGATTTACGAAGAGGCGGACACTCGGATACGTTCGCACATGCCCGTGTGCTATGGCACATGGCGGCACGACGAGAAACGGGAGTGGGGACTCGCGCTGGAACGCCTCGACAGCGTCGCGCTGATCGACAGCAGCGGCGAACCGGACGCGTGGTCGCCGTCGTTCATCGAAACGGCGATTGACGGGTTGGCCAACCTTCACGCTGCGTGGTACGGGCGCGCCGCGGAATTGTTGCAGCGCGACTGGATCGGACATGTGCCGTCACGCGCAACGGCTCTGGAGATGAGACCCTTGTGGCGCGCGCTCGGTCATCACGCCGAGCCGTACCTTGCTCAGTGGACGACGCCTGCGATCGTGTCCACTCACCGTATGCTCATCGAGTCCATCGGCGATCGCTGGTCGATCATCGATCGATCGCCGCAGACGCTCATTCACAACGACTTCAACACGCGCAACATCGCCCTTCGACGGAGAGACTGCCGGTTCGAGCTCTGCGCTTACGACTGGGAGCTCGCGACCGTTGCCATCCCACAGACCGACCTCGCCGAGTTCCTGTGCTTCGTGCTGTCGCCGGACGTGACCGAGGACGAGGCGCTCCGCTCGGTCGAGCGTCATCGAGCGGCGCTCGTTCTGGCGACGGGCGGGTCCATCGACGCCGGCCAGTGGCATGCGGGATTCCGCGCCGCGCTTGCCGATCTGATCATCAATCGTCTGGCGTTCTACACGATGATCAATCGCGTCAAGCCGCAAGCGTTTCTTCCGCGCATTGTCAAGACGTGGTGGCGTCTTCACACAATCTTCAGCTGAACATGCGCGGGCCGATTCACGACGTTCATCCGAGCAATTTGCTGACTTACACGGCTCTCGCTGCCGCGATCGGTGCGATGGCGGCCGCCGGCAGCCGGGGAGGCGCGGCTTTCGCGGGCGCACTCCTGGCAGTCGCCGCGCTGGCGGACACGTTCGACGGTCGCTTCGCACGCTCTTTCATGCGAACCGAACGGCAGCGCCGCACAGGACGCGAGCTCGACAGCCTGGTGGACATCGTCGGCTTCGGCGTCGCGCCGGTAGTGGTGATGGCAACGCTGTCCCCGCCTGAAGGCGCGGTCGTCGCGTCGGTCTGGTGGATTGCGGCCGGCGCTTACGTGCTCGCCGCGGCGACACGCTTGAGCTTTTACAACGCGGAGAACGACGATGCGGGGTTCGTCGGTGTACCAACACCTGTGGCCGCCCTGATCTGGGCCACGTATCTGCTCGTGGCGACGCTGCCATGGCTCGTCATCGGGCTGTTTGTCGGCGTCGGCGCGGCGATGGTTTCACCGGTGGTCGTTCCTCGGCCGAGACGGCTGGCTCTCGTCGTCTTCGCGATGTGGCCTGTCGGCCTCATCGCGCTCCACGCGATCAAAGTCCTCCATCGGTGAACGGTCGTCGGGCAGGTGGTCGGGCCCGTGAAGCTATCGCGCGCGCGTCCCCAGAGTCGCGAGGAGCGCCTCGAACGCCGGCAGGTTTCTCAGCGGTGCAAAGAGCGGCTCGATCGGAATGGACCAGCCGGCGGATCCTGGCGGCGTGTCGGCGAGCATACGCGAGAGCGCCTGGAGCGCTGCATCAAGCCTCCCCCGGACAACGAGCTCGCCGGCCTGCATGATTGCCGCGTCCACCTTTCGATGGACGCGCTGAAGATCGGCAATGTGCTCGTGCACCTGCGCGAGTTCTCGATTGGCGTCGGGAACCATCTCCAAACCAAGCAGCGCCTGCGCGAGGCCCAGCCGTGGGCGAGTCTGATCGTCGGAGAGCTCCAAAGCGCGTTGAAACATTTCCCGGGCAAGCGCCGGCTCACCATCGTGCAGCAAGGCAAACCCATGCGCATTGATCGCCGCAATGGCGTATTCGGTCCCGTAGAGCTGATGTCTGCCGGAATCGATCTCGAAGCCAAAGTCCGCGACGGCGCCTCGTGTATCGCCGCGTCGCAGACAAATGAGCCCTCGCATCCAGTGCAGGCCATTGGCGGGAAAACGTTTGCGCTGGTCCGGGCGGCCCTCCTGCACGGCGCTCCCCTGGCGTAACGCCTGAGCGGCCAGCTCGAGAGCATTGCGTGCCACATGGACCATCGCCATTTGAAAGTACGCGAACGGAAAATCCGGATACAAGTCGAGGCACTGTCGCAACGCCGCCAGCCGCTCGCCGCCCCACGTCGCATTGCCGAGCCTGAAATAGTGCGCCCAATATCCGGGTTCGAGAGCGATTGCGCGTTGCGCGGCCGCGCGCGCTTCGTCACATCGATTCGCACCGACCAGCAGGTAGGCCAGCGTGGCGTGCGCCTCGCCGAGTTCGCCGTCGAGCGCGACGGCGCATTCCGCCTGCTCGAGTGCGAGCGAAAGCAGCGACGCGTCCGGATGGTCGCGGTGGCGCGACATCTCGTACATCCAGAAGTGCGCGTTCGCGAGGCCGACGTACGCGTCGGGAAAACCCGGGTCGAGGTCGAGCGCCCGCTTGAAGTTCTCGATGGCGACAGCGACATCGGACGCGTCCAGCGACTCGAGCTGCAGCCGTCCTTCGGTGAGCGCCCGATGCGCATCGAGGCTCGAGGTCTCTCGCCGTCGACCTGCCCGAGCCATCGCCGGTTCGTCGGCGACGACTTCAACCGGCGCGACGAAGCGATAGCCCCGTTTCGCCACCGTCTGGATGTAGGTCGGCTTGGAGCGATCATCCCCGAGTGCCTGGCGCAGATCCGAGACCGCCTGCGTCAGCGCATTCTCGGTCACCACGACGTCCGGCCAAAGGGCCTGAAACAGCTCCTCCTTGGACACAAGCGTTGAAGGCTTCGCCACGAGATAGCGAACCAGGTCGAGCAGTTTTGGCGGGAGCGGGACGGGCGTGTCGCCGCGATGAAGCGCGAACGATCCGGCGTCCAGCGTGAAGGGACCGAACCGGTACAGCACGGCAGCGATTCTAAGCCGAGTCGCCGACGGTCGGGAGCGAGGCCGATCCGTCTGAGCCGGCCGATCACCGTTTGACAGCCTCGCCGACTGAACCGTAGGCTCCGCCAGGACTCGCGACCCGCCTGCAGAACACCGTCATCGACAAGCCCTGCGAGTTCGTCCCGCCGGTTTACCGCACCTTCTGGCCTCGTCTGCTGGGGCAATTCGTGTTGCAGCCGTACCTCCGATCGAGCCATGAAATCGAATCGTACGAATTGGTTTTGGGGCTAGCGACCGGGATCCAGTCCCTCATGACGACGTGAAGCACCTGAGCCGTGATCCGGGCGTCGCGCTCGGACACGGACACGTCGGACCGGAACTGGCCTTCGTGCGACGTGCAATTCGGCGATTACGGCGCCCAGTACAACATGCAGGCGAAATACGCGAAGCTCAAGAACGGCGGGCCGAACCCCTTCATCGACCCCGCGAGCTGCAAGCCCGAAGCCAACATCTCGGAGGCCATGTTCCACGCGATTCTCGCCGAGCAGCAGAAAGCAAAGCAGCCATAGGCATACGTAGCGCGAAGCCTTTTAGGCGAGCGGCGATCGCTCGGCTAAAAGCCTTCGCGCTACAGAAACATCAAGCGGACCGTTCTTGCGCCCGCATGCATCACGTTCTGAATGCAGCAGATCTCTGTCGTCGACCGCGTATTTATTGTGGAGATATCAGCCGGCGCGTCAAGGCCGGACGCTGGCCCAGGCTCGCGTCACTGCGTGCGGAGCACTTCTGACGGATCGACGCGCGACGCGCGATAGGCGGGCAGCCATCCGGCAACTGCGGCCACGATCGTGAGCACGATGCAGGCGGCGGTGAGCGTCGCCGGATCGCGCGGCGCGATCCCGTAGAGGAGAGACGCGGCAAACCTCGACGCCCACAGGCTGACGATCACGCCAACCGCGACGCCGCCGCCGACCAGCAGCGACACCCGCGTCAGCACCAGGCCGACGATGCCGACCGGCGTCGCGCCGAGCGCCATCCGGACGCCGATCTCGGCGCGCCGCTGCGCGACCGCGTGTGCGGTCACACCGTACAGGCCAAGCGCCGCCAGCAGCAGCGCCAGCCCGCCGAAAAACGCCGAGAGCATCGCGACCAGGCGATCCTGCGCGAGCGACTCGTTCACCTGATCGTCAATCGGCCGGAAGGTCAGCGTCAGGTCCGGATTGATCGCGTGCAGCGTTGCCGTCAGGCTGCTGGTGAGCAACGCCGGCGATCCTGCCTTCGCCCGCACGGTGATGTAGAAGTAGGTCCATAACATCGGATCGCTGCGCTGCGCGAGCGGCGCGTAATACGCCGGCTGCGCCGGCGATCGGATCGACCGGAAGACGGTGTTCTCGACGATGCCGACGACGGTTTTGACGCCGATCGGGATGTCGCCGAACTCCTGCGAGCGGAACGTCAACTGGAGCGGTGTGCCGACCAGACGCTGTCCCGGAAACTGCTGACCGGCGACGGCGTCGTTGACCAACATCACCGGTGGCGAGCCAACCGTATCGTGATCGTCGAACGCGCGCCCCTCACGGATCGCCGTCCCGTAGGCGGCGAACCAGTCTGGTGTGACGTCCGCGCCTTGCCCGACCACGGGTGCGCCGGGCGGCGGGGCGACGCCGACTCTGGTGAGCACGATGTCGCCGTGGAGGGTGCCGATCAGCGGCGGATTCAGCGTGCCGCCGACGTGCGCGACCCCCGGCACCTCCACGAGCGCGCGGACGATGCGATGGTAGAACGCGTTGCGCTCGGTCGCCGGCACGGTAGGCGCCGTCAGCGTGATCACCGTCGCGCGAGTCCGATCGAACCCGAGCGAGACGCGGGCGAGTTGCTCGAACGTCGAGACGAACAGTCCAGCGCCCACCACCAGGATCAGCGACAGGGCCACCTGCGCGACCACGATCATCGACAGCCAGCGGCCCGCGCCGCCGACCGTGCGGCCGTGTGCCTTCAGCGCGTCGATCGGCGCGACGCGCGTCGCCCGAACGGCAGGCGCCGTTCCGAAGAGGAGCACGGCGATCACCATCACCGACGAGGTGAAGCCGAGCACGCGCCAATCGGCGGACAAATCGATCACGACGGGAACCGCGGACGACGACATCTGCGCGACGATCGCGCGACTGGCCCAGCCCGCGAACACGAATCCGGCGAGAGTGCCGGCCGCCGCCAGCACGACACTCTCCACGAACAGCTGTTGCGCGAGTTGCCGCCGCGATGCGCCGAGCGCGAGCCGGACGCTCAGTTCGTGTCCTCGCGCGGCGCCGCGCCCGATGTGCAGGCTGGCGATGTTCGCGCACGCAACCAGCAGGACGACGCCGACCACGATCAGCAACGCGAGGAGTGGACGCTCGAATCGCTGGCGCAGCGCCGACAGGCCGCCGCCGAGCGTCGTCAGCGTGAACGGCGCGTTGAGGAACCCGGCGCGGAAACCCGCCGGGAGCGAGCCGCCCCTGATCTGCGGCTGCGCGGCGCGCAGCGACGCCAGGGCCTGGTCGCGAGGTACGTCGGGCTTGAGTCTCAGCATCACGTTCAGCCACGCAGTGTTGTCGTCGAACGGTGTGCTGGCGAGCACGATCGGCTCGAGTCGAGCCGGCAGGATCACGTCGATGTTGCGCCCGATCTCCATGCCGTGGAAACCGCGCGGCGCGACGCCGACGATCGTCATCGGCACGCGCTCGAGCACGATCGCCGTCCCGGCGATGTCGGCGCGGCCACCGAATCGATCGCGCCAGAGCCGCTCGCTGATCACCGCGACCGGCCCGTCGGCGCCGCCGCCGGCGACATCGTCGGCCGGGGTGAAGAAGCGTCCGGCCGCCGGCGTCAGGCCGAGCGTCGAGAAGAAGTCGCCGCTGACGAAGAAGCGATCGACGGCCCACCGCTCGGTGCCGATCGTGACGGTGGACTGGCCGCAGCAATTGCTGAACGCCAGCGCGCCATCGAACGCCTCGGCGTGACGGCGAATCTGATCGAATGTGTTGTAGCTGAAGTTCGATCGCTCGATCGGCTCGTTGCCGGTGGAGACACCGACCAGTAAATCGGGCCGCACGACCGGCAGCGGCCGAAGCAACAGACCGTTGACCAGCGAGAAGACCGCGGTGTTGGCCCCGATGCCGAGCGCAAGCGAGAGCACGGCGACCGCCGTGACGACCGGCGTCGCGCGCAACGTGCGGATGGCGAGCCGCAGGTTCATGAGCGGCGTAGTCCCCCAGTCCCCGACGCGAAGCTGCCAGGCCCTGCCCCAGCC
The DNA here is from genome assembly GCA_003222535.1 of Acidobacteriota bacterium. Lineage (GTDB taxonomy): Bacteria > Acidobacteriota > Vicinamibacteria > Vicinamibacterales > CAVVIG01 > QHWJ01. Next base: position 18,401 of record QHWJ01000332.1, on the reverse strand, counting down.
TTGAGCCCCCTAGCCCCCGGCCCCTGCTTTCTTCTCGTATTTCCTTTCCAGTTCTGCGATTTTCCCTCAGCCATCTGCTCGACGGCGGTCTTCAGCCGGCGCGCACGCGTCTGGTCGGTCTTCGCATCGGTGATCCACTCGACGTACTCGCGCCTATGGCTCCGACGGAAGTTGTCGAACGCCGCCTGCGCCTTCTTGTTGTTCTTCAGCGCCGCGGCGAGACCGGCGGGCACGCGCACCGGCTTCCCCGGTGTCTTCGGCGCGCGCGCTTCCGTGATGCCCTCGTCGTTCAGCGCAACGGCTTTCTTGATGTATGCCGTCAGCGTTTTGCCGGGTGGCAGGTCGGCGAGCGTCATGATACGTCCGAGACGATCCATCCCGTCGCGGCTCTTCGCCTCGTCGCCGAGGACCAGCGACGCCTTCCAGAATCCGACCCGCGGCGTGCTCCTTGAATGCCGCCATGCTGCACAGGCTGCCCTTGCAGGTGAAATGCGGAAAGCTCCACTTCATCTCCTCGACGACGTCGGGACAGGCGGCGTGCACCGTCTCGCGAAAATGCGCGAGGATCGGCTTCGCGAAATCGGCGGCCTTATTGATATACGCGTCTACTTTCGGATCTCGCGTTCCCATCGACGCTCCTCCAACGATCGGCCCACCATGCCCAGGCCACCAGCAGCCACAGTGCCTGCGCCGCCCACGCGACCATGGTCGCCGATGGAGGCGGCGGTGAAAACAGGTTGCCGGCGTAGATTATCACCATGAACGCGACGAGCGACCACAGGACGATCGCCCCGCCGCGCGATCGCGCGCGCGTCGTGCGAAGGTACTGCGCCAGGCCGACGGCGAACAGCAGGCCTTCGACGACGACCGTGCCCCAGAAGGAATTCCACAGGCCGAGGCCGACGTGCGTCCGGCTCGTCGGCGTGAGCGGCATGTCGGGCCGGTGCGTCAGCACGTCCAGCAGCCAATGGCTGAGGACGAGGAGGAACAGCGTGGCACCGGCGGCGGCCGGCGCGCGCCGCAGCCCCATGTAGGCGCCGCCGAGCGACATGCCTAAAATGCCCAACGTGAGCAGGCTGTGCGAGTACGGGTAGCTGACGAAGTCGAGCGGTGTCACCACGGTGTTGCCCGGCTCGATGATCACGCGCTCGATGCCGAGCAGCAGGAGCGTCGGCCACAGCAGATCGGCGAGCTGGCACGCGGCGAACAGCAACCCGAGCGAGACGGTCGGAGCGATGCGCTTGGCCCCGAACGCGAGGCCGAAGTGTCCGATGAACATGGTCGGTGGATTGGGATGATAAGCTCTTCGCGACCTGTCTAGCTCTAGCAGCGAATCCCGAATGGCCCTGATCGGCGCCGAGGCGGCGGCCGCGTCGGCGGTCACCTTCTTCGCTGCCGCCATCGCCTTCGCGGATCTTGCCGACTCGATTGGTTTGCGGATCGTGCCGGCGATCGTCCTGGTCGCAGCAGCGGCCGCGGCAATCAGCGCCACAGTCCGCTCACGCAAATCACGCCCGCGAACGTGCACCGCCTCACGGGGCAGTGGGCCTTCCAGACCGACACGTCGGGCAAATTCGAGGCCATACGAAAACTCGAAAGACACGAAACAACATGATCTGTTTCGTGCTTTTCGTGTATTTCGTGCTCTTCGTGGTTTTGGGGCTAGCTGCTAGCGACCGGGATCCAGGTCCCTCATGACGACGTGAAGCACTTGAGTCGTGACCCGGGCGTCGCGCTCGGACACGGACACGTCGGACCGGAACTGGCCTTCGGCATCGGTGAGATCGCGATACGTCCGCGCCACCGGCGGCAGACGCGCGCAGCCGCCGCGAATGAGGCCCTCGCGTTCCGCCGCGGCGATCCGGGCGTCGAAAGACCAGTCGGCGACGCGGCCTGTCATTTCGGATTGCGGATTGCGGATTGCGGATTGATCGGAGACTGCGGATTGGATTGAACGATTGAACCCGCGATCGAATCCGCAATCCGCAATCCGAGATCCGCAATGCTGAAGTGCGTCAGTGATGATGGCTTCGAGGATGCCGCACGACGTCATGAACGCCCGTTGAAAGTCGCCGTCCTCGAGGGCGCGGCCGCTGTCCGTGAACGCCTGATCGAGAACGGGCCGAAGCTCCACGTTGTGCACGAACTCGAATCGGCGGGGGCGCGGCGCGGCGTTGGACGAGGCGGCCGCGACTCCGTCCATGCGGGACAGCGACGTCGCGGCTTGCCCCAGGACGTCGAGAATCCGGTCCACAATCTGCGTCGAGTCCGCCTCGACGACCGCGCCGCCTTCCGCCGATCGGATGAGAAGCGCACCGCTGAACGCGCGGGAGAGCCAGTGCGCCTTGCTGCCGGCGGAGAGCTGGTGGATCGCCGCAGCCGCCGCCTGCTGCCAGGCCCGGGCCGCCGCCAGCGAGGGTGCAGCGTCCGGATTGGCCGCAAGCGCGTCACTGAGCTGACGGCCGCGGCGAGTCAGATTCTCGAGCTGACCGACCGCGAAGTCCCGCTGCGCGCGCAGCGTGTCATCCATGGGACGCGTGCTGCAGCAGCTCGGCGATCTGATCGATGTGGTCTCGCATGGCTCGTGCCGCGCCCTCGCCGTCTCCCTTGCGCAAGGCCGCCACCACGGCCTCGTGTCCCCTGATGGATCGCACCGGGCGGCCCTTCTGTTTCAGCGTGAGCTTGCGCGATTCCACGAGCAGATCGTTCAGGGTCGCCATGATGCTGACGACCACGCGATTGCGCGTGGCGCGAGCGAGGACGCCATGAAACGCCGTGTCCTCGACGATGGCCGACCGGCCGCTCTTGAGCTTCTTGCGCTGCGCGTCGAGAATCCGCTGCAGGTCGGCGAGATCTTCACGGGTCATGCGCGAGGCCGCGACGCGGGCCACGGCGGGCTCGAACATGCGGCGCACGTCCAGCAGCTCGTCCTGGAGATCGTGGCGGTAGCTCAGGACCGAGGCCAGCGGCGCCACCAGCCGGTCGACGTCCAGCTCCTGCGGAAACGTGCCCTGGCCGTGACGCGTCGCGAGCAGACCGATGGTTTCCAGCGTGCGGAACGCGTCGCGGATCGACCCGCGGCTGACGCCGAACCGTCCGGCGAGCTGGCGCTCGGCGGGCAGCGGCAAGCCTGCGGGGAAGGTGCCGTCGAGAATCAGCACTCGGATGCGGTCGGCGATCTCCTCGGCGACACGCGTCTTTCGGATCGGCTCGATCACGAGCGATTGAGCCTCCGCGGGCCGCTGCCGGGAACCGCCAGGCCGCTTGACACGCCGCGGAACGGGTGTCAGACTCACCCGCCTGACTGGTTCGACCACCGGGCCACTTTAACACATTGCGGATCGCGGAATGCGGATTGCGGATTGCGGATTAAATTGCGGATTGGGATTGCCGGTCGCGATTTGAAACAGCCAATCTTCAATTCAATCCGCAATCCGCAATCCGCAATCCGCAGTCCGAGATCCGCAATACCAGGGGGGGGTTTGGAGTTCATCGCAAACGGATCGCCCCTCGTCGTGTCACGCGCGATCGAGGAATACGCCCGCGGCCAGGGCCATGTCGCCGCCATCGTCGTACCGTGGGAGAGCGACGCCACGGCGCTGTCCATGGCGGTCACCGCGGTCAAGAGCGACGGGTGGGCCATCGAGCACACCAACCTCGGCACGATTCACCTCGTCGACGCAGGCGCGGAGCGGACCGCCGTGCAAATCGCCGCCGAACCGCCGAACCATCCCGAGCAGGAGCAGCTCGCCGCCGTGTTCGAACGCTTCGTCCGTCAGATCCAGAGCCGGTTTCACGTCGAGCCATGACGGTCCCCCCCGGCGATCTTCGCGCGTCCGAGCCGCTCCACACACCGGCGGCCGTCACGCTGACGCTCCGGGTCGCGGAAGCGCGGGTCGAAGATATCGGCCACGCGATCGCGCGGCTCGCGCCGGACGACCTCGTGCGCATTGGCGCCCGGCCGGGCGACATCCTGAAGATCACCGGCACGGCGGTCGCCGTCGCGCGCGCCGAGCTCTCGGAGGAGGGACAAAAGGGCTCGATTCAGATCGACGGCACGGCGCGCAGCAACTGCGGCGCGGGACTACAGGAGCAGGTGTCGGTGGCCCCCGTCGAGTCGGCGCAGGCCGTGGCCGTTCGCTTCTCGCCTCTGTGGGAAGGAGCTGCGCCGGCCATCATCGCGCCCGAGCGCATGCTCGAGGATCTGCAGGGCGTGCCGGTCGTCGCGGGCTGCGTGGTGCGGGTGCCGACATATGCCAAGGCGGTGAACTTTCACGTCGCGCGCACGATTCCCTCCGGCCCCGTGGTGATCGGGAAGCGCACCGACATCCGGCTCGTCGACGGCGAGCAGACCGCCGCCCGCGCGCCCGCGGTGTCCTATGAGGACATCGGCGGGCTGGAGCGTGAGGTCGCGCGGGTGCGCGAGATCGTCGAGCTGCCGCTCAAGCATTCGCGCATCTTCGAGCGGCTGGGCATCCTCGCGCCGAAGGGCGTGCTGTTGTACGGGCCGCCCGGCACGGGCAAGACGCTGCTCGCCCGCGCCGTCGCCGCCGAGAGCCGCGTGCACTTCATTCACCTCAACGGCCCCGAGATCATGCGGAAGTTCTACGGCGAGAGCGAAGCCAGGCTCCGCGAGGTCTTCGAGGAGGCGGCGCGCCGCGCGCCGGCCATCCTCTTCATCGACGAGATCGACGCGGTGGCGCCCAAACGAGCCGAAGTGGCCGGCGAGGTCGAGAAGCGCGTCGTGGCGCAGCTCCTGAGCCTGATGGACGGCTTCGTGTCGCGCGGTCAGGTCATCGTCATCGGCGCCACGAACATTCCGGAAGTCCTGGACCCGGCGCTCCGACGCCCGGGGCGCTTCGATCGCGAAATCGAGATCGGCGTGCCGAACACCCAGGGCCGGCTTCAGATCCTCAAAATCCACACGCGCGCCATGCCGCTCGGTCCCGATGTCGATCTTCGGGACGTCGCCGACCATTCTCATGGCTTCGTGGGCGCCGATCTCGAAGCGTTGTGCCAGGAAGTCGGGATGGTCGCCCTGCGGAGGTTCCTGTCCACAAGTCCCGTGGCGTCCGGCTTCAGCCGGACCACGCCGAACCAGACGGTTCAACTGAAGCCGGACGCCACAGACGAGGCCGGCGACCTCGCGACGCTGCAGGTGACGCGCGACGACTGGCTGACCGGATTGAAGGAAGTCGAGCCCAGCGCGACGCGGGAATTCCTCGTCGAGAAGAGCCCGTCGAGGTTCGCCTCGCTCGGAGGGCTGGACGATGTGAAGCGGCTGCTCGACGCCGTGGTCGAGCACGCGCATATGCACGACGATATCTACGAGCAGGTCGGGCTGGCTCCTCCGCGCGGCATTCTGCTCGTCGGGCCGTCGGGGACCGGGAAGACGGCGATGGCGCGCGCGCTCTCCGGTGAAAAGCAGATCCCGCTCATTGCCATCGATGGCCCGCAGCTGTATTCGAAGTGGCTCGGCGAATCCGAAAAGGCGCTGCGCGAGGTCTTCAAGAAGGCGAGGCGGGCGACGCCGTGTCTGCTGTTCTTCGACACGATCGACGCCATCGCGCCTCGGCTGGGCGCCGATCACTTCGGCGCCGACGTCTATCAGCGCATTCTCAGCCAGCTGCTGCGCGAGATCGACAACCTGCGCGACGTGAAAGGCGTGATTCTGCTGGGTGCCACCAATCGCCCCGAACGCGTGGAGCCCGCGCTCTTGCGGAGCGGGCGGTTCGACTATATCGTTCGCTTTGCAAAACCCGACGCGGCCGATCGCGCGGCGATTGCCCGGCTCTGCTGCCGGCAGGTGCCGCTCGCGTCGGACGTCGACGTCGAGGAGCTCGCCCGACGGGCCGCGGGGCTCACGGGAGCCGACATCGAAACCTTGTGCAAGAAAGCGACGCTGTTGGCGATTGCCGAATTCCAGCGCGGCGCGCGTGACAGGCCGTTCGTCGTGCGCCGGCGCGATTTCGAAGCGGTGCAGGAGGTCCGGCCGAAGCCGGACACTGCCGAAGACACGACCGGCGCGACCGGCGATATTCTTGCGACCGGCGACACGGCGACTAACGACAGGACGACCGAGGACCGAGGATTCCGGTAGTGTCCGCCTTCAGGCGGACCCGCGGATCAGGGCGGACCCGAGGATCATCATGGCTTACATAGAGCTCACCGTGTGGACGCGCGGCATCATCATGGACAAGGAGGGCCGCGACATCGTCAATTCGGTCGCTGCCGCCGGCCGGCTCGAGGGCCGGTTCGCGCAGGCGATGGAGAATTACGTCGACAACCCCGACCGCACCAACGCCCCGACGCGCAAGTACTGCCGCGTGAGCGACAGCGTGATCGAAAACGCGCTCACGTACGAGAACGACCAGCCGAACATCGTCGTGCTGGTCGAGCAGACGATGGTCAAGGGGTGGGATTACATGCGCGGGATGCCGCCCGGCGGCACGCTCGTGATCAATACGCACTACACGCCCGAATACATGATCCGCTTCGTGCCCGGCTCCGAACGGCTCGCGCGGCTCGTGTGCGTCGATGCCGCGAAGATTGCCGATCACAAATGGCTGTACTACCGGTTGGGGGAGCTTGGTCTCGACCGCCTGTCGACGGAAGGGGCGGCCGAGCGCAACAACGCGATCGCGCCCGACATCGCCGCGCCGCTCATTGCCGCCGTCGTCAAGACGACGGGCATCGTCAAGATCGAGACGATCGAGCCCATGATCGCAAACAAAGCCGCGTTCCGCGCCGCGCTCGACCAGCTGCACATCATGCCGCTGGGGGCGGCAGTAGCCTAGTTGGCGACTTGGTGACTTAGTGATTGAAATCGCGAACTCACCAACTCACCAACTCACCAATTTCTGAAAGGTACTCATGTCGACCAAAGGCACACACATTCCCGACTGGCTCGCGGTGCCGTTTGCCGGGATCACGCCGGCGCCGTCACAGGAAAGAGGTCAGGACCTGTTTCCCACCGGCAACTGGCGCGCCATACGGCCGGTGTACCGTGACAAGATGCCGCCGTGCAACAACGCGTGCGGCACGAACGAGAAGATCCAGGGCTATCTCGACCTCGTGAAGCGCGGCAAGTATCTCGACGCGTACGCGCTCATCAAGGAAGACATGCCGTTTCCGTCGGTCACCGGCCGCGTGTGCTACCACCCGTGCGAGCAGGCCTGCAACCGCGGCCAGTACGACGAAGCGATTTCCATTCGCGCGGTCGAGCGGTTTCTCGGCGACCTCGGCCAGGCCTTGCCGCGCGACGTGGTGACGGCCGGCCGTCCCAACGGCAAAAAAGTCGCCGTCGTCGGATCGGGGCCGGCGGGACACAGCGCGGCGTACCAGCTGGCGCGTCTTGGCTACACGGTCACCGTTCTGGAGAAGTCGCCCAAAGCCGGAGGGCTCAATCGCGGCGGCATTCCCGACTGGGTGCTCCCGCAGGACGTGCTCGATCGCGAGATCGAACGGCTCGTCGAGCTGGGCATCACCATCAAGACGAACACCGAGGTGGGCAAGGACGTCTCGTGGGACGAGCTGAAGAAGAACTACGACGCCTGCGTCCTGGCGGTCGGCTTGACCGAGCCGAACAGCGTGCGCGCCGACGGCGAAGACAAGCACGGCGTGGTGTACGGGCTTCCGTTCCTTCGCGACATCGGCATGGGCACGTCGAAGGTCAAGCTGGGCCCGCGCGTCGCCGTCATCGGCGGCGGCAACACGGCGATCGACTGCGCGCGCGAGGCGCTTCGGCAAGGCGCGGAAGAAGTGACCATGATCACCGTGGAAGGCAACACGAGCGAGATGCCGTGCGTGCCGGAGGATCTGCACGACATGGTCGCCGAAGGCGTGGAACTGATGCACGGACGGGCCATGACGGCCGCGCTGGGCAACGGCAAGGTCGAAGCGCTGCAGCTTTGTCGGGCGCGGTTCAGCGGCGCCATCAATGCCTCGCCGATCGCGGTCGATCGGGAGTCGCCGGCCGAGCGCTTCGCGGTCGACAACGTGATCATCGCGGTGGGGCAGCATGCGTCGCTCCCGTGGCTGCCCGACGAGTTCAAGAACGAGCGCGGCACGATCAGGATCGATCGGTTCGGCCGTCTCGGCGACACGAATTTTTTCGCCGCGGGCGACGTCGTGCAGGTCGGATCCGGCCAGCCGCTGATGGTGGTGAACGCCGTCGGCGACGGCAAGCGCGTGGCGTTCAACGTCGACAAGGTGCTCCGCGGCGTGCCGCTGCAGGAGCGGATGGTCCCGATCGACGTGATCACCGATCTGGCCCGGATGAACATGACCTACTTCCCGAAGTTCCCGCGCGTGCGGCAGGCGATGCTGGAGCCGGCGAGCCGCCGCCGCACGCAGGACGAGGTGATCCAGGCGTATTCGGAAGAGCAGGCGACCGAGGAGGCCAACCGCTGCTTCAGCTGCGGCACCTGCAACGCGTGCGACAACTGCTATCTGGTCTGTCCCGAGCCGTGCATCGTGCGCTCGGTGCGCTCGAACGGCCTCTACAAAATCCTGGTCGATTACTGCAAAGGCTGCCGCGTGTGCATCGAGGAATGTCCGACGGGGTGCCTCGAGGGGGTGCCCGAGCTCGACTTCGATACGGGCGTAGTCCGGATGGACACCGCGTTCGCGATCACCCCGGGGCTTCATGGACGCCAGGCGGAGGAGCTGCGGCGATTGCCGGACAAGGCGCCGAAGGATATAGAGAACTGGCGATAGCCATGGCTAATGGCTGATGGCTGATGGCATACGGTCGATGGAGGCCGATTGCCCACGAACCATTAGCCCTTAGCCCTTAGCCATGATACGGAGTCACCTATGGCAACCGCAGTCGCAAAGAAAAAGAAAGTCCGGATCAACGGCTGCGTCGCGGCGGCGCAGGCGGCCAAGTACGCCGACGTCGACGTGATTACGGCCTATCCGATCCGGCCCTACACGGCGACAATGATGGCGCTGGCGCAGATGGTGGCGAATGGCGAGCTCGACGCCGAGTACATCGTGGCCGACAGCGAGCACTCGCAGCTGAGCATCGCGCACGGCGCTTCGTCGAGCGGCGCGCGCGTCTTCACCGGCAGCTCCGGCGTCGGCGTCCAGTTCGCGTACGAGCTCTACTCGCCGATCTCGGGCACCCGCATGCCGGTGCAGATGATGATCGCGGACCGCACGCTGGATCCGCCGGGCGATTTCGGGTCGGAGCACACCGACGCGCTGTCGGCGCGCGACATGGGATGGCTCATGGGCTGGTCGTGCGACGCGCAGGAAGCGTTCGACAATCATCTGCTCGGCTTCCGTATCGGCGAAGATCGCCGCGTGCTCCTGCCGCAGATGGTCTGCCAGGACGGGTTCTTCGTGTCGCACATCACGACCGACGTCGAGCTGCCCGACACGGGACAGGTGCAGGAGTTCCTGCCGCCCTACACGCATCCGTACCCGCTCGATCCGCGCCGTCCCGTTTCACATGGCCCGCAGATCATGCCCGAGCAGGGCCCGCCGCTGCAGCTGGAGCGCGCCCGCGCCATGGAAGGTGCCGTACCGGTCATCGAGCAGGCCCATGACGAATTCGCCCGCATCTTCGGACGCCGGTACGACCCCTGGCTCGAGGAATTCATGACCGACGGCGCCGACGTGGTCTTCTTCGTTCAAGGCGCTCACGCGGTGACGGCGCGATACGCCATTCGCCACATGCGGGAGCGCGGCGCGAAGGTCGGCCTCGTGCGGCTCAAGACGATCCGGCCCTACCCGACCGATCGCGTCAAGGACGCGCTCAGCAAGTTCAAGGTGGTCGGCGTCATCGAGACCAACCTCGGCCTGGGCAGCGTGAGCAGCGGCGGCGTCCTGTACGCCGAGGCGTGTGCGGCTCTCTACGAAAGCCCCACGCGTCCGCTCGTCGTCTCATTTATGGCCGGGATGGGCGGCGAGGCGATCGTGCTGAAAGAGTTCTACTGGATGACGAACAAGATGCTCGACGCGCAAAAGCGCGGGGCGATCGAAAAGCGCACGCACTGGGTCGGGTTCGAGGAGTAACATGTCACGACGTATGAACGCAAAGAGCGCTGAGATCGCAGAGAAAGCTTTGCTCTGCGTGCTTTGCGAACTCTGCGTTCGTTTTTGGAGGAACGATGCCTGCGATTGAAATTCAACGGCAGATGCTGCCGATGTTTCCGAGCCCGAATCAGGGGGCGCGCTTCTACAACCCCGAGCTGCCCGAGACCGAGCCGTTCGTGCCGGGCCACCGCACATGCGCCGGGTGCGGGCCGTCCATCCAGTACCGGATGACGAGCAAGGCGTCAGGCGACAACACGATCCTGGTCGGACCCACCGGCTGCATGTATGTCGCCAACAGCTCGTATCTGTGCACCCCGTACAACGTGCCCTGGGCGCATACGCAGATCGGCAGCTCGGGCAGCTTCACCGCGGGTGTCGCGGCTGCGTACGAAGCGATGATCCGCAAAGGCAAATGGAAGGGGGCCTTTCCGAACATCATCTGCGAGGCGGGCGACGGCAGCGCGTCGGACATCGGGCTCGCGTCGATTTCGGGTGCGTTGTACCGGAACCACGACTGCCTGATCATCTGCTACGACAACGAGCAGTACGCGAACACCGGCATTCAAGCCTCGTCGCGCACCCCCTACGGCGGAATGACGACGTTCTCGCCGCCAGGCCCGACGATTCCGGAAGCGAAGAAGCTGTTCCCGAAAGATCTCGCGCGCATGATGGCGGCCGGCCACCCCCACTGCTACGTGGCGACCGCGAGCGTGGGCTATCCGATCGACCTGATGAACAAGGTGCGCAAGGGCCTCAATCACAAGGGCGCGTCGTACCTGATGGTCTACACCCCGTGCCAGAAGGGTTTCGTGTACGAGACGCCGCGCTCGATCGATCTCGGCCGGCTGGTGGTTGAATGCGGGCTGTACCCGATCTGGGAATGGAATCCCGAAAAACGCGAGTTCGATTACAGCTTCCGCCCGCAGAACATGCGGCCGGTCTCCGAGTACCTGAAGCTGCAGGGACGCTTTGGCCACCTGCACGCCGAGCACATCGCCACGCTGCAGAAGTTTGCCAACGAGCAGTGGCGGATGATGAAAGTCGAGCTGCCTGCAGCCTTGATCCGGGCGGCCGACGCGAAGAACCTGGTCGATATGGCGTCCGCGGAAGCGGCCGCCGCGATCGCGGAAACGGTGTGATACAGCGCAGCTGCGTAGGGCGACCCTCTCAGGGTCGCCGGACCGCGGGGCTGAAAGGCTCGCGTCACAGGCTGAGAGATGACTGATCCAATCACCCAGGAAAGCTACATCGTCAACGAAGGCAAGAAGCGCGGGTCGACACGCGACGTACGGCCCGAGGCGGCTCACGACCGCTTCTACACCGTCGTCCGCGTGCATGCCGGCGACGCCATCCTCACCGACAACTGGCACACGAATGAATTGCTCGACCACACGCGCAAAAACTTCCAGGGCTACACCTTCGCGATGCGCACGCTGGAGGCATGGGGCGCGATGATCGAAAGCGATCAACGCGCCTACTACACGGCCGGCGGTCGCGTGTGGGTGCTGGACCTGGAGCCGGCAGCAGGAAAGATGAGGCGGCTGCCGCAGACGGTGTAGTCCTTAGTCCTTGGGCCTTTGTCCTCGGTCCGTCCGTGGTCCGTGGTCCTAGGTGCGCACCAAGGAAGAAGGACGGACCAAGGACCTCGAACGGACCAAGAACCAAGCACCAGCGACCAAGGACCGGCGTGCCTCGCATCCTCCTGATCGACGACACTCCCGAGATCGCCGAGCTGCTGTCCTTTGCGCTGCGCGACCGCGGCTACGAGGTCGTCGCCACCGGCTACACGGATACGATCGCCGCATGGATCGTCGCCGAGCGCGTCGACGCGCTCGTGCTCGATTGTTCGGTTTACGACATGAGCGAATCGCTCTTCGACATGGTGCGAGACGAGACGGCTCATGCCGATCTCCCGATCGTCATCATCAGCGATACGCCGGAGGAGGCTGACGCCAGCCTCCGTTCGCGGCAGGCGCAGCACGTCCTGCTGATCCCGAAACCGTTCACCGGTGCGCAGGTTGCGCGGGCGCTCGACCAGCTCCTCGCACCAGTCACGAAATCACCCGATTAAATTCCCCAATCAAATTACCCGATTACCAGATTACCCAATTACCAGATTCCTGAGTTGCTATGCCTTTGTGGAGCTTGGACGACTGGCAGTATCTCGAGCGCCAGGTCGTCGCCGATCCGAAGGGGCGGGAGTGGTCCGTCGCGCTGATGGACGTGCTCGGTCAGCAGGGTGATCCCGACATGCCGAACAGCCTGCTCGAGCTCGAGTACGCGTCCGGCCGGTTTTTCACGCTCATCTACTCGGACGGCGGTGCGCTGCAATGGGAGCGCGGCTACGCGACGCTCCCGGAAGCGAAGACGGCGTACGACCGGTTGGTCGCCGCCGTCGCCGATGGTCGCGTCAATCCGGCACAGCCGGTGTACCGTGAGGATCTCGAGGACTGAAAGAACCCGGGGATTTCAGACTGCAGATTATTCCAATCGACGAAGCTAGTGGTCGCTCTCTTCTTTGTCGTTGTATCGGTCAGCCGACTGCGAGGAGACGGGGCCGTTGCTGCTTTCTTTCATCTCGTTCGTGATGAGTTGCAAGACGACTACGACCACAAAACCGGCCACCCCGATTATCACGCCCAGCACCGGATCTAAACTGGACAAAACGACCGCTACCGCAAGAAATGCGAACATCACCCAAGTAATCGCTGTCTCGCTCATCATGCCGAGCCGCGGCAATTTCTGCGGACGTCGTCCGGGCACCGCGCGAATTCATTCAGGAAAACGCGACTACCCGGCGCGGCATGGTTCTCGCACCGACGATGTAGAATGCGGTTCATGAGGGCGACAGATCCGAGAGTCACCTTCGCCGAATTGCAAACGTGGCCGGACGACGGGCGCCGGTACGAACTGTATGACGGCGAGGTGATTGTGGTTCCATCGCCTTTCCCCAGGCACCAGCGCGTGCTTCTGCACATTTGCGAAATCCTCGTCGAATACGAACGGGCGGTCGGCGGCCTTGTGTTCGAGGCGCCCATGGACATCGTGTTCTCCGAGCACGACGTCGTCCAGCCCGACGTTGTCTTCTTCCGCGAGGAGCGCCGCCACGTCATCGACATGATGCGGACGCCACGGGCAGCGCCCGATCTCGCGGTGGAAGTCCTGTCTCGCAGCACCGAGGCCCGCGACCGCGGTCGAAAGATGCAGCTTCTCGCCAGGTTCGCCGTGCCTGAATACTGGATCGTCGACCCCGTGAAAAACACGCTCGAGGTCTACCTGCTTCGCAGATCGGAGTACGAGCTGGTCGCCACGTACGACGAGACTCAGGACGTGCGCTCGCCTTCTCTGCCCGGCCTCACCTTCCGGGCCGCACGCGTGTTCGCAGAGTAGTAGAGTGAGCGTTCGCCGCGCCGTGTCGCTCGATCGGCAAGACGAGTCCTTCTACTTCGCCCCCGCGGCTGTCGTGGATTGACCGGCCTTGTAGGCCACGCGCCAGATTTTCCTGCCGCCGTCGTCGGTCATCAGAAGCGATCCGTCCGCAAGCTGCAGCAGCCCGACGGGACGTCCCCAGACATCACCCGAATCGGGTGACACCATGAACCCGGAAAGAAAATCGCGCAGCTCTCCCGCGGGCCGTGCGTTCTTGAAGGGAAGGAACGCGACGTCGTACCCGACCCGTTTGGAGCGGTTCCAGGAGCCGTGCCGCGCGATCAGTGCGCCGCCTTGATACTCCGGGGGAAACATCTTGCCGGTGTAGAAGAGCACGTCGAGGACCGCGACGTGCGCGCCCAGCAGGACATCCGGCACGGTCGTTTTCCTGACCAGCTCCGGCGCTTCGCCTTTGCGCCTCGGATCCTCGTTCTGGCCGATGTAGGCGTACGGCCAGCCATAAAAGGCGCCGGGCTTGAGAGCGGTGAAGTAATCCGGCACCAGGTCGTCTCCGAGACCGTCCCGCTCCTGAACGGCCGCCCATAGCGTATCGGTCCCTGGATAGGAGCGCAGGCCAATCGGGTTTCGTGTACCGGAGACGAACGTTTCGTGACCTGTTCCATCCGGGTTGAAGCGATGGATCGCCGCGCGCATCGGATCCTCGCCGGCATCGACGTTCGAACCCGAGCCGACGGTCAAGTACATCTTCTCGCCCTTACGGTCGAAGAGCACCGTGCGCGTCCAGTGTCCCTTCGAGAAATTCTTCATCGGCACGATCTCCTCGCCCGGCGTAGTGACCTTCATCGCCTTGGCGTCGTACTTGTAGCGCTTGAGCGACGTGGTTTCCGCCACGTAGAGATAGTCCTTCCAGAGCGCGAGACCGTAGGGGCGATCGAGCCCCTCGATGATTTTCGTCTTCGCGTCGATCTTGCCGTCGCGATTCCTGTCGAGCAGGACGTAGACACTGCCAGCGTTGTCGCGGGAAGAGACGCTGTCGCTCATGAGAATCTCGTTCCCCGGCCCGAGCAGCATGAAGCGCGGCGTGTCGAACCCGTCGGCGGCGACGTCGACCGTGAATCCCGAGGGAACTCTGATTCGAGCGCCGGCGGGCCGCGGCACGATTCGCGAGCGGTTGTCCGCGGACGGCGTTTGAAACGGTGGTGGCAGCTGCTTCGAAGTCGACTGTGCCGTCAGACCAGCCGCGCACGCCGCCAGCAGGATCGCAAGTCGAGAAAGGATTCGCATACAGCTCCCCCGAACGGCGACTCTAACCGCCTCCGCCAAGGCTACGGCGGTACGCCGAAGCTTCAGGCGAAGGCGGAAACGGTCGCCCTACACTTTTTGAAAACCGGTTCTCATGTCTACCACGCGATCGCGTACGCGTCGACGCGCGGATCCGTGCCGGCGCTCAGCACGCCCGTCTTCTGATCGACCACAATCGCCGCCAGCGACCCCATCGTCCACGGACCGCCAACCCGCAGCTTGTGACCCCGCTTTATGAGCGCCTCGCGGACGGCCTCGGGCACGCGCTGCTCGACCGACATCTCACCCGGGTACATCGTATGTGGAAACGGCGAGGCCGGGAAGCTTCGCGTCGCCCAGCGCGGAGCCTCGATCGCTTCCTGCACGTTCATGCCGAAATCGACGATGTTCAAGAGCGTCTGAATCGTGCGGAACACCTGATCGTCTCCGCCGGGGCTGCCGACGATCATGAACGGCTGGTTGCTCTTCATGACCAGCGTGCTCTGCAGGGTGCTGCGCGGCCGCTTGCCCGGGGCCAGCGCGTTGGCTTCGCCAGCCACCAGCGAGTAGTAGTCGCCGCGGCAGTTGAAGATGAATCCCAGGTCCGCCATCACGACGCCGGTGCCGAAGCCGCTGTGCAGGCTGGGCTCGAAGCTCACCATGTTGCGATCCCTGTCGATCACGGCGAGGTAGCTCGTGTCGCCTTCGTGATCGGCCTCCCCTTCGAGATTGATGTGGACCGGCCTGTTCAACGCCTGCGTCGTCTTCGTGAACTTCTCGGGGACGCCCGGCCGCAGCTCGAGCGAGGCGTGCTCGGGATCGATCAGCGTCCGGCGCTCGCGGGCGTACTCCTTCGACAGCAGGCCCTCGTACGGAATCTGGATGAAATCCATGTCGCCGAGATACTTCTCGCGATCGCCGAGCGCCAGCTTGACCGCTTCGATGCTCGTGTGGATGTAATCGGGGCTGTTGTGGCCGAGTTTCTTGAGGTCGTAGCCTTCTAGGATGTTCAACGCGAAGAGCTCGGTCGGGCCCTGATTCGCCGACGCGTTCTTGTAGACGCGGTAGCCGCGATAGTCGATCGAGACCGGCGTCTCGACTTTGTCGGTGTACGACGCGAAGTCCTCATATCGGAACAGACCGCCCTGCTCCTCGGAGAACTTCGCCATCGTCCGCGCGATGTCGCCCTTGTAGAAGCGATCGCGCGCGGCTTTCAATGCCTCATGACGGCCCCTGCCGGCGTTCTCCTTTTCGGCGTCGACCAGCTTCCGCAACGTGCGCGCCAGATCGGGATTCCTGAAAATGTCTCCCGGCCTGGGCGCCGCCCCGCCCGGGAAGTAGACCTTGACGCTCGTCGGGTACTTCTTGAGCTTGCGCGATCCGGCGATGGCGGCAGCCATCCGCTCGCCGATCGGGAAGCCGTTCTCGGCCGTGTCGATTGCCGGCTGCAGCACCTGCGCGAACGTCATCGTGCCCCAGCGGTCGAGCAGCGTGTACCAGGCGTCGACCACGCCGGGCACCGTACCCGAGAGCAGCGTGTCGCTCTGCGGCAGCTTTCCTCCGAGGTTCTTCTGGTACCACTCGATCGTCGCGAGCCGCGGCGCGGTGCCTTCCGCGTTGATGGACACGACGGCTTTCGCTTTGGCGTCATACACGAGGATCACCGCGTCGCTGCCGACGCCGTTGGACGCCGCATCGACGAGGCCGAGCACCGCCTGGCCGGCGACAGCGGCGTCGAACGCGTTGCCACCCGCCTGCAGAATCCGATCAGCGGCCCGGGTCGCCTCGGCCTTCATCGAGGCGGCCGCCTGCGTGCGGCCGCGGACGACGGGGCGCATCGTCGAGATCCGAACTTCGTCGGATGGGTCCTGTGCGCTCAGGTACACCGTGCCACAAACGCCGAGGACGAGAATGCCGCCGAAGACGAATCGTCGCATTCGCATAAACTCTCCTGTCTTCTTTGATGATCATTATCCAGTAACGCCGCCAGCCGGGAATTGTGGCCCGACCCCGCCTTGCCTGCAAGCAGTGGTGGAGTTCCGCCTCCATGCGGACCAGCAGAGACTGATCGGACAGTACGTTCCACCTGCCTCCCAACCAATGGGCATGAAGGCCTCGCCCTGCAAAGAGCCGCCTGGAGCGCGAGGGCCTTCAGCCGAGCGACCTGAACGAAATCGCGCGCGAGAAAAACGGCGAGCCCGGGTTCACGACAGCGACGCGCGCCGGGCTCATCGTGAGCAGAAGCAACATCCCCGTCGCGAGCATGGGGCGCTTATGATACTCTGGCGGCGCTTCGGTCTCAGCCCCGCGTCCACGGGGGGCTGCAAAAAGATGCGATCACGAGCGTTGCGACTGACGTTCGGAGCGGTGGCCTGTATCGCAATCGGCGCCGCCGCCTTCCTCCTCATCCGCTCCGAAGAAGAGATCGGCGTCCTCGTTTCCTCGGTGCGCGCGTTCGATCAGCACGCGCGCGAGGCGACCGACGCGTTCGCGGACGCGCGCGTCGCCCAGCAGGCGTACGTCGCGGCTGGACAGGGCGCCGGGTTCTGGATGAACAGGGTGTCGGCGACCACGGAAGCGGCGACGGCGGCGCTCACGTCGTTGCATCAATCCGCCGCCGCCGGCACGCGAACCGCTCTCGACGCGGCTGCGGCGACGAGCGGCGAATTCGTGAACGTCGACAAGCGCGCACGCGAGTATTTGAAGTCGGGACAGGCATTGATGGCCGCCGACGTCATCTTCGCGGAAGGCAGCGACCTAGCGGTCACCGCGGGCCGCCAGGTCGAAACTGCCCGGCTGGCGGAGCATCAGGCGTCCGACCGCGAGATGGCGGCGATTCGGAAGCGGCAGGCCATCGCGCTCGGCAGTGCGGCGGCGGTCGCGGCGGTCGTCGTGTTACTGCTGATCCCGGTGCCGCGCTCGGCCGATGTCGAGGACACGGCCGACACGGGCTTGTCGATAGCGCAGGCCCCGCATGCGGCGCCGGCCACCCCTTTCGCGCCCCCAGCCATGTTCAAGGCGGCGGCGGAGCTGGCCACCGACTTCGGCCGGGTTCGCGATCTCGACGAGTTGACGAAGATTCTCGGCCGCGCGGGCGACGTGATGGGCGCGAGCGGGCTGATTGTATGGATGGGCAGTACCGCGGGCGCGGAGCTGCGGCCGGTGCTGTTCCACGGCTACAGCCCGGAGATGATCGCGCGCATTCCGCCGGTGCCGCGCTCGGCCAACAACGCGGCCGCGGCCGCGTACCGTTCGGGCGTGCTGCAGATCGTCCCCTCCCGCCCGAGTGGCTCGAGCGGCGCCGTGGTCGCGCCTATTCTTTCGGCTGACGGCTGCATCGGCGCCCTGTCCGCCGAAATCCGGAGTGGGGGTGAAACATCGGAGGGCATCCAGGCTCTGGCCTCAATCTTCGCGGCACATCTGGCAGGCATTCTGTCCAGTGCGCCCGCTGAAAGCGCCGAACAGAAGGCCGCGGCTAACTGAGTCGTTAGCCGGTTTCAAAGCCATATGGCGGTCCCAACAGGGCCGCTCGGCGCGAGCCTTTCAGGCGAGCTTAGCAGCCCGTGGTAAAAGTCCGGCTGCATTCGACCGGCGATGCATCCCCGCCCCACCCCAACGCGGCTGCCGCGTTGGGGACCCCGGCGCTGGCTGCGTTGCTCCTCCTTCAAATATTGCCCGATATTGCC
>QHWJ01000021.1 GCA_003222535.1 Acidobacteriota bacterium | reverse complement strand
TCGCTGCCAGCGCGTGCCAGGAAAAGCCCGACACCCCGCTGACCGCTGCCGCGGCGCGCAACGACGCGGAGGAGCTCCGCCGTTTGCTGGCTGCCGGCCATCTGCCCGACGACCCCGGTGACGCGCTCACGCCGCTCACCTGGGCGGCCCGCGCCGGCGCCATCGAGGCAATGATCGTGCTCCTCGATGCCGGGGCCGATGTCGACGCGCGCGGCAGGAACAGGAGCCAATGGACGCCGCTGCAGCACGCAATTCACCGCCGCGAGACCGGCGCGGCCCGCCTGCTGCTCGAGCGCGGCGCCGACCCCGACGCGTCGTCCTCTCCAGGATCGTTGACGCCGCTGCTCATGGCCGCCGCCGATCCGGATCCGACCGTCGTCAAGCTCCTGCTGAGATACGGCGCCAACCCGCGAATCGGCGGTGAGTATGGCGAGACCCCCCTGACGCAAGCCGTGTCGGGCGGCGCGCTGAGCGACATCGATTGGCCGCGCCTCGGCGGCTGCCGTCTCGCGACCGTGCGCGCGCTGCTCGAGCGCGACCCGGGGCTGAGCATCCCCGACACTTACGCGGGCCGCTCAGCGATCTGGTGGGCGCGGTTTCACGGGTGCGCCGAGGTTCTGGCGATGGTCGGCGCGCGCGCAGAGCAGAGGGCAGTCGGCGCGCACACAGGGCAGAGGACAAGGGGCTGAGAGCGAACAGACCCCGGCAAAACGCCCTTTAGCGTCGTATAAGGAGCGCGAGCCTTTCAGGCGAGCGGCGACGTGCGCGCCGGTCAACGCTCGGCTGAAAGCCTCGCGCTCCGCCTGACAGCGACTCGTCGGGCCGACACCGCCGGATGCCCTTCCACCCACGCGCGCCACGGCCTCTCAATGCCAACCCTGATGCCGATGCGCGATCCCCACTTGATCGCGCCGACACGAATGCCGCGGTCCTCGACATACAGGCGATCGCCCAGCAGGTCGAGCCGGTTGTCGGCGAGCGTGATGCCCATCGCCATCGTCAGATTGCCCGGACCGCGGCAGATCTGGTGCGGCGGCAGCATGGTCGGATCCGGCCGCGCTTTGCGTCGTTTCATCGCGCCGGCACGCCGGCGACGCATCACCTCGATGCCATCGAGCGGGTCGAGCGCGCGAATCAGCACGGCCGCCGGCGACCCGTGCGCTTCGGTGACGACGTTCACGAGGCAGTGGATGCCGTAGTTCAGATAGACGTACGCGTGGCCCGGGATGCCGTACAGCGGTTCGTTGCGCCGCGTCGGCCCGGGTGCTGCATGACAGGCCGGATCGGATTCGCCGATGTAGGCCTCGACCTCGACGATGACGCCGCTCGTGCGCACGCCGCGCTTGTTGTGGACGAGCACGAGGCCGAGGAGATCGCGCGCGACGTCGAGCGTGGGACGGTTGTAGAAAGCGCGGGGGAGCTTCCGACCCACGCGACCTACCTGGCCCACCCGACCCAACGTTGCCTATCTGCCGGCGGCGTACGCGTGCGACCGGCCCTCCGCCAACACCGGCCGCAGGTAGCGTCCCGTATGTGAGACGTCAATCAGCGCGACCTGTTCGGGTGTGCCGGCCGTGACGATCGTCCCGCCGTCTTCGCCCCCCTCGGGTCCGAGATCGATGATGTAGTCTGCGGTCTTGATCACGTCCAGGTTGTGTTCGATGACCAGCAGCGTGTGGCCCGCTTCGAGCAGCTTCTTGAATGCGGTGAGCAGCTTCGCGATGTCGTCGAAGTGCAGGCCCGTGGTCGGCTCGTCGAGGATATACAGCAGGCGCTCGCCGCCGTGGGACGAGAGGTGCGCCGCGATCTTGATCCGCTGCGCTTCCCCGCCCGACAGCGTCGTCGCCGGCTGACCGAGGCGGAGGTAGCCCAGGCCGATTTCGTCGAGCACCTGGAGGCGGCGAAGGACCTTCGGCGAGCTGCTGAAGAAGGTCAGCGCCTCGCGCACCGTGAGATCGAGAACCTGATGAATCGAGCGGCCGCGGTAGCGGACCTCGAGCACCTGCGGCTTGAACCGCTTGCCGTCGCATTGATCGCACGGCACGAAGACATCGGCGAGAAACTGCATCTCGACGCGCACTTCGCCTTCGCCCTGGCACGCCTCGCACCGGCCCCCCGGGACGTTGAACGAGAAATGGCTGGCGGTCAGGCCGCGCGATCGCGCGTCCTTCGTCGCGGCGAACAGCTCGCGGATCGGATCGAACGCCTTGAGATAAGTGACCGGGTTGGACCGCGGCGTCCGGCCGATCGGTGCCTGATCGACGAGGACCGCGTCGGTGATGAACTCGACGCCTTCGAGCTTGGCGAAGGTGCCGACGCGCTTGTCCCATCCGCCCTTCGCCCGCTTGATGGCCGCGTAGAGGACGTCGTGCACGATGGTCGACTTGCCCGATCCGCTCACGCCGGTGACGCAGGTCAGGGTGTTGAGCGGGATGGCGATGGCGACGCCTTTCAGGTTGTGCTCGCTGGCACCGCTCAGCCTGATCTTCTGTCCGGTTCCGCGCCGTCGCGTCTTGGGCACCGGAATCGCAAGCTCCTGGCGCAGATACTTCGACGTCAGCGACCGCGGCTCCTGCATCAGCCCGTCGAGCGTGCCGGAGTACACGACCCGACCGCCCTGCTCGCCGGCGCCGAGCCCCAGGTCGACGATGTGGTCGGCGACCTTGATCATGTCGGCGTCGTGCTCGACGACGATCACGGTGTTGCCCTGATCGCGCAGCTGACGAAGAATCGCGATGAGCCGCTGGTTGTCGCGTGAGTGGAGGCCGATGGAGGGCTCGTCCAGCACGTAGAGCGTGCCGACGAGCGCGGAGCCCAGCGACGTTGCCAGGTTGATGCGCTGCGCTTCCCCGCCGGAGAGCGTCGACGACAGCCGGTCGAGCGAGAGGTAGTCCAGCCCGACATCGCTGAGGAACGAGAGACGCTTCCGGATCTCTTTCAGCACCTTGTCGGCGATCGTCTGTTCCTTCTCACTGAGCAGAAGGCCGCTGAAGAAACCCTGCGCTTCGCGGACCGTGAGCGACGACACGCGGTCGATCGTGCGGCCCGACACCTGAACGTCGCGCGCCTCACGCCGCAGCCGCGCGCCGCCGCAGTCCGGGCACGTCAGGTAGCCCCGATACCGGCTCAGGAACACGCGGACGTGGACTTTGTACTTCTTCCGCTCGAGCCACCGGAAGAATCCGCGGATCCCCTCGTAGCCGCCCTTCGGCGCACCTCGAGACGACCCTGAGCTCGTCGCTGGGTCGTCCGCGCCCGCGACGACGAAGCGCTTCTCGCTCTCGGAGAGCTGAGACCAGGGCACGTCGAGACGGACCTTGGCTTGCCGCGCGGCGCGCTTCAGCTCCGCGAGCTGCGCTCGATAATGCGGTTTGGTCCACGGCTCGATGGCGCCCTCCTGAATCGACTTGCTCGAATCCGGCACCACCAGATCCATGTCGAGCTCGATGATGTTGCCGAACCCGTGACACGTCGGACAGGCGCCGAACGGATTGTTGAAGGAGAACAGCCGAGGCTGCGGATCTTCGTACGGGATGCCGCACTGCCGGCACTCGAACCGCTCAGAGAAGTGAACGAATTCTGAATTCTGAATTTGGAATTCTGAATTCTGATAAGCCCACGCCGCGCCGCCGCCCTCGAGATACGCCGTTTCAATCGAGTCGGTCAGCCGCCGCCGGAGATCTTCTTCGCTCACCTGCACGCGATCGACGACGACCTGCAGCATGGTGCGCGCCCGTAGCGACGCCGGATCGATGTCATCGAACGCCACGGCGGCGCCGTCTACCAGGAGCCTCGCGAAGCCCTTCCGGCGGAGGTTGGCGATCGTCGCGGCGATGGCCGCGCTCTGTCGCTCGCGCTTCGAGCTCAGGGCGAGCGCTTCCGCCGCCCCACGATCGGCCTGAGCCCGACGCCCCTCGGCCTCGTTCGGGGCGACCAGCTTGTCGAACGGCCGAACGCCGGGCGCCGCCTCGTCGTCGACCGTGACGTCAGTCAGCTCGTCGACCTCGGGCGCGTCGACGTTCGAGACTGACGCGTCGACGACCGGCAGATCGAACCCGAGCAACAGTCGCGTGCCCTTCGGCAGCTCGCTCAGCCGGCGCGCCACGACCTCGGCTGTCTCACGCACGACTTCGCGCGCGCAATTCCTGCAGAACGTCCGTCCGACGCGCGCATACAGAAGCCGCATGTAATCATGAATTTCCGTCGTCGTGCCGACGGTCGAGCGCGGATTGCGGATGCTGTTCTTCTGGCGGATGGCGATCGCCGGCGAAATGCCGTCGATTCGGTCGACGTCGGGCTTTTCCATCCGCTCGAGGAACTGACGCGCGTACGCGGAAAGCGATTCCACGTACCGCCGCTGCCCTTCGGCGTAAATCGTGTCGAAGGCGAGCGACGACTTTCCCGAACCGCTGACGCCGGTCACGATGATCAGCTTGCCCAGCGGCATCGTCAGGTCGATGTTCTTGAGGTTATGAGTGCGCGCACCGCGCACGACGAGATCGGCGGATTGAGCCGCCGCGGTGGTCTCCACAGCCAACTGTCCTGGAGGAGGTTTAAACCGACATCGTACCCCAGGGTGTGGACCGAGGCAACCGGCACCCTCCGATCGTCGCCGCGCGAGGCTTTCGGCGATCCTCGAAGCGCGAAGGGCTTCAGCCGAGCGATCCTCGGCGCGCGATGGCTCCAGGCGAGCCATCGCCGGCGCGCGAAGCCGTCAGCCGAGCGATCTCCGGGGCGCGAAGGCTTCAGCCCAACGATTCGGAGCGCGAAGGCTTCAGCCGAGCGTCTTCCGACTGGTTATTCTGTCGGGCCTGATGGGCCGGCTCCACTGAGTTTGGCGAGCAGCACGTGGAGTTGAGCCGATTCGTCGCCGGTCAACGGCTCGAACAGCTCGCGTTCGGCGTCCTGCTGGACCGCGCTTCCGCGCGTGAACGCGGCGCGACCCGCATCGGTGAGGACCGCGAGCCGGGAGCGGCGATCGCCGGGATCGCCCGCCCGGCTCACCAGACCGTCGCCTTCGAGACGATCGACGAGTTGGGTGACGTTCGATTTCACGCACGCCAGCCGCTCGGCGAGCTGCCCGAGCGGAAGCGAGTCGCCGGCCAGACGCAACTGGCGGAGCGCGGCGAGCTTCGCGATCGACAGGCCGACGTCGGCGAGCCGCGACTCCATGCGCGCCTCGAGCACGCCCGAGGCGTGCAGCACGGCGAACAATCCGGTGCGTTCGGCGCAAGCCATCCAGTAACGTCATGTATCTTATACCGGCTTGCCGGCGCGACCGATACAGCAGGCCTTGTCAGCCGGACTGTGTTCGATCGCGCTGGTGATTCATCGGGCCGGGCGCTGTGTGGAGCGCCGCTGTGGTCGTGTGTCGATGGACGAGGTCGGCGTTGCCCGTATCGTCGGAGCCTTGCGCATTCCAAATTCCAAATTCCCAATTCCCAATTAAACTTAGCCCCATGAACACGAGAACCGTCCACCACCGCTGGGCCGACGTGCCGTCTGAGCAGATCAATCCGTCCATCTCGCGACAGTACATCACTGCCGATCGCGTCACCGTCGCGCGGTTCGAGCTCAAGGAGGGCGGCGTCGTGCCGGTGCACGCGCATGAAAACGAGCAGGTCAGCTTTGTCATCAGCGGTGTGCTGAGGTTCACGATCGATGGCCGCGACATCATCGTGAGAGCCGGGGAACTGCTCCAGATTCCCAGTCACGTCCCGCACGGCGTCGACGTGCTGGAGGACACGCTCGTCGTCGACGTGTTCAGCCCGGTGCGTCAGGATTGGATCGACAAGACGGACACATACTTTCGCAGATAGACAGCATATCGGAGACGGGACCCGGGGGCCCGAGGCTGGTCGTGAGTCGCGGGTCGTCGTTCGTCAACGTTCGTGACGGTACCGTTCGCCCAGCGGCGCAACGGTACGTGGTGTCCCGCTTCAGCCGGACCGTGACCCCTCATGAAACGCATTGGACCGAGCTTCGTTGAACGCAGTAGAATGCTTGTCTCGCCTGGCCGGCGTAGCTCAGTTGGTAGAGCAGCTGATTCGTAATCAGCAGGTCGTCCGTTCAAGTCGGATCGCCGGCTCCAGTTTTCACGAAGCAATCCGCGACCTTTCGCCCTCGGCTTCTACCGGTTGGCACCGTGAGGCTCGAAGGTGAACAGCATGGGGCCGGTTCAAAGATGCGCTGCATCTGGGCAGCGCGGGCAATGCGAGCCGATCGACTTGATCTATCAGGCGCGGGCTTCTTGAACGACGCGGATCCGACCGCGCTGACGTCGTCGCGGTTTCGATTTGACCACGATTTCCACGTCCTGACCGAGTCTGGTCAAAAGGCGCATCAGGCGTTCGCTCGAGAAGTTCGTGAGTCGGCCGCTCAGCAATGCCGATACCTTCGGTTGGTCGATGCCCATCACGGCGGCAGCGGCAACCTGCGTGAGGCGACTGCCTCGAACGATCTCGCGAATTCGGCTGGCAAGCTGCGCCTTCGCCAACTCCTCTTCGGGCTCGGGGACGCCGATGTCGGCGAACACGTTGCCGGAACTGGGCGTCACGGGAATCAGCGGCTTTTTAGCCATGCTGTGAGGCCGATCTGGGCATCCCAGAGCGCCCCGCCGACACGGGTCTTGATGTCGTTCGGAAATGCGCTCAGGTCCTCCTTGCTCGAGGCGACCCAGCGGACCGGCTTCGGGACCGATTCCGGCGACGTCTTCGGCGGCATCCTCATTGTATGCCACTACAGGCATATCGGCAAAATGCGCGTCACCCGCGCGGCACAAATGCCAACACCTTGCTTGCGGCTCAGGGAGACCCATGGCGAATCGTCTATGGTCTCGCGCCATGTCTTGAGAATGCGCAGGGCCTGGGGTGAGAGCGGCACGCGGTGCGCCAACCCATTCTTGCTGCGCTCAGCGGGAATTTACCCAACAAGATGGAATGCGGGCAAGCGGCGATCTGCGGGGTCGACGATGAACGGTCGCGTCGAGTTCCGCGAGGTGGCCGGCGGACAGCGTGTCCGACTGGCCCCTCGTGGACTCCCAAAGCTCGAAAGCGTCGTCTTCGATCGGCTGACGCGGATCCCGCGGGCAGGTTCTGTCATCCTGCGCACTCGAGGACGGTGTTGACCTTCCCCGTTGCGCCAACGGCCTCGAGCCGAACCGTGAATCCCCAGAGCTGGGCGAGATGTTTCATGACCTCCTCGGCCTCGTTGATCTCGAGCGGACGGCCGCCGTGCTGGAAGTGACGCAGGGTGAGCGAACGGTCGCCGTCACGCTCATAGCGCACCACCTGGACGTCCGGCACGTACGTTTCGCGCGCGTATTGCTGACAGAGCAGCTTGCGTAGGCGGCGATAGCCCGACTCGTCGTGGATCGAATCCACAAACAACTCGGTTTCAGCCTCGTGGTCGGCAATCGCGAAGAACCGGAAATCGCGCATCAGTTTCGGCGACAGGAACTGGCCAATGAACGACTCGTCCTTGAAATTGCGCATGGCGAAATCAAGGGTTTTGCGCCAGTCCGTGCCTGCGATTTCCGGAAACCACCGCCGATCTTCCGGCGTCGGGTCGGCGCAGATCCGCTTCAGATCCTGGAACATCGCGAACCCCATCGCGTAGGGGTTGATGTTGCCGAAGCCACGCTGATCGAAGCCGGGCTGCCTGACGACGTTGGTGTGCGACTGTAGGAACTCGAGCATAAAGGCGTCGTTCACCAGGCGCTCGTCATAGAGCCGATTGATCAGATGGTAGTGCCAGAAAGTTGCCCAGCCTTCGTTCATCAACTTCGTGTGCACCTGCGGGTAGAAGTACTGCGCGATCTTCCGGACAATGCGGACCAGCTCGCGTTGCCACGGCGCCAGCTTCGGCGAATGCTTCTCGATGAAATAGAGAAGATTCTCCTCGGGCTCGGCCGGGAAGTCGCGCCTCGTTCCAATGGACGTGGTCGGCCCGCGTCCCGGCACGGTGCGCCACAGGTCGTCGAAATGATGCTGCTCATGGACCCGGCGCGCATCCTCGCGCGCGCGTTGGTTCTTCGCCGAAAGCGGCTGCGGCCGCTTGAACCGGTCGACACCATGCCGGCTGAGCGCATGGCAGGCGTCGAGCACCGCCTCGACTTCCGCCTGGCCGTATTGCTCCTCGCACCCCATCACGTAGCGGCGCGCGAACACCAGGTAATCGATAATCGCGTCCGCCTCGGTCCATTGTTGAAACAGGTAGTTGCCTTTGAAAAACGAGTTGTGCCCGAAGCAGGCGTGAGCGATGACCAGAGCCTGCATCGTCATCGTGTTCTCGTCCATCAGATAGGCGACGCAGGGGTTCGAGTTGATCACGATTTCGTAGGCGAGCGCCTGATAACCCTTGCGATAGGCCTGCTCGTTGCGGATGAACTCCTTACCGTACGTCCAATGCGGGTAGCCGACAGGAAGTCCGACGCCGGCGTAGGCAACGAGCATCTGTTCGGAGCTGATGATCTCGATCTGGTTGGGATAGGTGTCGAGCCCGTAGGCGGCTGCGCATTTTCCGATGGCCCGCTCGTAGCTCTCGATCAGATCGAAATCCCATTCCGCTCCAGCGGAGATGAAGCTCATGGTGTCGACAGCCTCGCATGCGCCCTGAACAACTCGCGGAAGACCGGGTAGACCTCCCCACGTTGAGCGACGCGTCGCATCGCAAAGCTGCCCGGGGCGGCATTGACCTGCTGGTACTCCACCCAGAGGGGGCTCACGCGCGAGCCGCTCGGGTCGGCGGTCTCCAGATACGCAAAGTAGCGCGTCAGCGGCAAGATCTGCTCGGCGAGAAACGACCGGCTCTTCCCGCCGTCCGCGCCGAACACATCGCCGTCGGAAGCCTGCGCCCCGTAGATGTTCCAGCCACTGCTGTAGCGCGCGCGCATGATGGCGGCCATCAGCTGCAGGGCCGAGAGGACGACGGTGCCGCCGCTCCGGGTATCGTGGAAGAAGGTCTGTTCGTCGACTTCCTCGGCGTCCCCGGTGTGCCGAATGAACACCAGCTCGACGTGCTCGTACTTGCGCGTGAGGAACAGATACAGCAGCGTGAAGAAGCGTTTGGCCAGGTCCTTCTTGGACTCGTCCATCGACGCCGAAACATCCATGAGGCAAAACATCACGGCTCGCGCGGTAGGCGCTGGCACGGTAATCAGGTTTCGGTAGCGCAGATCGAAGTCATCGAGGAATGGGACCTTCTGCAGACGGCGCTGGAGCAGGGCGACACGCTGGAGCAGCGCCGTCACCTCGCACTCCGGACGATTCTGCTCCAGAGCGCGCGTGAGCTCCTGGGCGACCATGTCGAGTCGGCGCCTGAGCGGGGTC
>QHWJ01000020.1 GCA_003222535.1 Acidobacteriota bacterium | reverse complement strand
AAGGAGCACTCCTTGATGCCGGCCGACGAGTTGCCAATCAGGCACGCCGCGATCTTCAGGAGCGCGGTGAACTCGCCGACCGGCACATCGGTGATGAATCGCATCCGGGTGACCGCGGCGCTGGCCTCCTCACGGAAGTGGCGCAGAAGGTCGGCCATCTCGTTGGTGCCGGCGTCGGGGTTCGGCCAGATCCAGATCGCCGGCAGGCCGAGCGCCGACACGGCGCGCAGCGTCTCCTCGAGGTGCGGCCGGTTGTCGGGCTCGGTCGTCACCGGATGCTGGATGACGAGCACGAACGGCCGCGTGATGTCGATCTCGTGCCCGACGCCGTAGCCGTTCACGACCGCGTTGCTGACCGCAGTCGAGGCCACCTCGGACGCGAGCTCGACGTCGAGCGACCCGGTGTTGAACACGTATGTCGGGTCCTCGCCCATCGCCAGGACGCGCCGGTGCGCGTCCGCGTTGGTCACGAAGTGAATGTGGGCGAGCTTCGTGATCGCGTGCCGGACGCTCTCGTCGATGCTGCCCGTGACGTCGCCCCCCTCGATGTGGGCAATCGTCTTGTTCAGATACGCCGCCGCCATCGCGATCGCGAGCTGCTCGAACCGGTCGCCGCAGATGACCACGATGTCGGGGTCGGCGGTGTGAAACCCGTTGGTGAATTCGAGCGCGGTCAGGCACGCGGTCTTCGCCATCGCGACGTGGTTGCCGCCTTCGATGACGTTGAACAGCGAGGTCGAGATCGTGAACCCGCCCGCCTCGATGTCCTCCGCGATGTGGCGGCTGTACTTGTCGAGCAGAATCGAGCCGCCGAGCATCAGCTCGAGCTCGATGTCCAGATGGTCGTGCAGCTTCCTGATCAGGAGCTGGCTGCGCCCGTAGTACGCGCGGCTGGTGATCGGAAAGCAGATCCGCCGCTTGCAGCTCTTCGGCAGCTTCCGGGTCGTCGAGGCGAACACCGTTTCCATGTCAGCCCCTAACGTTCAACCGAGAGCCCGCAGAGCTCGCAGAAAATCCGAATTCCTCTGCGTGTTCTGCCTGTCCTGCGTTGAGCGTCGTCTTTATACCCTCGACGGATCGTGGTTCACGACCACCGTCTTCCACTCGCAATACACGTCGAGCGCCTCGGTGCCCGGCTCGCGGAACCCGTTGCCCGAGTTCTTGACGCCGCCAAACGGCATGTGCGGCCCGGCGCCATAGGTCGGCCCGTTGATCGACACGAGTCCGGCATGGTAGCGCGAGATGAACTGCTCGATCCGGTTGCTGTTGAACGTATGGATGGCGCCGGTGAGCCCGAAGGCCGTCGCATTCGCCATGCGGATCGCTTCGTCGAAACCAGCCGCAGGATACAGGCACGTGATCGGGCCGAACAGCTCCTGCTGCGAGACCTCGTCCTCGTGCGAGACGTTCTCGAGCACCGTCGGCGCCATGTAATAGCCGGGCGCGAGCGCTTCGACGGCGTGTCCTCCCGCCAGGACGCGCGCGCCGCGCTTCACCGCGCCGTTCACCGCGCGCAGGAGACGATCGAGGCTCTGACGCGAAATCACCGGACCGCAGTCGTCCTGCGGCCCCGAGCCGACCTTCACCGCGGCGGTGCGCGCGACAAGGGCGTCGCGGAACGCCTCGTACACGCGATCGAAGACGATCAGCCGGCTGCCGGCCGCGCACCGCTGGCCGGCGTCGATGAACGCGGACGCCACCGCATGCTCCGCCGCCAGCGTCAGATCCGCATCGTCGCAGACGATGAGCGGGTTCTTGCCGCCAAGCTCGAGGCAGACCTTCGCGAGCACGGGCCGTCCGCTGACGGTCCGCTGAATCAGCTTGCCGGTCGGCACCGAGCCCGTGAAGCTGACGAGGCCGACGCGCGAATCTTCGACGAGCGGCGTGCCGACTTCCGCGCCCATGCCCTGCACGACCGAGTAGACGCCGCGAGGCAGCCCCGCTTCCCGGAGCAGCCTGCCGAACGCGACAGCGGTCTGCGGCGTCAGCTCGTGCGACTTCGCGACCACCGCGTTGCCGCAGACGAGCGCGGGAAACGCCTTCCACGCGACGCCGGCGAGCGGGCTGTTGAACGGCATGATGGCCGCGCAGACGCCGACCGGCGATCGTTCGGTCCGCACCGAGCGGTTCGGAATCGGGCTCGTCATCGTCCTGCCGTAGAAACGGCTGCCTTCGCTCTCCATGAACACGCCGAGATCGGCCGACGATCCGACTTCGGCGACGGCGCTCTTCCACGGCTTGCCGGTTTCCGCCTGCACAATCGCCGCGAGATCGCGCTCGTTCGCGCGCAGCAGCGACGCGGCGCGCCCGATGATCTCGCCGCGCTTCGGGGCGGGCAACCGCGACCAGCCGTCGGCGGCGGCAGCCGCGGCGTCGACCGCGCGGGTCGCGTCCGCGGCCGAGCCGCGTGTCACGGACGCGACCACGCGGTCGTCAATCGGCGAGCGCTTCTCGAACGTCTGCCCGCCGACGGACGCGACCTCGCCGTCGTCGATCCAGTGAAGAATGGTGTCGGGGTACAACGGGAGCGCGAGCCTCTCGCCTGGCGCGTTCGATATGCCGATACGTTCTCGCCCGTGGTGAGCTTGTCGAACCACGAGCAAACGGCTCGTCCTTCGACAGGCTCAGGGCGAGCGGGTGGAAACCGTTAGACGCACGACACTAGGCGAGCGTCGTCCGCGGCGCTGAGAGCGGCGCCTTGCACACACGCGCAATCGATGCGGCGTCGAGGCCGTGGTGCGCGAGCACTTCGGCGTTGCTGCCGCACGCCGGTACGTCGGTGACGCCGAGCGACCGCGTCTCGGCACGCACGCCGGCGCGCGAGAGCGCCGCGGCGATCATCACCCCCTGGCCGAGCGTCACGTAGTGGTTGTCGAGCGTGACGACGGCCGGAAAGCGTGTGAACGTCTGCACGACCCACGCTTCGTCGATGCGGTTCAGCCAGGGCAGGTTGATGACGGCCGCGCTGACGCCTTGCGCCGCGAGCTGGTTGGCGGCGCGCCAGGCGTTGGTCATCATCAGCGGTCCGTAGCCGACGAGCGCCACGTCCGTACCCTCGCGCAGCGTGACGCCGCGGCCGATCTGCATCGTGTAAGACGACGGCAATGCGTACGGTAGATCGAGCGGCACGTTGACGAAGCGAAGATACGTGCTCGCCGGGTTCTCTTCCACCGCCCAGCGGATCGCCAGCCGCGCCTCGCGCTCGCTGCACGGTTCGATCGCCGTCAGGCCCGGGACCGATCCAATTGCGGAGATGTCGCGGAGCGACTGATGCGAGTGACCGGGACCGCCGGGCACGAGACCCGCGAGCGTCGCGGTGTAGATGATCTTCCTGCGCTCGGTCGCGTTGTTGTAGATGTGCTCGTTGGCGCGCGTGGACAGGAAGCACGCGAACGAATGTACGACCGGCAGAAGACCGTTGAGCGCCATGCCGCCGGCCGCCGACACCATGTGCTGCTCGGCGATCCCGCATTCGATGAAGCGATCGGGCAGCTCCTCCTTGAACGCCTCGATTCCGCAGTCCGAGACGAGATCGGCGTCGAGGACGACAATCTCCGGCCGCGAGCGTGCCATCCTGAGGAGCTCGTCGCCGTAGGCAAGCACGAGGCGCTCGGGGTTGACCGGTGCAATCCGGACCGGCAGCGGCCCGGACGCGAGCGTCAGCGGCGGCTGGCCCAGACGCGACAGGCGCTCGTTGGTCCGCGAGGTCAGCTCGGCGACCGCGGCGAGATAGTCCTTCAGCGACGGCGCCCCGGCGTGAAAGTGATACGTCTCGTCGCCGCCCGCGAGGCCTTCCATGAACGACACGCCCTTGCCTTTGATCGTATCGGCGATGAGCACCTTCGGGCGGTCGGCGACGGTGGCGAAGTGGCTGAACGCGTCGTGAATCGCGCGGAAATCGTGGCCGTCCACGCGCCGGACGTCCCATCCGAAGGCGCGGAACTTGTCCTCGATCCGCCCGAGATCGCTGACGGCCGAGACGGCGGAGTCCGACTGCAGCTTGTTGTGATCGACGACGG
This sequence comes from Acidobacteriota bacterium, assembly GCA_003222535.1. Lineage (GTDB taxonomy): Bacteria > Acidobacteriota > Vicinamibacteria > Vicinamibacterales > CAVVIG01 > QHWJ01. Next base: position 2,836 of record QHWJ01000020.1, on the reverse strand, counting down.
CGATGATCTCCGACAGGCGCTCGTTCGCGACCGGCTGCAGCGATTCCCAGATCTGCCCTTCCTGCAGCTCGCCGTCGCCCGTCATCAGCACGATGCGGCCGGTGCGGCCGGCCAACCGGCGCGCGCGCGCCATCCCGTACGCCTTCGAGATGCCCATGCCGAGCGACCCGGTGTTGGTGGCGATGAACGGCGTCGTGTCGACGTCGGGATGACCGGGCAACCCGCCGAGGCGGCGGAGCCGGTGCAGCAGATCGAAGTCCAGCTTCCCCAGCGCGATGAGCAGCGAGTACAGCGCGGGCGCGTCGTGGCCCTTCGATGAGAAGTACGTGTCGGCATTCGCCGCGCCGCTGTTCGGATCGGCCAGCTCCTCGGTCCACAGCCACGTGACGAGATCGGTGGAGCTGAAGCTGGAGCCGATGTGGCCCGAGCCCGCCTGCATGATCATGTAGAGCGTGTTGAGGCGGCAGACGTCGGCAAGCAGCCCGGCGCGCACGATCGGATCGTCGGTCGCCCCGCGCACGACTTCTATCGACGCCAGCGGCACGAATGAAAGCCCGCCGTCCCCGGCGAGCTGCTTGTCTGAATGATCTTTTTCGCCCATGTTGTCTTACGTTGAACGCGAAGCCCGCGAAGACCGCAAAGCCAAATATTTTTGCGAGCCTTTGCGGCCTTGGCGTTCCACCTCTGTCGCGTCAACCATCAGCCAGCCCCAGCCACAGTCCCCTCTAGAGTCCCCAGTCCCCTGGTCCCCTAGTCCCCAGTCCCCTAGTCCCTGAGCCGGTTTCAAAACCGTAGGCCGAAGCTTCCATCGCCAGTGGCAACCCTGAAAGTGTCGCCCTACACGTTTTTGAAACCGGTTCTACCGAGCCGTCCAGCCGCCGTCGACGACGAGCATCGCGCCGGTCATGTACGCCGACGCGCGCGAGGCGAGAAACACCACGGCGCCGTTGTAGTCCTCGTCGCTCGCCATGCGGCCGAGCGGCGTGCGCTTCTCGTATTCGGCGACGAATTCGGGCGCGTGCTCCGGCTCGCGGACGCCGCCGGGTACGAGCGTGTTCACACGGATCCCCAGCGGCGCGCAGTACTCGGCGAGCCACCGCGTGAAGTTCAGCATTCCCGCCTTGGCGACGCTGTAGCCGACCGGCTTGTAATACTCGGCGCCGTCGCGCCGGCGGTAGTCGTACACCGACTGATCCGGCGTCACCACGCCGTAGATCGACGAGACGTTCACGATGCTGCCGTGGTCCCGGCCGCCTTCGCGGAAGCACGCGACGAACGACTGCGACACGACCAGCGCGCTCTTCAGGTGCGAGGCCATCATCGCGTCCCAGGCCGACTCGGGATAGCGCTCGAAAGGGCCGGTCTCGAGCGCGGCGTCGGCCGGCGACGATCCGAGCCCCGCGTTGTTCACGAGAACCGACGGCGCGCCGAACCGCGCCGCGACGCGCGCGACTTCGCGGTCGATCGCCTCGCGGCGGGTCGCGTCGACGAGGTGGACCGAGAGCGGGGCGCCGGAATCGATCAGCCGCTGAACGACCGGGCTGGTGCGCGTGGCGACGTCGAACAGCGCGACCGAGGCGCCAGCCTCCGTCAGGGCACGCGCGTACTGGCTGCCGAGGCGGCCCAGGCCTCCGGTCACGAGGGCGACATGACCGTCAAGACGGAAGAGGTCGTTGATGATGTCGGGAGCGCTCACGGGACAGGCGCTCGCCCTGTCACTCACAGGAATACCCGGGGAGGTCCCATAAGCGATGGCGAGACGAGGAAGACCGCCGTAACGAAGCGACGCACGGGCGCTGGGACGACGCAGCTCGGCACCCCTAAAGGGGCGCCCTACGATCAATCGGCTCAGCGCCTGAAGGCGCCCAACGGTGGAGGGACGCCCTACGCATAAAGCGTTCAGGACGTGAACAGCACGACTGCCGAGTCGTTCACAAAATGAACGGATCATTGTGCATACCTGCCACGCGGGTGTCAAGCCAGGCGCGACAGGATCTGCTCCGCCCGATCCCAGTCCTCAGGGTCGTCGATGTTGTGGCCGTACGGCGACGGCATCACATACGCCGCCACCCGGTCGCCGTACAGGCTCGGCTCGACCGGATCGAACAACAGCGTGGTCCGGAACAGATAAATCGCGCCGTTGAAGATCCAGGCTGGCGGCATGTCCTGACGCCGGACCGGGCGCTCACGCACCGGCCGGCCGCCGACGAACAGCCGCGCCCAGCCGTTCGCGTCCACGCTCAGCATGCGCGCCGGATTGTAGTGCGCGGGCACCTCGTCCACGCTCACGACGGCATCGGCCCGCGACTTCAGGGCCAGCGCCACCGACTCGACGATGTGATGCGGTTGCCGGAGAGGCGAGGTCGGCAGCAGGATCATCGTCCAGTCCGGCTCGTAGCCCTCGCGGTCGCACAGCCACGCCACCGCATGCTGCATCACCGGCAGATGCGGCGTGTCGTCGGCGCAGAGCGCGGCCGGGCGCATGAACGGCACCTCGCATCCCAGCTCGCGCGCCACGGCCGCCGCCCGCTCGTCGTCGGTCGACAGGATCAGGCGGTCGAACACACCCGAGGCGCGCGCCGCCTCGATCGTGTACGCGATCAGCGGCTTGCCGGCCAGCAGCTTCGTATTTTTCCCCGGGATGCCCTTGGATCCCGCACGCGCGGTGACGACGCCGAGTACGATCGGCTTCATGCGTCGGACGGTATCACAGCAATTGCGTTGCTGTGACGTTTCGGATTCGGCTATGCTCGCGGCGACACATCCTCGTCACCTGGCCTGCAGTCGAATCGGGTCAGCACGGGCAGAACGATCGCGTCGTGGATGGACGCGGCAT
>QHWJ01000331.1 GCA_003222535.1 Acidobacteriota bacterium | reverse complement strand
CGCGTGAAGTAGAACGAAAAGGTCGCCTCGCGCACGCCGAAGCCGTTCAGGGACACGGGCAGCATCTGGACGACGAACGAGACGGGCACGACGACGGCGAGGTCCGCGAAGGCGACGTTCAAGTGCAACGAGTCCGCGACGGCCATGTAGAACACCACCATCGTCACCTGCACGAAGAGGGCGCCTGCGAAGCAGCCGGCCATCGCGCTCGGCTGGTCCCGGAAGCGCGCCAGCGTCTCGGTGAGCGTTTCGATCCGGGCACCGACCCACTCCGGGTGGAATACGATGAGCGGCCGAAGCAGCCGCCCGACGCCATCCGGCGCAAAAAGCGCCGGCGCAGACGCGGCGGCACCCGCGAGGAATCCGGCCCAGAGCCACACCGGCCAGATCGGTGCCGCGGCCCGGTGCACGCGGCCGGCCGCCGTTGCGCCGAGCGCCGCCACGAGCACCAGCGCCATGAGCCCCACGACCCGATCGACCACCACGATGGTCGTGGCCAGCGTCTTCGATCCAGCCGGGCGCGCGGTATCGGAAATGCGCATGACGTCGCCACCGATGTTGCTCGGCAGAAAATTGTTGAAGAAATTCGCGATCAAATACGACCCGAGCAGCGAGCGGACGGCCACGGGCACGCGCTGCGCATCGAGCAACAGGTGCCACCGCCACGTCGCCGCGCAGACGTTGACGGCGAAGATCAGCAGCGCCACGGACAGCCAGGGCACGGACGCGAGGCGCGCCGTCTCCCACAAGCGCCCGACATCGATCCGCGAGAAGAGCAGGAGCAGGAGGCCGACGCTGACGGTGAGCTTCGCCGCCAGCAGGAGGTAGCGGCGCGCAGGGGACGATTCGGACTGTTCCGCGGACATTCTGCAAAAGGGGGACGCGCCACTGTACTATGATTCCGTGCGAAAATCACCGGACCCGTGCGCATTCTGATGATCGCGCCCGAGCCGTTCCTCGAGCCGCGCGGCACGCCGTTCAGCGAATTTCACCGCATCCGCGCGCTCAGCGCGCTCGGCCACCAGATCGATCTCGTCACCTATCCATTCGGCCAGAGTGTGTCGATGCCGGGGCTGCGTGTCTTTCGGAGCCCGAGGCCGCCGTTCATCCGTCATGTGAAGATCGGACCGTCGCTGGCGAAAATACCGCTCGACGCGCTGCTGACGCTGAGCGCGATCCGGCGCGTGCTCGTCGGCCGCTACGACGCGATCCATTCGCACGAGGAGGGCGGGCTCATCGGCGTCGTCCTCGCGGCGCTGCTGCGTGTGCCGCATCTCTACGACATGCACTCGAGCCTGCCCGAGCAGCTCACGAATTTCGCGGTGACCCGGTCGCGCCTCGTGAGGGTTGCGGTTCAGGCGATCGAGCGCCTCATGATTCGCCGCTCGCGGGTGGTCATCGTCATCTGTCCCTCGCTCGAAGAGACGGTGCGGGCGATTGATCCACGCGCGCGAACGGTGCTGATCGAGAACGCGCCGGGCCCGGCCGATGAGGCGGCCACGCCGGAGGAGGCGGCTCTGGTTCGGCGATCGCTGGGACTTGCGCCCGCGTCGCCCGTCGTGCTCTACACGGGCACGTTCGAGGCGTACCAGGGACTCGACCTGCTGTTCGAAGCGATGGCGATCGTCGGCCGCGCGCGGCCCGACGCGCGGCTGGTGCTGGCGGGCGGCAGACCCGAGCAGGTGACGCGCGCGCGAGACCTGGCGCGGGCTGTCGGCATCGATGAGATCACGCTCTTTGCCGGCGAGCGCCAGGCGCGGGAGATTCCGGCGTATCTGCTCGCGGCAGACGTCCTGGTCTCGCCGCGGTCTCGCGGTACGAACACACCGCTGAAGATCTACCAGTACATGCGGTCGGGGAAGCCCATCGTCGCGACACGCCTGCTCACGCACACGCAGGTGCTGAGCGACCAGACCGCGATTCTGACGGGCGTGGCCCCGCGGGAATTCGCCGACGGCATCCTCGCGGGCCTGAACGATCGGGCGCGCGCCGCGGCTGTCGGTCTCGCCGCGCGCGAGCTCGCCGAGACGAAGTACAGCTACGAAGCCTACCTCGAGCGCACGCGGCAGGCCTGCGCGGCGCTGATGCCGCCGCCGACCCCCGTCGCGGCCGTCAAGGATGTGGCGTGACGAAAGCCCGGTCGCGGGATCACTACAGCTACTCCACGTACGCCGATCCGGCAATGGCGCGCACTTTCGAGGACCGCCGCTTCGGCGGTCCGATCGGCGAGCTCGTGGCGGGAACACAGGCGCGGGTCCTGGCGAATATGGTCGGCCGGATTCAGGGACGCTCGATTCTCGACGTCGGCACCGGTGCCGGGCGCGCGGCCCTGTTCCTGGCGCGCGGGGGGGCGCAGGTGACCGCCGTTGACGCCTCCGAGGCGATGCTGGCCGTCGCCCGCCGCCGGGCCGTCGAGGACGGCGTCAAGGTGCGCTTTCTTCGAGGGGATGCGCACGCACTCGATTTTCGCGATGACGAATTCGACGTTGTCGTCTGCCTGCGCGTGTTGATGCACACGCCGGATTGGCGCCGCTGCCTCGCCGAGCTGTGCCGCGTGGCCGAGCGGCTCGTCATTTTCGACTATCCCTCGGCGACCAGCGCGGCGCTCCTGCAGTCGCTGGCGCGTCGCGCGATACAGGTTGCCGGCGGGCGGACGGAAGCGTATCGCGTGTTCACGGACCGCAGGATCAGGCGCGCGCTCGGCCGGTCGGGGTTCCGCGTCCGGTCGATCCATCGTCAGTTCGTGATGCCCATGCTGCTCCATCGCGCGATCGGCTCGCGCCGCTTCACGATGTTCTCCGAGGACCTCCTCGCACGCGCCGGGGCGCTTCGCGTCTTCGGCTCGCCGGTTACGGTCGTGGCCGAGCGGTGCGCGTCCTCATAACCGGCGCGACCGGTTTCACCGGGGGGCATCTTGCCCGTACGCTGGCGGCGGCGGGCGACAGCGTGTCCGCGCTCGTGCGGTCGGAAGGTCCCGGCACCGCCGCCCTTGCCCGCTCGGGCGTGGCGCTGACTGTTGGAGACGTGCGCGATCCGGCCGCGCTCACCGCCGCCACGGCGGGCGTGGACGTCGTCTACCACATCGCGGCAATCTACCGGCAGGCCGGCCTGTCGAGCGAGACGTATCGAGCCGTGAATGCGACCGCCGTGCAGCGGATCGTCGAGGCTGCCGCGCGTGGCGGCGTGAAGCGGGTCGTGCACTGCAGCACGGTCGGCGTCCACGGCGACGTCGAGCATCCCCCCGCGAACGAAGAGGCGCCGCTCAAGCCCGGCGATGTCTACCAGATCACGAAGCTCGAAGGGGAACACCTCGCGCGGGAAGCGGGCGTGCGCCTCGGTGTCGACGTGACGATCGTACGGCCGTCGGGCATTTACGGCCCCGGCGACCGCCGGTTGCTCAGGCTCTTTCGAGGCGTGGCGCGCCGGCGCTGGATGACGCTCGGCCGGGGCGAAATCTATTACCATCTGACGTTCATCGACGACCTGGTCGAAGGCTTTCGTCTGTGCGGCGTGCATCCCACGGCGGCCAACCGCACCTACATCCTCGCGGGTGGGGAAGTGACGACGCTGAACGCGCTTGTGACGCTGGTGGCCGAGGGGGCCGGCGTCCCGCCGCCGACATGGCACCTGCCGGTCTGGCCGTTCCGGGCGGCCGGCGCCGTATGCGAGGCCGTCTGCGGGCCGTTGGGCATGGAGCCGCCGCTCCATCGTCGGCGCGTCGATTTTTTCACGAAGAGCCGCGCGTTCGACATCACGCGCGCGCGGCTGGAAATCGGGTACGCGCCGCGCGTCGGATTGCGCGAAGGCATCCGCCGGACCCTGGACTGGTACCGTGAACATGGCTGGATCTGAGAACGACCATCGGCGATCGCCGATCGCCGATCGCCGATTGCCAGATGTGCCTTCGATCGCGAAAGCGCAGGAGCAGCTCTTCGATTCCGGGCGCTCCGCCTCCGCGAAGTACGCTGCGCTGGTCGTCGGCCGTCCGGGGCTCGGGTCGCTGCTGAAGTACGAGCTCATCATGACGACCGCGCAGCCGCGAGCGGGCGCGCTCGGGCTCGTGCTGCGCAAGCGGCTGTATCCGCTGCTGCTGGGTTCGTGCGGGCGCAACGTCGTCTTCGGACAAAACGTCGTGTTGCGCCATCCGCACAAGATCCACATCGGGAGCAACGTCGTCGTCGACGACAACTGCCTGATCGACGCCAAGGGCGAGACCAACCGCGGAATTCGAATCGGCGACGGCGTGTTCATCGGGCGCAACACGATCCTGTCGTGCAAGAACGGCGACATCGAGCTGGCCGACGGCGCGAACATCGGCTTCAACTGCGAAGTGTTCTCGGCCAGCCGAGTCACCATCGGCAAGAGCGTGCTGATGGCCGCGTATGGCTACGTGATCGGCGGCGGGCACGATTTCTCCGATCCGTCGACGCCCGTGATCGAGCAGACGAGGACGTCGGCCGGCGTCACGATCGGCGACGGCGTCTGGATGGGCGCCGGCGCGAAGATCCTCGACGGCGTCACGATCGGTGACGGCGCGGTGCTTGGGGCCGGCGCAGTCGTCCGCGAGAACGTCGCGGCCCGGGCGATTGCCGTCGGCATCCCGGCGCGCGTAGTGGGCTCGCGATCGACGACATCTTGACAAGCTGACCCGCTGCCCTCCTGTCAGGCTGCATTCGTGCCCAGGTTCAACCGCAGAGCACGCAGAGACGAATCCTTGACCACGAAAACACGAAGGACACGAAAGACACGAAGGGCACGAAAAAGACTGAGCGTGCGACCGCCCGCGAAGCGGGCAGCGAGACGAAAAAGAGCGCCGCAAACACAAACGGTGCGGCATGCGAGTCGTTTGTGTTTGCGACGCTCTTTTCGTCTCGTCAAGCGGCCGGCGGTGCCGGCCGCAGGTCGCACGCCCCGATCGCTGCGTGCTTTGCGGTCTCGGCGGTTCAACGTTCTTTTTCGTGTGCTTCGTGTGTTTCGTGATCTTCGTGGTAAGGCTCTTTCTCTACAGTGTGACGGTCCGCGACGCCGGCGCCCTTCGAAGGTGATCCTTCTCAGGTATTTGTGTATTTGTGAGATGTGTGCCAGCGATTACAATGAACGGCATGCTCGCGATTCGCTACGAAACGCCGCAGTCGGTCGGAGAAGCGGTGCGTCTGATGGCCGCCGATCCCGACGCCCGCGTGCTCGCCGGCGGCACCGATCTTCTTGTTCAGTTCCGGGCCGGTGTGCGCCAGCCGTCGGCCTTCGTCGACGTCAAACGCATTCCCGAGCTGATGTCGATCACCATCGACGGCCAGGGACTGCGCCTTGGTGCGGCAACCGCCGCCGCGGTGATCGGGGAACACGTCGAGCTCCGCACGCTGTGGCCCGGTCTCGTCGAAGCCGTGCAGCTGATCGGATCGACGCAGATTCAAGGGCGCGGCAGCGTCGGCGGCAACCTGTGCAACGCGTCGCCGGCCGCCGACACGACGTGCGCGCTCATCGTGAACCGCGCCGACTGCGTCATCGCCGGACCGGGCGGAGAACGCACGGTACCGGTGGAAGAGTTCTGCATCGCGCCCGGGCGCACGGTTCTCCAGCGAGGAGAGCTGCTCATCGCGCTCCGCCTGCCGCGTCCGGCGGCGCGCACATCGGACGCGTACCTGCGTCTCATTCCGCGCAGCGAGATGGACATCGCGGTGGTTGGCGCCGCAGTGAGCGTGACGCTCGATGCGAACGGTGTCTGCAGGAGCGCCCGCGTGGCGATCGGCGCGGTGGCGCCGACGGCGCTGCTCGTGCCGGAAGCGGCGAAGGCGCTCGTCGGATCATCGCTCGACGCCGCATCGCTGAAGCGGGCGGCGGAGGCGGCCAGTACGGCGGCGCGGCCGATCGGCGATAAACGTGGCACGGCCGGGTATCGGCGGACCGTGGCCGGAGTGTTGACCCGCCGCGCTGCGGCGATCGCGGCCGGGCGGGCCAGGCGGAAGTGACCGTGACGAAGCTTCATATCGAGACGACCATCAACGGCGAGCCGCGAGAGTTCCTGTGCGATTCGCACGAGACGCTGCTCTCCGCGCTTCGCAACGGGCTCGGTCTCACCGGGACGAAAGAGGGCTGCGCCACCGGTGATTGCGGTGCCTGCTCGATCCTGCTCGACGGCCGGCTGGTGCCGGCGTGCCTGGTGCTCGCGCCGGAAGCACAGGGACGCGCCGTGACGACGATCGAGGGGCTGTCGAGCGGCGACGCGCTGCATCCGCTGCAGCAGAAATTCCTGGAGCATGCCGCGCTGCAATGCGGCGTGTGCACACCGGGGTTCATCGTCGCGGCCAAGGCGCTGCTCGATGCGAAGCCGAATCCGAGCGAGGACGAGACGCGGTACTGGCTCGCCGGCAATCTGTGCCGGTGCACTGGTTACGACAAGATCATTCGTGCGGTGCTCGACGCCGCGTCGGAGATGAAAGAGTCCGCCATATGACCACACCGCGCGAGTTCAAGTACGTCGGCACGCGGCCGATCCGCCACGACGGCGTCGACAAGGTGACGGGCCGCGCCAGCTACGGCGCCGACGTTGTCTGGCCCGGCATGCTGCACGGCTTCGTCTTGCGGAGCCCGCACGCTCACGCGCGCATCGTCTCGATCGATACGAGAGCCGCTGAAGCCACGCCGGGCGTCAAGGCCGTACTCACCGGCAAGGATCTGCCCGAGACGACCGCGACGATCGCGCTGGGCGAAGCCGCGATCGATCTGCGCGACGTCGGCGACAACATGCTCGCGCGGACGAAGGTCCTGTACCACGGTCACGCCGTCGCGGCCGTCGCAGCGACGACGATCGATATCGCGCGGGAGGCGGCAGAGAAGATTCAGGTCGTGTACGAGGTACTCGAACCGGTGACAGGCATCGATCGCGCGATCGCCGCCGACGCGCCGATCCTGCACCCGGCGCTCAGGACGAAGGGGGCGGCGTCACCAGGCGCCGCCGGACCGACCAACATCGCGTCGCGACTCGAGTTCAAGCGCGGCGACGTCGACGCGGCATTCGCGGAAGCGGACGTCGTCGTCGAGCGCGAGTTCCGGACGCCGATGGTCCACCAGGGCTACATCGAGCCGCACGCCTGCATCGCACGATGCGGGGAGGACGGGCGCGCGGTCGTGTGGTGCACCACGCAGGGGCCGTTCGTCGTGCGCGACGCCTGTGCGGCGATCGCCGGCCTCGATCCGGCGCACGTCAAAGTCATCCCGAGTGAAATCGGCGGCGGCTTCGGCGGCAAGATCGTCGTCTATCTCGAGCCGATGGCCATCGCGCTCTCCCGTAAGGCGCAGCGGCCGGTGAAGATGGTGATGGGACGCGACGAGGTCTTCCGCGCCACCGGGCCGACGTCGGGATCGAGGGTTCGCGTGAAGCTCGGCGCGAAGCGCGATGGGACGCTCGTCGCGGCGACGGCCTCGCTGTGGTACGAGGCGGGCGCGTACCGTGGGTCTCCGGTCGGCGCCGGCGCGATGTGCGCGCTCGCGGCGTATAAGATCCCGAGCTTCTTCATCGAGGCGCACGACGTCGTCGTCAACAAGCCGAAGGTGGCCGCGTATCGCGCGCCGGGCTCGCCGATTGCGGCGTTCGCCGTCGAGTCGGTCGTCGACGAGATCGCACGCGAGCTGAAGATGGATCCGATCGAGCTCCGTCTCAAGAACGCGAATGCGGAAGGGGACAAGGCGCCGTACGGACCGAAGTACGGTCCGATCGGCTTGAAGCAGATTCTCGAGGCCGCGCGCAACCACCCGCATTGGACGTCGCCGCTCGCGGCGAATCAGGGACGCGGGATTGCGGTCGGCTTCTGGTTCAACGCCGGCATGAATTCGAGCGCCACGGTGATCCTCGACACCGATGGCAGCGCCGCGGTCGTCACCGGGAATCCGGATATCGGCGGCACGCGCGCGGCGCAGGCGATCATGGTGGCCGAGGAGCTCGGAATCCCTGTCGAACGTGTGCGGCCTGGTGTTGGCGACACCGACGGCAGCGGCTACACCGACCTGACCGGCGGCAGTCGGGTGTGCTACGCGACGGGCATGGCGGTCATCCGCGCAGCCGAAGACGTCCGCGATCAGTTGAAGGCTCGCGCCGCGCAAATCTGGAATGTCGCCGTGGACGCCGTAGGGTGGGAAAACGGTCGAGCGATTCCACCGGCGGGGACGGAGAAAGCAGAAGCGATGACGGTCGCCGGGCTGGCCGCGAAGATGGCGCACACGGGCGGACCGATTGTCGGCCGCGCGTCGCTGTACGCGCCGATGGCCGGACCCGCGTTCGGCGCGCACATCTGCGATCTCGAGGTCGACTCCGAGACGGGGCAGAGCAAGGTCGTCCGCTACACCGTGTTCCAGGACGTCGGCAGGGCGGTGCATCCAGGCTACGTCGAAGGGCAGATGCAGGGTGGCGCCGCACAAGGCATCGGGTGGGCGTTGAACGAGGAATACATTTACGACGCGGACGGCGTGATGGAAAACGCCGGCTTCCTCGACTACCGGATGCCCGTCGCGTCGGATCTGCCGATGATCGACACGGTGATCATCGAGGTGCCGAATCCGCTGCACCCGTACGGCGTCCGCGGCGTCGGTGAAGTACCGATCGTGCCGCCGCTCGCCGCCGTCGCCAACGCGATGCGCGACGCGACGGGCATCCGCTTCACCGAGCTGCCGCTGTCGCCGCCTCGGGTTCTCGAGGCGATTGAAGCGGCGAGCGCCGTTTCTGTCGGGGCCTGAGGAGCCTTGTTGGCATGGCCACCGTTCATCTGCCGAGCGGTCTCACGCAGTACACCGGCGGCGTCGAGACGATAGACATCGACGCCGCGCGCGTGCCCGAGCTCATCGCCGCGCTCGGACATCGCTTTCCACAGATCGCGGAGCAACTCGGCGAGATGGCCGTCGCCATCGACGGTGAGATCTACCAGGATCCAGGCTATCAGCTCCTTCGCGCCGACAGCGACGTCCACCTCGTTCCGCGGATTGCGGGAGGGTAATCACCGCTCACGCCTCTCAGCGTGGTGTCCGCCTGACGGCGGACGCACGTACGACGTGGCCGCGAGGCTCGCAACGACCGTCGTGGCGTCCGCCTGCAGGCGGACCGTCGACGCCGGGGGGCTGTTGACACTCCTGTCGTTCGCTACAAAGACGGCTGCTGGTCGTCTCGACGCCGTGGTCGCCCGAGGTGGTCCGTTAGCGTCGGAACTGGTTCGCCGCTACAATCGATTCTCATGGCATACCGCAGCGAGCTCGAGGCGCGTGTCGCCAGGAAGACCACCAGGGCGATTGTCGACTACGACATGCTCGAGGACGGCGACCGCGTCATGGTCGGGCTCTCTGGCGGCAAGGACAGCTGGGCGCTGCTGCAGGCGCTCGACGTGCTCCGCCAGCGCGCGCCGATCAGGTTCTCGCTCATCGCGGTCAATGTCGACTCCGGCTACAAGGAATACAAGCACGACCTGATCGCCGGCACGTGCACGGCGCGCGAGTGGGAGTGCCGCATCGAGCACACGGGGATCGGGCAGACGATCGACGACATCCTCGACGACGGCGCGACGCCGTGCTCGCTGTGCGCGCGGCTGCGCCGCGGCGTGCTGTATCGCGTCGCGAAAGAGACGGGCGCAACCAAGATAGCGCTCGGTCACCATGCGGACGACTTCATCGAGACGCTGCTGCTGAACCTCTTCTTCGCCGGCTCCCTGAAGGCGATGCCGCCCAAGCTGGTGTCCGACGACGGCGCGCATGTGGTGATCCGGCCGCTGGTGTACGTGGGCGAAGAGGAAGCGCGGGCATATGCGAAGGAGTGCGGGCTGCCGATCATCGGCTGCTGTTGTCCGGCGTGCGGCGATCTGGGACTGCAGCGCCAGCGCACCAAGCGCCTGCTGATGGAGCTCGAGCGCGAGCATCCCGGCGTCAAACAATCGATGCTGAAGGCGCTCGGCAACGTCGCGCCGCGGCACCTGCTCGACACGCGGCTCAACCCGCCTGGCGAGTTGCGCGCGACCGCCGGGCTGAAGCCGGAGAATACCGACACGGCGGTCCGCCTGAAGGCGGACACTACCGATACGACTCTCCGCCTAAAGGCGGACGCCAAGTACGACCACCCAAAGGCCGACGCCACGTATGAGGCCTGAAAGGCTTGTGAAGAAACACGACGTTGAACGCAGAAATCGCAGAAAAACCCTCAACGTTTTTCTCTGCGGGTTCGGCGGTTTCTGCGTTGCACGTGATTTCTTCACACGATCTAAGGCGGACGCCACCGCCCACGAGGCCCCGCTGAAGCGGGGCCCTACCTACGACACGAGCAGCGACGTGGCTCCGGCCGTGCGCAGGGCGCCGCTTTAGCGGGGCCGCTCACTCCCTGCATGCGCGCCGTCGTCCAACGGGTTTCCTCCGCCTCGGTGGCCGTCGGTGATCGAACCGTCGGCCGAATCAATCACGGCCTCCTCGTCCTTCTCGGCGTCGAAAACGAAGACGGTCCCGCCGACGTCCAATACATCGCGGACAAGATCGGCGGCCTCCGCATCTTCGAGGACGACACGCATCACATGAATCGATCAGTGGGGGACGTGAGTGGGTCGGTGCTGGTCGTCCCGCAGTTCACGCTTGCAGGCGACTGCCGTAAGGGCCGGCGCCCCTCGTTCGACGCAGCCGCGGCGCCTGTCACAGCGGAGCCGCTCTACGAGGACGTCATTCGCAAGCTGAAGGCCAAGGGGCTGCCGATCGAGACGGGTGAATTCAAGGCAATGATGCAGGTGTCGCTCGTCAACGACGGCCCGATCACCTTGCTGCTCGATAGCAGAAAACGGTTTTGACGCCCGATTGACCCCAGAGGCCGCATGGTTCGACAGGCTCACCATGAGCGCTCATCGACAGGCTCACCATGAGCGCTCATCCTGAGCTTGTCGAAGGATGCGCGCTCCGCGGTTGAACGTGGACTACGAGGAGCTGATGCGACGTCGACTCTTGTGCACTGTGCTCGCGTTGTTCGCGTCCGCCGGCTCCGCGCGCGCGCAGCAGCGGCCGCTTGTCACCGAAGATCCCGAGCCGATCGGCGCCGGCCGCGTGCTCCTGGAAGGCGGGCTCGACCTCGCCCACGATCAGCAGTACCCGGTGTCGGGCCTGAAGGGCAACCTCCTGCGGGTGCCGACGATCGGAATCAGCGTCGGCGTCAGCTCAATCGCCGAGGTGCAGATCGACGGCGGCTTCTACGATCGCCTGAACATCACCGATCGCAACCTGAAGGCGCCGCTGGCCTCCGAGGTGACGGCGGCCGGCGCCAGCACGCACGACGTCTCGGACGTCGTCGTCGCCACCAAGATTCGCGTCGTGTCCGAGACGATGGGCCGGCCGGCGCTGGGGATCCGTTTCGCCACGAAGCTGCCCAACGCGTCGAACGAAAGCGGCCTCGGGCTCGACACGACCGATTTCTACGCCACGATCCTCGGCGCAAAAACCGTCCAGTCCATTCGCGTCGTTGGCAACATCGGCGTCGGCATTCTGGCCGATCCCACCCAGGGGCACCGGCAGAACGATGTCCTCGCGTACGGCCTGTCGTTCGCGCGCGCGATGACGCAGCAGGCCGAGCTCGTGGGCGAGTTGAACGGGCGTGTGTCGACGCGTGGCGGAGATCCCTTTCCGGGAACGGAGAGCCGGGGGCTGCTGAAGCTGGGCGGGCGCTATACGTACGGGCCGATTCGGTTCGACGCCGGCGTGTTCTTCGGCATGACGACCATCGACCCGACCGTCGGGTTCTCGACGGGCTTCACCTACGTCTTCAACGCCTTCACAATGCCTTGACGATCAGGATGGAGTAAGAATCAGGCGATGAAAATTCTGATCGTCGAGGACGAGCAAAAGACTCGCGCCTACCTGCGAAAAGGGTTCGAAGAAGCAGGGTTCACGGTCGATGCAGTCGAACGCGGCGAGGATGCGTTCCAGGTGATCGCGGACAGCCATCACGACCTGATCATCCTGGACGTGATGCTGCCAGGGCTCGACGGCTGGGCCATCGTGTCGGGGATGCGAGCCGGCGGTGACGAGACGCCGGTCCTCATGTTGACCGCGCGCGACCAGGTCCAGGACCGTGTGCGCGGGCTCGAGCTGGGGGCCGACGACTATCTGGTCAAGCCGTTTGCGTTCTCCGAGTTACTCGCGCGGGTCCGTACGGTGTTGCGTCGAGGACCCGCACGTCAACCCGACATCCTCAAGATCGCGGATCTGGAGATCAATATCGCCCGCATGCGAGCGTCTCGTGCGGGTCGCAGACTTGATCTCACGCCGCGAGAATTCGCGCTCTTGTCACTCTTCGGCCGACGGACGGGTGAAGTGCTGTCCCGTACGTTCATCGCTGAACACGTCTGGGACATGAACTTCGATAGCGAATCGAATGTGGTCGACGTTCATATCAGGCGCCTGCGAGCGAAGCTCGACGATCCCTTTGACGTAAAGCTGATTCATACGGTGCGAGGCATGGGATACGTCCTTGAGGAGTCCCGATGAGGATGCCGCGCTCCATCCTTGGGCGGCTGACGATTTGGTACGCGTGTTCGGCCTTTGTCCTGATTCTGATTTCGACGATTGCGCTGTACCGAGCGCTGGTCAACAACCTCGATCGGGAGGATCAGGAATTTACCGCCGACATCGTTGACATTGTACGCGGTCATCTCAGAGACCGGCCGCTGGACACACGTGGGTTGCAGCAGACGATTGACCGCGAGTGGTCGGGGCGTCGATACGCTCAGATCTTTGTCCGCGTGCTCGATCCACGCGGTCACTTGATCGCCGAAACCGCAGGGATGCCGGCGACGCTTTCGTCAACCGTGTTTCCAACGCCTGTTGGTACCGACCAGTCTCCAGGGCCTGGAATTGAACTCGCCCTGGCCGAAGGCGGTCGGTTCATCGCCATCTCGGCGTTGGCGGGAGTTGGCGGCACGGACCGCGAATCGGGCGTCATCCAGGTCGCGCTTGGCCAGGCGCACGAAGAAGCGCTGCTGGCGGAATACCGAAGGCGTCTCTGGTGGGTCCTCAGTCTGGCGCTGCTCGTCTGTTCGATCGTCGGGTACGGCATCGCCAAACGTGGCGTGCGCCCATTGGCGGCGATCACCGAGACGGCCGGGCACATCCGTTCGAGCACGCTCGATCGGCGCATCCACACGGCGGATCTCCCAACGGAGATTGCCTGGCTCGCCGAGACGTTCAACGCCATGCTGGCCGGGTTGGAAGACTCGTTCGCGAGGCTCTCCCGGTTTTCGGCGGACATCGCTCACGAGCTGCGGACGCCCGTCAATAATCTCCGCGGCGAGGCCGAAGTCGCGCTGCGACAGGTCCGGACGACCGACGAGTACCGATCCATCGTCGAATCGCTGCTGGAAGAATCCGTGCGGCTGTCTCGGATGATTGACAGCTTGCTGTTCGTGGCCAGGGCCGAGAGCCCGGAGACCCAGATTTCGCGAGAGGCGCTCGACATTGCGCGAGAGCTTCATCTCGTTCGCGAGTTCTACGATGCGTTGGCTGTTGACGCGGGCATCGTATTGACGGTCGAAGCCGCAGACGACCTGGTCGCGAACCTGGATCGGACGCTCTGGCAGCGCGCCATCGGCAACCTGATTGAGAACGCCGTCGATCACACGCCGCCAGGAGGGCACGCAACGGTGAAGGCATCCCGCGACGGCGATACGCTCTGTGTTCAGGTGTCGGACACCGGCTGTGGGATCCCGCCGGAACACGTCGCGCACGTGTTCGATCGCTTCCATCGCGTTGAACCCTCTCGATCCACCCGATCGGGACGACTCGGATTGGGCCTTGCGCTGGTCAAAAGCATCGTGGCTTTGCACGGCGGATCCGTCGAGATTGCCAGCGAAGCGGATCGAGGCACGCAGGTCACCCTTCGGCTGCCTCTGAACCAGCCCGCCGCTCGACCGTATGAAGAATCTGTCGTTCGTCAAGATGACGGCCCCGTAATCTCCGTGTAACCGTACGTTCATCTCGCCCCTCTATTCTTAGCGCCTCGCTGTTCGGCGGTAAAGAAGGAGCGATGGTGATGCGACGGCTGCCGGCTCTTGTCACACTCCAGCGACGTGGCGGGCAGGCGTGTATCATCGGCTTGACCGTCTCGATTGCGTGTGCCCGTCATAACCCGATCGCACCAGATCTGTCGACGACGCTCATTCAGGCCTCACGCATCCCCGCGTTCTCGCACGTCGTCGTTCTCGTGATGGAGAACAAAGAGTTCGACAGAATCATCGGTGCTCCTTCCGCCCCGTACATCAACAGCCTTGCGACCACATACGGATTGGCGGTCAACTACACAGCCGTCGCGCACCCAAGCCAGCCCAACTACATGGCTCTCACCGGGGGAGTCGCCGCCTTTGTCAGCGACTGTTCGAGCTGCACCATTAACGCGGTCAACATCGTCGACGAGCTGGAAGCGTCGGGACGCCGTTGGCGGGCGTACCTCGAGGACATGCCGGCACCGTGTAGCGCCAACAATGCGGGGATCTACAATGTCGATCACAACCCCTTCTTGCACTACACCGACATCCTCGCAAATCGAATCCGCTGCGAAGCGTCAGTGGTTCCGCTGACGCAGTTGGCGGCGGATCTGCAAACAGGAGGGTTACCCGATTACCTGTGGATTACTCCGAACAATTGCCACAACATGCACGACTGCAGTGTTGCAGAGGGCGACGCCTGGTTGGCTGGCGTTGTGCCGTCGTTGATCGCGTCGATGGGTTCTTCAGACTGGGTGCTCTTCGTCGTGTGGGATGAAGGCAACAGTAATCAAGGCGGGGGCGGGCATGTTCCCGCGATCGTCGTCGCGCCGGGCGTGCACGGGATTCAGTCAGCGATTCCGCACAGCCACTACGCTCTCGTGCGCACCATCGAAGATGCCTGGAATCTCGCGCCGCTCGGGCAGACGGGTTTCACGAGCGCGATGGCCGAATTCTGGCATTAAGTCAGGATCGAGATTCGTCTCCGTATTGGGAGAATGCGAAGCCATGCACGCGCGATTTCTTCGCGTCCGGATTGCTTCGGCCTTACTCGTAGGCGTCTCGTCGCCAGCGATCACCCAAGGGGTCGCCGAACGGACCGGAATGGCCGGAGATGCAGCGGCACAGACTCAGTCGTCGAATCACCAAGATGCACAGCGCAGTCAAACGACGACGGAGCCAACGGGTTGGCAGTTCGTGCAGGACGGCGTCGCGTTCGGCCTGTTCAACCATCAAGGCGGTCCTCGCGGCGTCGATGAGTTCACAGTGCCGAATTGGTGGATGGGCGTGCTGACCCGACGCGTCGGGTCGTCGCGGCTCACGCTCAACGGGATGTTCAGTCTCGATCTGGTGACGGCGGGCCAGCTTGGATACGGCCAGATCTTTCAAGTGGGCGAAGCCGTGGCGCTGGACGGACGGCCGCTGATCGACCGGCAGCACCCGCACGATTTGGTCATGCAACTCGCCGCGATTTGGCGCACACCGGTCACGAGCAAGACGGGCCTGACGATTGCAAGCGCGGCGGCGGGCGAGCCGGCCCTCGGTCCCGTCGCGTTCACCCACCGCGCGTCTGCCGCGGAATATCCTTTTGCCACGCTGTCGTACCACACGTTCGATTCGACCGACATCGCTTACGGCGTGATCACGGCTGCGCTCGACCACGGGCCGTGGGTCGTCGAAGCGTCCATCTTCAATGGTCGGGAGCCCGATGAAGTCCGATGGGACGTCGATTTCGCCGCGCTCGATTCCGTTTCTGGTCGTGTGTGGTATCGCCCGACAGACCGATGGGAGTTCCAAGCGTCGACGGGTCATCTCCGGCATCCTGAAGAACTGAGGCCCGGGAATACCCAGCGCACGACGACGTCGGCATCGTGGTTCAAGCGCGAAGGGACTGATTTCATGGCGGTGACTGTCGCGTATGGCGTGAACGTGACAGCTGACGCGAGCCGTCACGCCGTGTTTGGAGAAGCCACACGACATGTGGGGTTGAATTCGGTGTTCGGACGGGTCGAGATGCTGCAGGTCGAGACCAATTTGCTGCTGACCTTTGCGATCCCGTCGACGCACGAGGCCGCGGCTCAGAAAGAGGCCGTCGGCGCCCTCACGATCGGCGGCGTGCGTGACGTCGTGCGGTGGCATGGATTCGAAGGCGGTGTCGGAGCTGGAATGACCGTCTACGCCGTTCCAGAGCCGTTGAAAGTGACGCACGGCGAGCGCCCGGTTTCGTTTCAGGTGTTTTTCCGGCTTCGCCCTTCGGCCGGCGGCATGGGACGCCTGTGGAACCTGCGAATGTCGCAACCGATGGTCGACCATCCGGCGCATCGCTGACCAGATCCCCTTTGGGGTGTGGAAATTCTTCAGGATCAAGCCTCACGGAAAACTTGACGTGGTCGTTGAGGCGTTCAACCTCCTGAACCGCATGAATGTCACCCAGTTGAATGCCGTGTACGGGTTCGGCGCGGTACCGCTTGCGAGCTTCGGCCGCCCCATCGAGGCCGCTTCGGCGCGTCACATCCAGTTTTCGGTGGACTTCGAGTTCTAATATTCAGGCCGGCGTCGACGAAGTGCTGGAGCGGGCGCTGGC
The DNA here is from genome assembly GCA_003222535.1 of Acidobacteriota bacterium. Taxonomy (GTDB): domain Bacteria; phylum Acidobacteriota; class Vicinamibacteria; order Vicinamibacterales; family CAVVIG01; genus QHWJ01. Next base: position 46,964 of record QHWJ01000331.1, on the reverse strand, counting down.
GCTCATCCCTCGATAAAACCTCTCGACCGCGGCGATCTCCTCGCGGCGTCTCTCGTCGGACCACTTGTACTCGGCGCCGACGATCGCGGCCGCGCGAGCGAGCGCGGCGTCTCCGGGATGACCGAGCGCACCGAGCGGCGTGCGCCGGATGACGATGTCCGCCAGCGTCGGCGCCATCTCCTTCCGCGCCGCCAGAATCAGCTCGGCGCCGATCACGGGCGAGTCCGACGCGATCCGCGTGCGCCACTCCGGCCGGCCGGCCGCGATCCCCATCACGTCCAGATAGCGCGATCCGTACGCGGCGATGAGATGCGGAATCGTGTCGGTTGGAAGGCCTTCGTCGTACTCGCGCCTGGCGTCGGCAATCGCGAGGCCGATATCGCGCACGCTGCCGCCGGGCAGCGGCGTCGTCGCGGTCCGGCACGGCACCGGCGCGTGCCCGAGCTTCGACAGCAGCGTGTCGGTGATTCGCTCGGCGACGGCGCGCGCTGTCGTGAACTTGGCGCCGGCCACGCTTACGATGCCTTCGATCCCCTCCCTCGCGTGATCACGGACCTGCTCGTGCCCATCGAGAGCCGCGCGGTCCCCGTGAACGACGGCCGGGACCATGCCGCGATGCACGAGCGTGATGTCGGAGAGCGTCAAATCGAGCGCCGGGAACGCCTGATTCAGCTCGGCGATCAAGGCCGCGACGTCGCGCTCCTCCACCGCCGCGTCTTCCGGATCACAGACCCGCTCGGACTCCCATGTGCCGAACACCGCGCGCTCTCGCCACGGCACGAGAAACAGATTGCGGCCCGTCGAGGAACGGCCGCCCAGCGCTTCGTCGCCTGCATCGCGCCTGGTGACGAGGTTCATCGCCTTCAGCATCTTGATGCCGGTCGAGGTGTTCAGCGGCTTCAGCAGCCGATCGACGCCGGCACCGGTCGCATTGACGACGACGCGGGCGGCAATGTCGAGCGTGCCGGTCCCGAGCATGTCGCGCGCGCTGACGCCGATTACGCGGCGCCCGCCGGCAGGGTCGACCAGCGGTGCGACGGCCTCGACGTGGTTCGCCAGCACCGCGCCGTGTCCGGTCGCCGCCACGGCGAACGAGAAGGTGAATCGGTCCGGCTCCGTCGTGACGTAATCGTAGAAGACCGCCGCGCCGGTGAGGCCCTGTCGGCGGAGGCCCGGGAAGCGCTGGATCGCGTGGCTGCGCGAGACCACGCGCCCGGCCGGCAGACGATGAGACGTGGGGACGCCGCGATTGCGACTCGCAGAGACGACGCGATCGAGCGCAAACCCGGCGCGCATCGCCAGCTTCCCGCGCAGGAGCGACCGGTACAGCGGTACCGCGAAGGGCAGCGGACGAACCGACTGCGGCGCGATCCGCGCCACCGTCCGCCGCTCGCGGACCGACTCGCGCGCGCGCCCGACATCCAGCGACTGCAGATAGCGCAGCCCCCCGTGAATCGTGCGCAGATGGTTGAACGACGCGCCGCTGCCGAAGTCGTCCCGCTCGACGAGCGCGACCGACAGACCTCGCTGCGCCGCGTCAAGCGCGATCGTCAGCCCATAGATGCCGCCGCCGACGACGAGCACGTCGAAGGTGCCGCCGGTGAGGGCGTCGAGATCGCGCGTCATGCTGGACATCCTTAGCTTACGAGGTCGTGTCGGTCGCGTGGGTCAGGCAGGTGGGGTGGGTCAGGGACCGGGCACCTGCAGGTATAGTGTTTGCGGTGCCGACGATAGACGACGTCCGCGAGTACTGGAACCGGCATATTCACGATCTCGACATCACCCGGCATCCGGTTGGTTCCCGCGGGTTTTTCGACGACCTCGACCAGTACCATTTCGAGAAGCTCCATCATCTGCTCCGGCTCGTGGCGTTTGACGGCTATCGCGGCCGAATGGTTCTGGAAGTCGGCTGTGGTGCGGGCGTCGACCTGGCAAGGTTCGCCAGGGGTGGCGCGACCGTCGCGGGCGTCGATCTGGCCGCCTCCGCCATCGACCTCGCCCGCGCCAACTTCGAGCAGCAGGGCCTCGATGGCCGATTCGAGATCGCGGATGGCGAGCGCCTGCCGTTTCCCGCCAACTCGTTTGACTTGGTTTATGCCCACGGGGTTGTCCAGTACACCGTGGATCCCCGCCGATTGGTGGAGGAGTGCCGCCGCGTTCTCAAGCCGGGCGGCGAGGCGGTGTTTCAGGTCTACAACCGGATTTCCTGGCTGAACGCGCTGTCCAAGCTGATGCAGGTCGGCCTCGAGCACGACGATGCACCGGTGCTTCAGAAGTTCAGCATCGGCGAGTTCCGGCGGCTTCTCGACGGTTTCCGCGAGGCGAAAATAGTGCCCGAGCGCTTTCCCGTGAAGTCGCGGCTGCACGGTGGCTGGAAGGGCGCAGTCTACAACGGCCTGTTCGTCGGCGCGTTCAACGCGGTGCCTCGCGCACTGGTGCGCCGGTTCGGCTGGCATCTGCTCGCGTTCTGCAGAAAATAACGGCGACCCTGCCGCCTTCGCGCCGCCGGCGCTTCCGCCTCCGCTGAAGCTTCGGCGGACCGCCATAGCCTTGGCCGAGGCTGGTCGGCGAGCCTCGCCGAAGCTCGCTAGAATCCCAGCGAGTGGAGGCGGGAAAAATGAGATTCTCGAAAGCGCACGCCTACGGGAACGACTTCCTCTACGTCCTGGCCGCAGACATCGACGGCCGCGACCCCGGTCCGCTCGCACGCGAGCTCTGCGACCGCCATACCGGCATCGGCGGCGACGGGTTGATCGTCTATGAGCCGACGCCGGACGGCGCGTCGATGCGCCTGCTCAACGCGGACGGCAGCCGCTCCGAGGTGTCCGGCAACGGCGTGAGAGGGCTGGCGGCCATCCTGCTGCGCGACGACGATCGCGACGATGTCGCCATCACGATCCACAGCGAGGGTGGAGCGAAGCCGCTGGTGCGCACCGGGCGCACCGCGTCGCGGCAGACCTTCCGCGCCGCGATGGGGCTGCCGGTCGATCTCCGGCAGGTGACGGTCACGGCCGCCGGCGAGTCGCTCCAGCTGGCCGTGATGAACTTCGGCAACCCGCAGTGCGTGAGCCTGGGACCGCTGCCCGACGAGGATCAGTTCCGCCGCCTCGGACCTGCGCTGGAGCGCCATCCGATCTTCCCGGAACGATCGAACGTCGAGTTCGCGCACGTCGAAGCGCCGGATACGGTGCGGATCCTGATCTGGGAGCGCGGGGTGGGACCGACGATGTCGTCGGGAACCGGTTCGTGCGCGGCGCTGATTGCGGCCGCCCGGTTCGGCGGGGCGGCGCGGGACGCCGACGTCGTCGCCCCGGGTGGCCGGCAGAGGGTCCAGTGGCGCGACGACAGCGTCTATCTCACCGGCTGGGCCGAAGTCCTCTTCGAGGGCAATTGGCTGCGGTAAATCCTTCGTACTCGCCTGCCCGATCCCGATCAGTTTTTTCGATGGTAATCAATGCCGGCGGCGGCTGCCGGCGAGCATCCCGGCGTCGAGATCACGCGTCGCGGCACGCAGGTGTGTCGCGGCGTCGCCCGCCGCGTCGACGCAGGCGGGGTAGTCGCCGCGTCCGAACGCTGTGCGCGCTTTTTGCACGGTGATCTCGGCGTCGCCAATCGCGCGCCGCCCGGCGCTGAGCACTCTCGCCGGCGCGTGCGCCGTGTCGGCGGCTTTGAGCTTCGCGCGGGACTCGTTCAGCGCCCTGGTGGCCTCGGCGAGCGCGCGCTCGGCGGCCAGGTGAGCGGCGGTCTTCAGATCGGCCGCTTCCTTGGCGGCGGTCTGGGCGCGCTCGCGCGCGTCGAGCGCGTTGTTGAGCGCCTGGCGATAGTCGCGCTGGACAACGGCTTCGCGGGCGCGCTTGAGGGCGTCTTCGGCGGCGGCGAACTCGTCGCGGGCGTATTGATCGGCGCCGGCTGCGCGCGCGGCGTCGATCGCGCCCTGCGCCTGCTGCATTTCCTTGTCGGGAGGATTGCCGCACGCCGCACCCGCCATCGCCGCGAGCATGGCGAGCGACAACGGCAGGCGACGGACCGACGACATGCGTTCAGTATAAGATGAAAGACCTGTTGCCCGGCGACCGGCCGCGCGAGAAGCTGCGGCATCATGGCGCGGCGGCGCTCGGCGACAACGAGCTCGTCGCGCTGGTGATAGGCAACGGCTCCCGGCGCGGCGACGCGCTGAGCGTCGCGAACGCATTGCTCGCGGCGCACGGCGGGCTGCACGGGCTGACGCGGTGCACCGCCGACGATTTCGTTCGAATCGTGGGCATCGGATTCGCGCGCGCGTCGCAAATCGTGGCGGCGCTCGAACTGGGCCGCCGGACGCTGACGCATTCGCCAGGCGAGCGGATCCAGATTCTCGGACCGCGGGAAGCCGCCGCGTACCTGATGCCCCGGTTCGGCGCGCGGGGCGTCGAGCAGTTCGGGATCGTGCTGCTCGACTCGAAGCACCGCGTCCTGCGGACGGCCGTGCTGGCGATCGGCACGCTCAACAGCTCGATCGTTCAGCCGCGCGAGGTGTTTCGGGAGGCGGCGATCGGCGGCGCGGCCGCGATCGTGATTTTCCATAACCATCCCTCGGGCGATCCCAACCCCAGTCCTGAGGATGTGGATCTGACGCGGCGGCTGGCGGCCGCGGGGGTGCTGATTGGCATCGATGTGATCGATCACGTGATTCTGGGCGATTTGCGATACTTCAGCTTCAAGGAGACGGCGCAGCTGTGAGCCGGGTGCTCTATTTCGACTGCTTCTCCGGGATTTCGGGGGACATGGCGCTTGGCGCGATGCTCGATGCCGGTCTGCCGCTCGAGGAGCTGAGGCGCGCCCTCGGCAGCCTGACGGTGTCGGGCTGTCACCTCCACGCCGAGCGTGTCCTGCGCGCCAACGTGTCGGCCACGAAGTTCATCGTCCACGAGCACTCTGGAGGATCCTCCGAGCACTCGCACGCTCACGCCGGGCACCCTGCAGAATCCGCCCAGCACTCTGCGGGATCCACCCAGCACCCTGGCGGATCCATTGAGCACCCTACAGGATCTCTTCATCACCATCGCGATCACCGAAGCCTTCCGGAAATCTTCGCGCTGATCGACACGTCGGCGTTGTCGTCGGGCGGACGCGATCGCGCGAAGGCGATGTTTCAGCGCCTGGCGGAGGCCGAAGCGTCGATCCATCAGATGCCTGTCGAGGAGGTGCACCTGCACGAGGTCGGCGCCCTCGACTCGATCATCGACATCATCGGCGTCGTGTTCGCGATGGAATGGGCCGCCCCGGACCGGATCGTGTGCTCGCCGCTCAACGTGGGGGGCGGCATGGTGCAATCGGCGCACGGGGTGTTCCCGGTGCCGGCACCGGCGACCGTGAAGCTGCTTGGCGACGCCCCGGTCTACAGCGGCGCCGTCCAGAAAGAACTGGTGACGCCGACCGGCGCGCTGATTGCGACGTCGTACGCCTCGTCGTTCGGGCCGACTCCGGCCATGTCGATCGAGCGCGTCGGGTACGGCGCGGGCGACCGCGACGATCCGAAGACGCCGAACGTGCTGCGCGTGCTGATCGGGACCGAGGTGAGCGTGAGGGAGAATGTAGCCGCCGCGGACGCAGGGCACCCCTTCCCGACCAACGCAGGGTACCCCTTCAGGGGTGCCACAACCGAAGCGGCGCGCGTCACCGTCATCGAGTGCGAGATCGACGACATGAACCCGCAGATCTTCGGCGTCGTGATGGACCGGCTCTACGCCGCGGGCGCACTCGAGGTGTTCTACATCCCGGTGCAGATGAAGAAGAACCGCCCCGGCACGCTGCTGACGGTCGTGGCGCGGCCCGATCACCGCGCGCAAATGGCCGACGTCATCTTCCGCGAGACGACGACGATCGGGCTGCGGCACTACGATGTGGATCGCGAGTGCCTGCAGCGTGAGATCGTCACCGTCGAGACCCCGATCGGTGCCGTGCGATTCAAGGTCTCGCGGCGTGACGGCCGGGTGATGAACGCCGTCCCCGAGTTCGAGGACTGCGCGAAGCTGGCGGCGGCCAGCGGCCTGCCGGTCAAAGAGGTGCAGGCGATCGCGCTGAATGCCTATGGCGGGCGTGGGGCCGGCGGTTCCGGACCCGCCGCGGGACGGACATGACCCGCTTCTTTCTGACCACCGCCATCGACTACGTGAACAGCCAGCCGCATCTCGGCACGTCGTACGAGAAGATCTGCGCCGACGTCATCGCGCGGTACAAGCGGCTCTGCGGCTTCGATACGCTGTTCCTGATGGGGAACGACGAACATTCGCAGAACGTGTTCAAGAAGGCGAGCGAGGAAGGGCTGGATCCGCTGGCGTACTGCGACCGGATGGAGGATGTGTTCCGCACGGCGTGGCGGCGGCTCGACGTTTCGTTCGACGATTTCATCCGCACCACGGAGCCGCGGCACAAGGCGGGGGTCACCGATCTCGTGAAGCGCATCTACGACGCCGGCGACATCTACGAGGGCGTCTACGAAGGCTGGTACTGCGTCAGCTGCGAGGAGTTCAAGCAGGAGAAGGATCTCGCCGACGGCAACTGCCCGCTGCACCCGACGCTCAAGCCCGAGTGGATCCGCGAGAAGAACTACTTTTTCCGGCTGTCGAAGTACCAGCAGCCGTTGCTCGATCACTTCGCCGCGCATCCCGAGTTCATGCAGCCGGACATGCGCCGCAACGAAATCCTGCGGCTGATTGAGAGCGGCCTGATTGACGTGTCCGTCAGCCGGGCCGGGCAGTCGTGGGGCATCCCGCTGCCATGGGATCCGGGGAGCGTCGTCTACGTCTGGTTCGACGCGTTGATCAACTACGCGTCGGCGGTGGGCCTCGGCCACGACCCGCAGATGTTCGCGCGCTGGTGGCCGGCGGATTTGCACGTGATCGGCAAAGACATCACCCGGTTCCATGCCGTGATCTGGCCGGCCATGCTGATGGCCGCACAGCTGCCCGTGCCGCGCCAGATCTTCGGCCACGGCTTCATGACGTTGAACGGCCAGCGCATGAGCAAGACGCTCGGCAACCTCATCGATCCGGGCGACGCGGCCGGCCGGCTCGGCACCGACACGCTGCGGCTGTATCTGGTGAAGGAGGTCGCGTTCGGCGGCGACGGCGACTTCTCCTGGGAACGGTACGACGAGCGCTACAACGTCGATCTCGCGAACAACCTCGGGAACCTGGTGAGCCGCGTGACCACGATGGCGGTCCGCTATCGGCAGGGCCGGCTGGCGCCGACCGGCGCCGGCTCCGATCAGCTGGCGCGTCTCGGCGAGCGGGTGATCGCCGACTACCGTCGCGCGATGGACGGCTTCGCGCTGCACGAAGGCGCGGCGGCGGCCTTCCGGCTGATCGACGCGACCAACGAGTTCATCGCGGCGACTTCGCCGTGGGCGCTGGCGAAGGATGCGGCGTCCGCCGATCGCCTGACGCAGGTGCTGTTCGACGCGGCGGAGGCCATCAGGCTCTCCGCCGTGCTGCTGCTGCCGATCATCCCATCGTCCGGTCGAGAAATCCTGGACCCCTCTGGCCGCGCCGGGACGCGACGGCACGCGCCGACGTGAGTGTCGGCTCAGGCAACGCAAAGGAGCCCAAGACCGTGACTGACAACGAGACGAAACCGACCGCGGTACCACCGACGACGGCTGGCGCTCCGGCGCTCGTGCCCTCGGCTCCTCAGGCATCGCCCGACCCGACGGCGGCGACTGCGAGCCCGATCGCACCGGCACCTTCCGCACCGTCGCAGCAGGCGGGTCCCGCACACGGTGAGAGCGGTAGCGAGCGAATCGCCATCGAAGACTTCATGAAAGTCGAGCTGCGTACTGCGAAGGTCCTCACGGCCGAGCGTGTGCCGAAGTCGAACAAGCTGCTGAAGCTCAGCGTGGACGTCGGCACCGAGCAGCGCACGCTCGTTGCAGGAATCGCCGAAGCGTACGAGCCCGAAGCCCTCGTCGGCCGCACGGTCGTCATCGTGTTCAACCTGAAGCCGGCGAAGCTGATGGGGATCGAATCGAACGGGATGGTGCTCGCCGCCAGTCCCGACGGCGGCAAGCCCACCGTCGTATCGTTCGATGAGCCTCCGCCGCCAGGGACCAGAGTCCGGTGACGCAGTACGATGCCGTTGCAACGGATCGCGCCGCTGGAGCAGGCCAATGAACTGATGACCGACAATCGACCCTGCGACAGGTGATGGTGCCCGGCACGCCACCAGCGCCATGACAGCCCGACATCTTCAGCGCCATCCACTGGTCGTGATAACGGCGTGGACGTCGCTGTTCGTTGCGACTGCCGGATCGCGGCTGCAACCGGCCGCCTCCAGCGAAGCCGCCACGGCGCGATACTTCGCGTCGATCCGCAACCAGCCTTTGCTGCTGCTCGCGTTTCTCGCCGAGATGCCCAAGGGCGGCGACCTGCACAACCACCTGACGGGCGCGGTCTACGCCGAGAGCTACCTGCGCTGGGCCGCCGAGGACGGCCTCTGTCTCGCCACGACGACGATGACGCTGGTCGCGGCCACTTGTGACGCGGCCGCCGGTCAGCCACCCGTCACCGCCGTCTTGCGCAACGCGACACTGTTCAATCAGGCCATCGACGCGATGTCGATGCGGCATTGGAACCCCGCGCTCAACGGCCACGATCACTTCTTTGCGACGTTTGGAAAGTTCGGCCCGCCGTCCGACAAGACGGGGGACATGATCGCCGAGGTCGTCGCGCGCGCGGCCGCCGAGCGGATCAGCTACCTCGAGCTGATGCTGACCCCCGACGGCGGCGCGGCGGCGCAGCGCGGGCGTGCGGCCGGCTGGGATCCGGATTTCGGCCGGCAGCGCGATCGCCTGCTCGCGGGCGGCTTCCAGGACGTCGTTGCTGAAGCCCGGCGGCGCCTCGACGTCGCCGAGTCTCGACAGCGCGCGTTGCTCCGCTGCGGCGCGAGCGATTCCGATCCTGGCTGTCGCATCGTCGTGCGTTACATCTCGCAGGTAGGCAGGGCAGGCGTCCCCGAGCAGGTGTTCGCGCAGATGCTCGCCGGTTTCGAGATCGCGACCGAGGACCCTCGCTTCGTCGGGCTCAATCTCGTGCAGCCCGAAGATGATCCGACGGCGCTTCGCGATTTCTCGCAGCAGATGGCAATGCTCGACTTTCTGCATGCCAAGTACCCCGGCGTCCAGATCGCTCTTCACGCGGGCGAGCTCGTCGAGGGGCTCGTCCCGCCGGAGGCGCTTCGGTTCCACATTCGCGAGTCGGTGCGCACCGGGCATGCGAGGCGCATCGGGCACGGTGGCGGCGTGATGTATGAAGACGACCCGCTTGGGCTGCTGCGAGAGATGGCGGCCAGGCGCGTGCTGGTTGAGGTTGCCCTCACCAGCAACGACCTGATCCTCGGCATCAAGGGAACGGCCGTCGAAGAACATGGCCTCGACTACAGCACGCTCAAGCGAATGGCGCGCAACTCGCTCGACCACGCCTTCGCGGACGACGGGACAAGGGCGAGCCTGCGCGCCGGGCTCGACGCGGCGTATCGATCGTTTGAGCTCAGTGTTTCGCGGCAGGCGCTGTCGCCCGTCCGTCCACGTCGATGACCGTCGTCAGCAGCACCGAGTGGCCGTCGCGCATCTCCGGCCACATCGCGCGGAAGCGGCCGTCCGGACTCGTGACCAGACCGAAGTAGTCGCCATAGGTGGGGAACATGCGCTCCGCGATCGCGTCCACGGGAGATGTGCCGCACGACGATGCCGATACCTCCGCGGGCGGCGTGAAGCTCGCCCCTCCGTCGAGCGAAGCGTAGAAGTCGGCGGACAGGCATTGGTCGCCGGTCTTCGCCCGACGCTCGACTACGAGGACGCCGAGGACACCCTTGTTGTTCACGGCCATCGTCATGACGCGGCGAGCATCGGCGTTGACCGGGCTCGTGCCGACGGCAACGCCCGGCCGATTCCAGGTGTCGCCGCGATCGCCGGACGCGGTGACGACGACTGATCCGCCGCCGCTTTGCCGGCACGCGAAATACAGACGGTCGCGGAAGGGGCCATCCGATGTGTCGGCGACGAGCGCCGATAGCTGAAAGCTCGGAGGCGAGCCGCAGACGTCGTTCACGAACAGCGGCGGCGAAAAAGTCGTCGCACCGTCGGACGAGCGCACGACCCAGGCGCGCCGCCGCGGAAAATACGGCCGGCCCGTCGCATCGTCAACGAACGACGCGACGACGGTGCCGTCGGTGAGCACGGCCGGCATTTCGCCGAAGTTGTGCAGGTTGTTCGGAATCAGGGTGGTCGGATCGTCGAACGACTTGCCGCTGTCGCGCGAACGCGCTACGAACACGCTGGTCACGAGCTCGCCGTTTTCATCGCGCGGCTCGTGATGCGTGGTGACGTACAGCACGCCTTTCCGTGCCGGCGACGTGAGATCGACGGCGATCGCCGGGTGGTCGTGGGGCCGGCCCACGACCGTCGGCGCGTCATCCCACATGACGCCGCCGTCGGGTGAGTGGACCGCGAACAGCCAGTTGCTGCGCTTCGGCAGCACGCCGGGCACCTCGGCGAGCGCCAGAAACACCGCCTGACCGTCCGGAAAAACTGCGACCTGCGGGTCGGCGCAATCGACGAACGGAAACAGCTGGCGCCTCCAGGTGTGTCCGCCATCGCTGGATACGAAGGTCGCACAGCGCTGGGCGGCCCTCATCTCGTCCAATGTTCCGCTGACGGGCAGGACGAACGCGGCGGCAAGCAGGTGATTCGGATTGCCGGGATGAACGGCGAGATGTGGCTCTGAAAAGCGGCGCGGCTCGGTCTCGCGCGCCACTTCGGTGGGCGGCGCGATGCGGACCGTCTGCGCGCCGGCCAGACTGGCCGCGGCGAACGACCCGAGCAGCGCCAGGAAGAGTCGCATCGGTGCGGATGCTACCATGGCGATGTGATCGATAGTCACTGCCACCTCGCCGATGAAACGTTTGCGAGCGATCTCGAGCAGGTGGTCGACCGCGCGAGGGAGGCAGACCTCGAGCGCGCGCTGATCATCCTCGAGGCGGGGAACCCGAAAGAGGCGGCGCAAGCCGTGAAAGTCCAAGCGCTGTGGCCGGACGTTCGGTTTGCCATTGGCGTACATCCGCACCAGGCCCACGAGTTCGCGGACGATCCGCAGCGCGCCGCCACGATCGTGCGCGAGCAATATACGGTGACGTCCTCCGCCCGCGCCGTGGGTGAGATCGGCCTCGACTACCACTACGACTTCTCCCCGCGCGACGTCCAGCAGGCGGTCTTCCGCGCGCAGATCCGGCTCGCCCGGGAACTGCAGCGGCCCGTCGTCATCCACACCCGCGAGGCCGACGAGGACACGATCGCGATCCTGCGCGACGAGGGCGGAGGAGAGGTGCGAGGCGTCCTGCACTGTTTCACGGGAAATGATGCCCTGGCGGACGCGGGCCTGGCCCTCGGCTTCTTCGTCTCGCTGGCCGGGATTATTACCTTTCCGAAAGCGGCGCCGTTGCGGCAGACCGCCCGCCGCGTGCCGCTGGATCGTCTGCTGACTGAGACCGACAGCCCGTTTCTTGCACCGGTCCCCTACCGCGGCAAGCGGAACGAGCCGGCGTACGTCGCGCGCGTGGTCGCGGCCCTCGCCGACATCCACCAGATGCCGGACAGCGACCTGGCCGAGCGCACGACGTCGAACTTTCACACCCTGTTCCGGCCGTGATAAAGTTTCGAGCCGAAGGCTGTGGAAAAATCGTCGCTCGCCCTGTCGCAGATCTTCGAGCCGATCCGCGCCGACCTCGAGAAGGTGGACCGCGAGTTCGTCCGCCACGTCCAGTCGCAGGTGGAGCTCATCCCCAAGATCGGGCAATACATCCAGACGAGCGGCGGCAAGCGGATTCGTCCCGCCGTGCTGCTGATGGCCTCCCGTCTGGCAGGCTACGAGGGCGACCGCTCGATCCTCTACGCGGCCGTCGTCGAGTTCATCCATACCGCCACGCTCGTTCACGACGACATCATCGACGACTCGCACCTGCGCCGCGGCCGGCTCGCCGTGCACTCGCGCTGGGGCAACGACATCACCGTGCTCCTCGGCGACTACCTGTATATCAAGTCGATGGCGCTGGCGCTGACGCACGACGAGCTGGAGATCATCCGGCTGCTGTGCGATGTCACGCTGCGGATGATCGAAGGCGAGCTCTATCAGCTCACCAAGAACGGCGACGCGGACATCACCGAGGATGAGCACTTCGACATCATGCGCCGGAAGACGGCGTATCTCTTCGGGGGTTGCGCGCAGATCGGCGGCATGCTCGGCACGGTCTCGAACGAGCAGGAGCAGGCGCTGCGCGAGTACGGGTTCAACCTCGGCATGGCGTTCCAGATCGTCGACGACCTGCTCGACTTCACCGGCGACGCCGTGGCGGTGGGCAAGCCGATCGGCAGCGACCTGCGCGAAGGCAAGGTGACGCTGCCGCTCATCCACCTGCAACAGCATTCGAGCGGCGGCGCCGGTCCGCAGATCGTGCGCGACATCATCTCGTCGCGCAGCGTGACGCCCGAGCAGTGGCACGATCTCCTGCGATGTCTCAAGGAACATGCGTCGATCGATTACGCGTACCGCCGCGCGGTCGACTTCGCCGAGCGCTCGAAGAAACCGCTCTACGCGTTTCCGCCCGGCTCGGAGCGCGACGCTCTGCTCGCGCTGCCCGATTACGTGCTGTCGCGTGACCGGTAGACGCTCCGCGCTGAGATTTCAGATTGCTGATTTCAGATGGCAGATTGATTGGTTCATTGCGGCAATCTGAAATCCCGCCAATCTGAAATCCAATCTGCAATCAGCAATTTGCAATCAGCACTCTCATGATCTCGTTCGGCCTCCCGCCGCTCACGCTTGAAATCGCCGACGGCGACATCGCCGCCGAACCCCTGGACGCCGTTGTCAACGCCGCCAACAGCGTGTTCTGGATGGGATCGGGAGTCGCCGGCGCGCTCAAGGCCCGCGGCGGCCAGCAGATCGAAGCGGACGCGATGGCGCAGGGGCCGGTCGAGCCGGGCGGGTGCGTCATCACGCCGGGCGGCCGGCTGCCGGCGCGGCATGTGATCCACGCGGCCGTCATGGGCCAGGATCTGCGGACGTCTGCGGCGGTCATCGACCGCGCGACCCGCGGCGCGCTGGAGATCGCGGAGGCCCATCAGCTCACGTCGATCGCGTTCCCCGCGCTCGGCACCGGCGTGGGTGGCTTCCCGCTCGACGAGTGCGCGCGCATCATGATCGAAGCCATCCGTGTCAAGGCGCCTTCCTGCGCGTCGCTTTGTCGCGTCCGGCTCGTCCTGTTCGGCCAGCCTGCGTACCGCGCGTTCGCCAGGGTCGCCGGCGAGCTGCTCGGCGGGCCGAGGTAGCGCGAAGGCTTCAGCCGAGCGGGAGCGGGCTAACGCGTCGGCGTAATTACGAAATTCTGTACTAAGGTAGCGTTTCGCGCTACGACGTGGCGGGCAACCCGATGCCGACACCTCCAGAACAGCGTCTCAAAGAGCTTCGTGAGACGATCCGCCGTCACGAAGAGCGCTACTACATCCACAACGACCCCGAAATCTCCGACGAGGAATTCGATCGGCTCCTCCACGAGCTCGAGCAGGTCGAAGCCGACCATCCGGACCTGGTTACCGCCGACTCGCCGACCCAGCGCGTCGCCGGCCATCCGGTGGAGGGCTTCGAGACGGTCGAGCACGTGACGCCGATGCTCAGCCTCGACAACGCGTACAACGAAGGCGAGCTTCGTGCGTTCGACGAGCGGGTCCGGAAGGCCGGCGGGCTCGGCGAGGCACCCGTGGCGTACGTCGCCGAGCTCAAGATCGACGGCCTGAGCATCGCGCTCACCTATGAGGAGGGACGGCTGCTCCGCGGCGCCACGCGGGGCAACGGCACGCGCGGCGACGAGGTGACCGCGAACGTCCGCACCATTCGTGCGATTCCTCTCGCGCTCCGCGGCGGACCAGCCGCGCGGATCGAGGTCCGCGGCGAGGTCTACCTCCCGCGAGCCTCCTTCGAGCGCATCAACCGCGAGCTCGAGGACGCCGGCGAGGCGCTTTTCGCAAATCCCCGCAACACCGCGGCCGGGACCATGCGCAATCTGGATCCGGCACTGGTGTCGAAACGCAACCTTGGCGCGTTTGTGTACCAGCTCGTGGCACAGGGTGTGGCTGAAGCCGGACACTACCGGAGCCATTCGGAGACCCTGACCGCACTCGCGTCGTGGGGTCTCCCGGTCGAGCCGCACTGGAAGCGATGCGAGACCATCGACGCGATCGTCGCCTTCTGCGAAGAGTGGAGCGAGAGGCGCCAGACGCTCGACTTCGGCACCGACGGCGTTGTCATCAAGGTGGACGACCTCGCGCTGCGCGAGACGCTCGGCGCCACGGCGAAATTCCCGCGGTGGGCGACGGCTTTCAAGTTCCCCGCACAGCAGGCGACGACGACGCTCGAGGCGATCGAAGTGAACGTCGGCAGGACCGGGGCCGTGACGCCGTACGCCGTGCTCGAGCCGGTGAAGCTCGCCGGCTCCACGATTTCCATGGCCACCCTGCACAACGCGGAAGATGTCGCTCGCAAGGATCTGCGGCCGGGCGACCGCGTCCTGATTGAGAAAGGCGGCGACGTCATCCCGAAAGTCGTCAAGGCGATCCTGCCGCATCCCGATGGAACGCCGCGGGGCGATCCGTGGCGGATGCCGGCCGAGTGTCCGGAGTGTGGAAGCACGCTGCACCGCGACGAAGAGGAAGTCGTCTGGCGCTGCGACAACCCATCGTGTCCGGCGCGTCTGCGCCGCAGCCTCGAGCACTTCGCCTCGCGAAGCGCGATGAACATCGAGGGGCTCGGCGCGTCGCTCGTCGATCAGCTCATCGAACGGGGCCTGGTCCACGACTTCGCGGATCTGTATCACCTCACCGCGACCCAGCTCGAAGCGCTGGTCGTGGCGCCGCGCGAGCCGCGCTCCGAGCGCGCCGTGCCGCGCAAGCTGGGCAAGGTGGGGAGAAACGTCGCCGACGAGATCGAGCGCAGCAAGGCGAACGATCTCTCCCGGCTGATCTATGCGCTCGGCATCCGCCATGTGGGCGAGAAGGCGGCGGCCACGCTGGCGCGCCACTTCCGCACGATGGAACGGGTGATGGCCGAGCCGCCGGACGCGCTGCAGTCGGTGGCCGAGATCGGGCCGGTCGTGGCCCGGTCCGTGCGCGCGTTCGCGGACGAGCCCCGGAACCAGGAGCTGGTGAAACGGTTGAAAGCCGCCGGCGTCAACATGGAGAGCCAGGCGCCGGAGCCGAGCGATCAGCCCGGGCCGCTGGCGGGCAAGACCTTCGTCCTGACCGGCGCGCTGGCGTCGATGTCGCGCGACGAAGCGCAGGCGGCGCTCGAGCGGCTGGGCGCGAAGGTGTCGGGTTCGGTCAGCAAGAAAACCAGCTATGTCGTCGCCGGAAATGAAGCAGGCAGCAAACTCGAGAGAGCGCGCCAGCTCGGCGTGGAAACCCTGGATGAGGGCGCGTTCGTGGCTCTTATAATGAAAGCGCAGTCGTAGCGGACACCTTCACGTCTGCCTGACGCTATGTCCAAGCGCTTCACGCTCGTCACCGTCTCGCTGGCCGTGATCGTCGCCTTCCTCGTCGGCGCCATCCTTGCCGGCGGCGTGGCCCGTTCCGCGGTCACGGCCGGCGCGCCGGCAAAGGCCGCTCGGGGCCGGCCCGGTTCACGCGGGGCCGTCGCACCAGGGGCGGCCACGCTCGTCAACTTCGCCGATGTCGTCGAACGCATCAACCCGGCCGTCGTCAACATCGATACGACGTCGAGGGGACGGGACGCGCGGAGGCGCCGGGGCCGGACGGCCGCGCCCGATTCGCCGGATCCGTTCGACGGGCCGTTCGACTTCGGCGCGCCTCGCGACCGCGACGCGCCGCGCCGCGGCGCCGGCAGCGGCTTCATCATCGACGCCGACGGCAGCATCCTCACGAACCACCACGTCGTCGATCGCGCCGAGCGCATCACGGTGAAGCTCTCGGACGGCCGCACGGTGCGCGCACGACTGGTCGGCTCGGACGCGGACACCGACATCGCGCTGATCAAGGTGGACGGCGAGAATGGCCTGCCGGTGGCGCCGCTCGGCGACTCGTCGACGCTGCGGATGGGCGAGTGGGTCTGCGCGATCGGCAACCCGCTGGGCTACGAGCACTCGGTCACCGTCGGCGTCATCAGCTTCCTGGGACGGAAGCTGTTCGACAAGAGCCTCGACAACTACATTCAGACCGACGCCGCGATCAACTTCGGCAACAGCGGCGGACCGTTGATCAATTCGCGCGGCGAGGTGATCGGCATCAACGCCGCGATCAGCTCGCGCGCGAGCAGCATCGGCTTTGCGGTGCCGATCAACGGCGCCAGTTCGGCGCTGCCGCAGCTGCGGGCGCGCGGGCGCGTGAGCCGCGGCTACATGGGCGTCGGCCTGCGCGACGTGGACGCGGATCTCGAGCGCTCGCTGAAACTGACCGTCGATCACGGCGCGCTCGTGCAGGACATCACCGCGGGGTCGCCGGCAGACCGCGCCGGCCTGCGGCCGTACGACATCATCACGTCGCTCGACGACCGGGCGATTGCCAGCGACGACCAGCTCATCCGCGAGATCTCCGCGCGGGCGCCCGGATCGGCGGCGCGCCTCCGGCTGGTCCGCGACGGCCACGACCAGACGGTCACCGTCAAGCTGGCCGAGCGGCCCGCGCGCGATCGCCAGGACACGGGCGACCCGGCGCCGCAGACGCCCGAGCGGGGGAAGAGCGGTCCAGACACCCTCGTGCTGGGGCTCAACGTGCGCGATCTCGATCGGCAGACCGCCGAACGCCTCGAGGTGCCCCGGGGCATCAAGGGCGTGCTCATCACCCGCGTCGAGCCCATGAGCTCGTCGTTCGACGGAGGCATCGAGCGCGGCACGGTGCTCATCGAGATCAACCGTCAGCGCGTCGAATCCGTGGCCGAGTACCGCCGCATCGCCCGCGCGGTGCGCCCCGGCGACATCCTCACGCTCTTCCTCTACACCCCGGACCTCGACCAGCGTCAGTTGAAAACGATCCGGGTCGAGGGCCGCTAGTGTCCTTGATCCTTCGTCCTTTGTGCCCGGTCCGCCCTCAGTTCTCAGTCCGTCCAAGGTCCGCGGTTCTTCGTGCGTCGACCACGGACGGGGACCAGGGACGGACCACGGACTGCGGACCAGGAACGGACCAGGCACCAGGAACCCGGGACCCGGGACCTCGCCTCACATCGGCTGGATGAGATCGCTTCTAATGCCCAAGTCACGCATCTTGGTCATAGACGACGAGTCGGCCATTCGCGACTCGCTGCGGATGACCCTCGAATACGAGGGCTACGAGTTCATCGGCGCGGCCACGGGCCAGGAAGGGCTCACGCTGGCCGAGCGCGAGGCGCCCGACCTGGTGCTGCTCGACGTGAAGATGCCCGGCATGGACGGCATCGAGGTGCTCGAGCGCCTGCGGAACATGAACGAGTCGCTACCGGTCGTGGTCGTGTCCGGCCACGGCACCATCAGCACGGCGGTCGAGGCGACCAAGAAAGGCGCGTTCGACTTCATCGAGAAGCCGTTCGCGAGCGAGCGCGTGCTCGTCAGCCTCCGCAACGCGCTCGACTCGCGTCAGCTCCGAGACGAGAACAGGACGCTGAAAAAGGCGGTCGAAGTCCGGCACCAGATGATCGGGGAGAGCGCCGGGCTCAGGCAGGTGATGGCGGCGGTCGCGCGCGCCGCGCCGACCAACGCGACCGTGCTGATTCAGGGAGAGAGCGGCGTCGGCAAGGAGCTCGTCGCGCGGACCATCCATCGCAACAGCCTGCGCAGCCGCGAGCGGTTCGTGCAAGTGAACTGCGCCGCCATCCCCGAGGAGCTGATCGAGTCCGAGCTGTTCGGGCACGAGAAGGGATCGTTCACGGGCGCCACCGAGAAGCAGGTCGGCAAGTTCGAGCAGGCCGATCGCGGCACCATCTTCCTCGACGAAGTCGGCGACATGAGCGCGAAGACGCAGGCCAAGGTGCTGCGCGTGCTCCAGGAAGGCGAGGTCGAGCGCCTGGGATCGGCGCGCACGATCAAGGTGGATGTGCGGGTGATCGCCGCGACGAACAAGAACCTCGAGGAAGAGATCGAGAAAGGGCATTTCCGCGAGGATCTGTATTTCCGGCTCGCCGTGATCCCGATTCAGGTGCCGCCGCTGCGCGAGCGCCCCGAGGACATCGCGCAGCTGGTCCGCCATTACGTCGATTCGTTCAGCCGCGAGAACAACGTGCGGCCGAAGCGGATTACGCAGGCGGCGCTCGACGCGCTCGGCCGCTACCGGTGGAAGGGCAACATCCGCGAGCTTCGCAACACCGTCGAGCGGCTGATCATCATGACCGGCGCCGACACGATCGATCTGCCGGATCTGCCCGACAGCGTGCGGTCGCCCTCGGGCGGCGGGAGGAGCACGGCGGCGGCCGGCGACGGCGACGCGGCGAAACTGGGGACGCTGCGCGAGTTCAAGGAGAACGCGGAGCGCATGTTTCTGGTCGGCAAGCTCCGCGAAAACGGCTGGAACATCTCGAAGACCGCCGAAGTGATCGGCACGCCCCGCAGCAACTTGTACAAGAAGCTGGAGCAGTACCAGATCAGTCAGGAAACGGACGGGTAGGACGGGTGGGTCGGGTAGGGCAGGTGGGTCGGTAGGGTCGGATAGGTCGGATAGGTCGGGTAGGCAAGTGGGCAGTTGATCGGGTGGGGCTGGTGCTGAGGGCGAGGCTGGTGCGTCGCGAACGGCTGGTACGGAGCGCGAAAACTGGTACGGAGGGCGAAGGCTCGTGGTGCGGAGTGCGCAGGCTGCGCGGAGCGCGAAGACTCTGTGGAGCGCGAAGGCTTTAGCCGAGCGTGTACAATCATTACTTCGCAGTGAGCCAGACGGCCGCCGCGCCGTAGCGCCGCAAGGCGCGAAGGCGGGGAGGAAAGTCCGAACTCCGCAGGGCAGTGCGCCGGCTAACGCCCGGTCAGGGCAACCTGAAGGACAGTGGCACAGAAAATATACCGCCTCAGACGGCAGCCCTAAAGGGCCGCCCTACGTACTCCGACGGCAGCCGTAAAGGGCCGCCCTCCGTACGTAGGGCACGGCTTCAGCCGTGCCGGTTGAGGTAAGGGTGAAAAGGTGCGGTAAGAGCGCACCGCGCTCGTGGTAACACGGGTGGCAGGCAAAACCCCGCACGGAGCAAGACCAAATAGGGAGGCGCCCAGCGGCTCACCGCTGGTTGGACGGCCCGTCCAAGTCTCCGGGTAGGTCGCTTGATCTCGCCAGCAATGGCCAGGCTAGAGGAATGGTCGTCAGCCGCCGTAGCCCGAAAGGGCGAAGGCGGGCACAGAATTCGGCTTACGGCTCGCTGCGATCTTTTTTCAGACTTCATTTCTCAGACTTCAGACTTCAGACTTCAGACTTCTATGAAACGACGCCTCTTCACGCTGCTTATCGCCAGCCTTGCAGTACCGCTTCTGGTCGCCCGGCAGCCGCCTGGTCAGATTCATCCGCGGCCAGCTGAAGGACGGCAGCCGGAATTCAAGCCGCCGACGATTCGCGAGTACAAGCCCAAATCGCAGCTCATCGTGCCGGAGCACCAGGTGCCGCGCGCCAGGTTTCCGGTGATCGATATTCACAGCCATCAGCCGACCCCGATCTCCCCGGCCGAGTACGACCGCGTGATGAAAGGGATGCAGGCGAACAATCTTCAGATCCTCGTCAACTTGAGCGGCTCGTCCGCCGACCGCCTTCGGCAGGGCATCGACGCGCTCCGCGCCAGCAAGTACAAGGACCGGATGGTGCTCTTCGCCAACGTCAGCTTCCGGGACGTCGGTCCGGGATTTGGCGCGCAGGCGGCCAGGCAGCTCGAGCAGGACATCAAGGCCGGCGCGATGGGGTTGAAGATCTTCAAGGATCTCGGGATGTTCGTGAGAAAGGCGAACGGCAGCCGTCTGCCGGTCGACGACGCCGAGCTGGATCCGATCTGGGAGACGTGCGCGCGGCTGAACGTACCCGTCCTCATCCACGTCGGCGAGCCGGCGGCTTTCTTCGAGCCGCTCGATTACAGGAACGAGCGATGGCTCGAGCTGTCGCTCTATCAGGATCGCCGGCATCAGGAAGGCGTGCGCTTCGAGCAGCTCATGACCGAGCGCAACAACATGATCCGGAAGCATCCGACTACGAAGTTCATCCTCGCGCATTTCGGCTGGCATGCGAACGATCTGGCGCGGGCCGGCAAGCTGCTCGATCAGAACCCGAATGTCTATTACGACGTGGCGGCGGTCCTGTACGACTTCGGCCGCCAGCCCAGGGCCGCGCACGAGTTCTTCATCAAGTATCAGGATCGGATTCTGTTCGGGAAGGACAGCTATCAGCCCGACGAGTATCCGTATTACTGGCGGGTGTTCGAGACCAACGACGAGTATTTCGACTATTACCGGGACTATCACGCGTTCTGGAAGCTCTACGGCATCGGCCTGCCCGATCCGGTGCTGAAGAAGCTCTACTACGCGAACGCGCTGCAGTTGACGCCGGGGCTCTCGCACACGGGTTTCACGAACTAGTCTCGTGAGCCTGGACATCGCTCGTCCTGAGCCCTTCGACTCGCGTCATCCTGATTCTCACGAAGGATGAGCGTCCCGCTCAGGACAGGCGTGTCGAAGGACGAGCGGCCCGGATGGCTCATGGTTCGGCGGGCTCACCACGAGCGTGTGCAGGCATGTCGCGCGCACACATGAGGATGTAGTCAACACTATGGCTTCTTACCTGGTCACCGGCGGCGCGGGATTCATCGGATCGCACCTGGCGGAAGAGCTCGTCCGTCGCGGCCATACCGTCCGCGTCGCCGACAGCCTGATTACCGGCAAGCGCCGCAACCTCGAACACCTCCCGTCGGTGGAGTTTCTCGAAGGCGACCTTGCCGACCTGGCGGCCGCAACGCGAGCCGTCGCGGGCATGGACTACGTGCTGCACCAGGCGGCCATTCCTTCTGTGCCGCGGTCGGTGAAAGACCCCATCGCCTCGAACAACGCGAACGTCGTCGCCACGCTCAACATGCTGGTGGCAGCGCGCGACGCGGGCGTGAAGCGCCTGATATTCGCGGGCTCCTCGTCGGAGTACGGCAACACGCCCGAGCTGCCCAAGCGCGAGGACATGCCGCTCAACCCGCTCTCGCCCTACGCGCTGCAGAAGGCGGTGGGCGGGCAGTACTGCAGGATGTTCACGCAGCTGTACGGCTTCGAGACGGTGAGCATCCGCTACTTCAACGTCTTCGGGCCGCGGCAGGATCCGGGGTCGCCGTACTCGGGCGTCATCTCGCTCTTCGCGACGGCGCTGCTCGAGGGGCGCCAGCCGATCATCTACGGCGACGGCGAGCAGACGCGCGACTTCACCTACGTGGCCAACGTCGTGGACGGCGTGCTGCGCGCGTGCGAGGCGCCGAAGGCGGCCGGCGAGGTCATCAACGTCGCCACCAACGGGCGCGTGTCGCTCAACGAGCTCCTCCGCATCCTGAACCGCATCGTCGGCACGCACCTCCAGCCGATCTACAAGGAGCCACGTCAGGGCGACGTGAAGGATTCGCAGGCCGACATCACGAAAGCCCGGACGCTGCTCGGCTACACGCCGATCGTTCCGTTCGAAGAAGGCCTGCGGCACACCCTCGAATGGTGCCGCAGCGAGCACGGCGCCGCCGCCCGCCGCTGATCATCCCGTTGCGGCAGCGACCGGCCCGTCTCTTCAACGACGTCGCGACGAGCTCGAAGGTACACAAAGAAGACCGTTTTCTCCACTCACGCTTTTGGCTGTCGCACGACCATTTTGAGATTCGGCGGCGTCAATCGATCCGGGATTCTCTCCGGAACTTCCGCAGGGTGACGCCGAGTCACCGGGCGCGATTCTTGAAGCTCATTTGCCATGACGCAGTCTGGCGTCCAGACGCAAGAGCGAGAGAAGGCCATTCACTTGACGCCGAAGCCGTCCGCCGTCGTAGATAATGATGAGAGCCCGCCGCACCGGTTTCTCGTGGTCGACAGCCGCGTGCCGTCGCCGATCCGCCAGGTCCTGGACGAGGCGGATGGATGCATGAACCTGACGTTCACGACCGGTGGCACCGCCTGCGCGCGCCGGGCGATGCGGGTCGTCATGGCCACCGAAAGCGTGCTGACGGACGACTATTCTGCAAGTCTGCTCTCACTGCGTGAAAAGCACGCGGGCATCGCGCCGACGCTGTTCACGGTGTTGGACCTGCTCGGAACGGGCGACGAACCGCTGGAGGCCGACGCCCTCACGGCGTTGATTGCCACGGTCAAGGCGATCGTGTACGAGATCTACGTGGTCGGAAGCGAGCGGCTCGAAGCGCTGGAGTACTTGAGCGAGCTGATCGGATCCCTGGAGCGCGACCGCATTCCGGTGAGCCCGCAAAAGACGGCGGCGCCCAAGGCGGAGGGGAGCGCCCGCGCACGACGCGCGGAATAGGGAGAGGATCTGAAAGTTCGAAGTCTGAAGTCTGAAGTCTGAAGTCTGACGTGTCAGTAGTCTGCGGCGTTCAGACTTCAGACTTCAGACTTCTCCCGGGGCAGTCGCGTATGATGGGCCCCGATGCGGACCGCTCGACTCGTCGCACTCACCTCGCTTTGTGCCTGTTTCGTCGTCGTCCGTCCTCCGGTTCCGCGCGCCCAGGCACCGGTGGATCCGGTCTACGAGACACTGGCGGCGCTCGTCACGGCGAAGATGCGCCAGTATCACGTGCCTGGCGTCGCGTTTGGCGTGCTGCGCGCCGGCCACGCAACGGTTCGAGGGTTCGGCGTGACGAGCGTCGACGACCCGCTGCCGGTCACACCCGAGACGACCTTTCCGCTCGCGTCCATCTCCAAGACCGTTACCGCGACGACCATGATGCGGCTGATCGAACAGGGCCGGGTCGACCTGCACGCGCCGGTCCGCAAGTACTTGCCGGAGTTCCGCACCCAGGACGAAGCGGTGAGCCGCGACGTCACGATCTGGCACCTGCTGACGCACACGAGCGGGTGGGAAGGCCAGCTGAGTGCGGTCGATCGCGGCGATGAGACGCTGGCGCGGTTCGTCGCCGGCCTTTCGACGAACATGCAGCTCGCGCCACCCGGCGCGGCCTGGAGCTACAACAACGCGGGATTCGGCGTCGCCGGCAGGGTGATCGAAGCGGTCACCGGCACGACGATCGGCGATGCGTTCAACGACCTCGTGTTCAAACCGCTCGGGCTCGCTCGCGCCTTCACACGCGTGGGCGACATCGTGACCTATCGCTTTGCGCTCGGTCACCGCGTCAGCGCGGAAGGGGACGCGACAGCCGTGCGGCCGTTTACGCTCGGATCGACGACTCCGGCGGGCGGCGTGGCGATGTCGATGAACGATCTGCTGGCGTACGCGCGCTTCCACCTGGGCGACGGAACGACCGCGACCGGCGCGCGCGTGCTCACACGCGCCACGCTCGACGAGATGCGCACGCCGCAGCTTCGAAAGCAGGCGACCGACGACGACATGGGGATCGGGTGGCACCTGCGGACGGTCGGCCATCTGGGAACGGCCGCGCACGGCGGCACCTTTGCCGGCCACATTCTCCTCGTCGAGCTCGTCCCCGATAAGAACTTCGCCCTCGCGATTCTCACCAACGCGGGAAATGGCTGGCGGCTGATTCAGGACGTGGAGCGAGCCGCGCTGCAGTCGTACGAAGGCGCGACGTTTCGGATGAATCAGGCGATCGCGCACCGCGGGCTGAACGAGACGCTGCCGGCGGTAGACGCGCTGGCCAGGCAACCGGACGTGACGCCGTACGTCGGACGCTACGTGCGCCCGATGAATGCCGTCGTCGCGCGCGCGGAGAATGGACAGCTCGTTCTGCAGGTGCGCCCGAACAGCGGCAACCCCGAGCCGGACATGCCGGTGGCGTTTTTCGGTCCCGATCTCGCCGTCGTCACCTCCGGTCCCGAAGAAGGCGCCTCGATCGAGTTCGTGCGGCGCGTCGATGGCACGGTGCAGTGGGTCCGCGTCACGGGAAGGATTGCCCGCCGGACCGAGTAGGACCTACGACTCACCGCTCATCCTGAGCCTGTCGAAGGATGAGCGTCCCGCTCAAGACGCGAGGACGTCGCGATACGCAGCTTCGTAGAGCGGCACCACGAGCGGCGTGCAGTATCGGTTTCGAACGACTTCCGTTGCAGCGCGGGTCGTTCGCGCGCGGAGAGCCGGATCGGTGAGCAGCGCGACCCCCCGCCCGGCCATCGTTTCCACGGCGTCCGGATGACAGACGAAACCGGTGACGCCATCCTCGATGATCTCAGGGAGGCCGCCGACACTCGACGCCACGACCGGCACCTCGCACGCCATCGCTTCGAGCGCGGCGAGCCCGAAGCTTTCCTGGGCGGAAGGCAGCAGGAACAGGTCCGCGACCGAGAGCCACGGAACGAGGTTCTGCTGCTCTCCCACGAAGGACACCGCATCGGTGAGTCTCTCGTCCACCACGCGCCGTTCGAGGCCGGCGCGGTCCGGGCCGTCGCCGACGAGGATCAGCCGGGCGCGGACGCTGCGTCGGATCAGGCGAAAGACGTCGAGCACCACGTCGACACGCTTGACCGGGCGGAAGTTCGACACGTGCACGACGAGGGCGTCGCACAGATCATCAGGACACAGCCGCGCGCGCAGCTCAGGATCGGGCTGCCGCCGGTACTCGGCGCAATCGAGAAAATTCGGGATGACACGAATCTCGTGCCGGATGCCGAGGGCGGCAATCGTGTCGGCCTTCAGGCTGCGGGACACGGCGGTCACGCCATGCGACCGCTCGATCGAAAAGGCGACGACGCGCGCATACGAGGGATCGCTTCCGACGAGCGTGATGTCCGTTCCGTGCAGTGTGGTGACGGTGCGCGGCGTCACCACGGCCGCGGTCGACGCGAGGAGCTGATCCGCCAGGTACGCCGCCGTCGCGTGCGGCACGGCGTAGTGGGCGTGAACGATGTCGAGCCGCCGCTCCTCGGCGACGCGCGCGATCGTGTTCGAGAGCGCGAGCAGGTACTGCGGCTCCCGAAAAAGCGGGTACGGCGGGACGGCGACCGGCACGAACGAGAGCCCCGGGACGCCGGACCGCCACCGAAAGGGCGGCTCGCTGCTGATGAGATGAACGCGGTGGCCGCGAACCGCGAGCGCGTGCGCCAGCTCGGTCGCGACGACTCCGCTCCCTCCGACCGACGCGTAGCACACCATCCCGATGTTCATGGCGCGTGCTTCAGCAGCCCCGGGCGCGAGACGGGCTCGCGAACGACGATGCCCTCCGCAAACGCGACGCCGGCCAGCGCGCCAAACTGCGCATCGCGGCTCTCGATGAGCGGCCGGAACGTCGCGGCGGTCAGGCGCGTCGCCACCGCTTCGTCCCCGCCGGGAGCAAACTGGCTGCGGTAACAGTCGAGCGCATCACGTTTGCGCTGGTAATGCGCCGACACGTCCACCACGAACGATGCAGCCGCGCCGTCGTTGATGAAGTAGTAGCAGACCCAGTCGGGCCGCCACGGATCAAGATCGGTGAGGTAGCGCCGAAGGGCGCTCGTGAACGCCGCGTTGCGCAGCACAAAGCTGGCGGCGACGTGGTCCGGGTGCCGATCGTCCCAGTACGGGATTGCGATGGTGCGGGGCCGATGGCGGCGGATCACATCGACGGCCGATCGGATCATCGGCGGCGTCGCCGCGATACCTCCATCGGGCCAGCCGAGGTTCTCGCGCCAGGCCGCGCCAAGCACCCGGGCCGCCTCCGCGGCTTCCGACTGTCGTCGCTCTGGCGTGCCGTTGCTCGAGAGCTCGCCCCGCGTGAGATCGCAGAGGCCGACCTGATGGCCGGCCGCCGCGTGACGCGCGACCGTGCCGCCCAGTCCGATTTCGATGTCGTCCGGGTGTGGGCCGAACACGAGGATGTCGATCGACATCCGGTAACTCTACCCTGCTACGTTTGCCTGTTGACAACCGGTGAGCGCGGCGCATCATAGCGGTACTCATGCGGCGGTCGCGAGTAAGACAGCGTCTCGAGCCGAAGCCCGCTTCATTCGGGACATCGGCTCGGAAGATGTCTAGAGGAGGGGCTGATGTGTAGACTGGCGCTCGGCTTGGCCGTGGGCGTGATTCTGTGCGCAGCGGCACCGTCACTCGCCCAACAGGGGACCGCGGAAATCGTCGGCAGGGTCACGGATACACAGGGTGCCGTCCTGCCAGGAGTGGCCATCGTTGTCACCAATGAAGAGACCGGTGTCTATCGCGAGGTCGTAACCGGTCCGGACGGGAGCTACAGCACCGCCCACATTGTTCCGGGGCGCTACAGGATTTCGGCGCAGCTGGCGGGATTCAGGGGCCTCGATCGGCGCGGCATCTCTGTCTCCGTTGGAGGCACCGTCACGCTCGACCTGACGCTGGACGTCGGCGCGGTCGCCGAAACCGTCACGGTCACGGCCGAAACACCGTTGGTCGACCTGACGTCGGCCGAGGTGGGGCGCCACATCTCAGGCGCGGAGCTGGCCGAGCTGCCGGCGGCCAATCGAAGCTACATGGCGTTTGTCGGGAGCGTGCCGGGGGCGCAGTTCGTGCCCACCACCGGCTTCCTCAACGACACCATGCTCGCCAACGGGCAGCCGGCGGCGGCCAACAACGTGGTGTTCGACGGCGCCGGCAATATCGATGACCTGCGCGGATCGAATGTGGGCGGCCAGGCACGCACGGCCAACGAATCGATCCAGGAAGTCCAGGTGCTGACCAATCAGTACGAAGCGGAGTTCGGGCGCGCGTCCGGCGCCGTGATCAACGCGGTGACGAAATCAGGGACGAACCAGTTCAGAGGCTCCGCGTTCGACTTCTTCACCGGGCGGGCGGTCACCGCGAAGGACTACTTTGCAAGAGTGAACGATCTCGACAAGCCTCAGGTCAGCAAACAGGAGTGGGGCGGCACGGTCGGTGGACCGATCGTCCGGAACAAGCTCCACTTCTTCGCAAGCGTCGAGCGGTTGGTCCAGAACAGAAACCAGTCGAAGACGTATCCCAACCGTCCTGAATTCAGCTTCTCGACCAACGACGATGTGTCGGCCTGGAACACCCTGTGGCGCATCGATCACCAGATCAGCGCGAACAACACCTGGGCGTTCCGGTGGCTGCGCGAGAGCGCGCCGCAGTTCAACGTCCTGGACGGCGCCCGA
The DNA here is from genome assembly GCA_003222535.1 of Acidobacteriota bacterium. Lineage (GTDB taxonomy): Bacteria > Acidobacteriota > Vicinamibacteria > Vicinamibacterales > CAVVIG01 > QHWJ01. The sequence goes on along the minus strand of QHWJ01000331.1, from coordinate 19,724 downwards.
GACACCGTCCAGAGCAACGACGACGAAACCGACCTCGACCAGACGCTGGTCGGGACGCTGACTTCAGTGGTCTCGAATACCAAGGTCAATACCGTCCGGCTCAGTCTCACGAAAGAACACACGACACACGCCAACGAGCGATTGCGCGCGCTGGATCCCGCGTACGCGACCTGCACCGTCTGTCCGCGCCGGATGATCCAGGACCAGTCTCTGCTACCGCCGATTCTGGCCTATCTGAGCTTCAACGCGCAGGCCGACGACACGATGGATTTCTCTCTGGACGACTCCTACGCGCTCGACGAGACGTTCTCCTGGTTCATCCCCGACAAGCTGGGACGCCACGACACCAAGTTTGGCGCCAGGTTCTCGTACGCCTGGATCAGCAACCCGAACAACAGCAACGGCAACGGCACGTACAGCTTCGCCTCCGATCGTGCGTTCAACGCCGCCGACGCGAGCACGTATCCGGAGCGGTTCAGCATCCGCGTGCCGGGGGCGCTGGACTACGAGCTGACCTCGCGCGTCTGGGAGTTGTACGCACAGGACAAGTGGCAGATCAAGAACGGCCTCACCCTGAGCCTGGGCGTCCGCTACGATCTGGAGATCATTCCGATCAAGGAAGAGTCGAACCCGCTCTTCACCGATCCCGACAAGTATCCAGTCGACAAGAACAACGTAGCGCCACGGCTGGGTGTCGTGTGGAACCCGGACGGCAAAGGAAAGTCGGTCGTGCGCGGCGGCTACGGGGTTTTCTACGATAGAACCCTGTTGGGCACCGTTGACAATTTCCTCTTCGATACCAAGTTCTCCCGGTCGTTCACGGCGATCTTCCCACAAACCGCTGCCGATCCCGGGCCCTCGAGCGGCAGGCTCCCCAGCGAGTTCGTGCTGAACACACCCACCGTCAGCCAGCTCACTCCGGCGGTCCGCGCCTACCTCAATGCACTCTTCCCGGCGGGGACCGTTCGTCGGAACACCGGCACGGTCACCTGGGACGACCCCGAGCGCACCCAGCCCTACTTTCATCAACTGACGGTCGGGTACGAGCGCGAGGTGTTACCAGGAGTGTCGGTGTCGGCGGACTATGTGCGGATGCTGGGGCGGGACCAGTTCTTCAACCCGAACCTGAATATCGGAACTCGCGTCAACACGACGCGCACCGGCACGGTGACCTTCACGGATCCCTATGGCATCCTGAACCCGAGTCTGGCGCCGGGTGAAGAGCAATACTCGGGCGTGGTGCGCCTGCTGACCACGAAGTATGGGCATAGCAACTACGACGCGCTGAACCTGTCGGTGGAAAAACGGTACTCGCGCAACTGGAGCCTCCGAGGAGCCTACTCGCTTGGGTACTCGCGGGGGATCACCGCCGGCCAGACCGATACGCCGCAGCTTCAGGTCGGTACGGATCTCAAGCTCGACCAGTACTACGCGCCCGCCAACGTGGACCGCCGGCACACCGCCGTCATCAGCGGCCGGACGGAAATCCCGAAGACGCGCGGAGTGACCCTGAGCGGCGCGCTGAGAATGTTGAGCGGAACGCCGTTTACGATTCAAGACACCAACGTCGATCCCGACCGGAACGGCGTCCTCTTCGATCCGCTGCCCGCCGGCACCTACAGCGGCACCTCGGCCGACTCCCTGCAGAACGTGGAGAACAAAGGCGGCCGGAACGGCGCGCGCGGCCCTGGCTTCATGGAGCTCGACATGCGGCTCGGCTATCGCGCAAAGCTGGGTTCACGTCGGTCGCTGGATGTCTTCGGCGAAGTATTCAACGTGACGAATCACGCGAATTTTACGAATCCCAGCGGGGACCGTCGAAATACTGCGGACTTCCTCAGGCTGAGCACGCTGGTTGCGACCACGGGATTCCCGCGTCAGGCACAACTCGGTCTCAGACTCGGGTTCTGATCCAAGGTCTGAGGGCCGGGCGGGCTGCCATGCTCGCCATCGCCGGAGTTCCTGAGGGAGGTGAAGCCATGTCGGGGCGACCGATCACCCCACGTCGTCGGAACGTCGCAGCGCTGTTCGCGCTGCTCGTCGGCACATTCGGTGTCGCCGGCGGATCCGCCCGGGCGCCCGCCGCGACAAGAGCCCAGGCGCCAAAAGCGATGAGGCTGTACGTCTTCGACTGCGGGCTGCTCAACATCTCACCCGACGGTGTTGCGCGCTATCACGTGACGCCGGCGGAAGTCGGCGAGGCGCGGATGCCGGTGCCGTGCTTTCTCGTCGCGCATCCAAAAGGCACGCTGATGTGGGACGTCGGCGTGATTCCCGACGCCAGCGTCGAAGCGCAGGCGCAGGGCGGCGCCCGTTCGAACGTCAACCCGACGTCGGCCGCCGTCGTCACGCGCACGCTCAAGAGCCAGCTTGCGCAAATCGGCTACAGCCCGGCCGACATCACGTATGTCGCCATCTCGCACGCGCACAAAGATCATTCCGCTAACCTCGACGAGTTCGCCTCGTCGACGTGGCTGGCGCGGCCGGCCGAGCGCGAGTTCATGTGGAAAGAGCACAACGAACGCGTCGACCCGTCCTTCTACACGAAACTCAAGACGAGCAAGTCGATCGCGCTCGACAAGGACGAGTACGACGTCTTCGGTGACGGCCTCGCGGTCATCAAATCGGCGCCGGGCCATACCCCTGGACATCAGGTGCTGATCCTTCGGCTTGCCTCATTGGGACGGATCATGGTCGCCGGCGACCTTTATCACTACCCGCCGGAACGGATGTTCCGCCGCGCGCCGCCCGACAACGAGTTCAATGTGAAGCAGTCGGCGGCCTCGCGCGCGATGATCGAAGAGTACCTGCGGAAGACGAAGACCACGATCTGGATCGAGCACGATTTTGGCGCCAATGCGAAGCTGAAGAAATCTCCCGCGTACTACGACTGAGCGGTTCCAAGACGATAGTCCGGATATGGAAGAGTCGGCGCGCGCGGCGGTCGGCCCATCAGGTCGTCCGTCAAAGAAGACGTTCATTCTCCCGGCGCAATGAGGCCGACCTCGACGAGATCCCTCCCGAAGTCCGGGAGACGTGCGCTTCGTGCCGGCGAAAACCCTCGAGGAAGTGCCCGGGGTCGCGCTGCCGCGGAACGGCCCGCCGAGCGACGTACAATGACACAGGGCCATGCGCCGCTCCGTACTTGCGATCGCCGCGTTGCTCACCTCCTTGATCGTGGCTGCGGCCGGCGGCCAGTCAGCGGACACCGGTAGTGTGGTCGGGCGCGTCAAGCTGACCACACGGATCAAGGGCTCGGCCCTGCCATCCACCGCGTACCCGACGCGCGCCGTCGGCGGCTCCGACACGCACGCGATGCCCCAAATCAGGAACGTCGTCGTGTACCTGAAGGGCGTCGCGTTTCACGGGCCGCTGCCCGCGGCGAAAGCCGAGCTCCGCCAGGAGCAGGAAACGTTCGTGCCGCACGTGCTCCCGATCACGCGGGGGTCGACCGTCGAGTTCCCCAACGACGATCCGATCTTCCACAACGTCTTTTCCCTCTCGAGCGCGGCGTCGTTCGACCTCAGGCGATACCCTCGCGGCCAGAGCCGCAGCCACGTGTTTCCAAAACCCGGCATCGTGAAGGTGTACTGCCACATCCACTCGCATATCGAACGTCCCGCCCGGCGAGTACACGGTCGTCGGCTGGCACGAGCGCGTCGGCGAGCAGCGCGCGCGTGTGCGCGTAGAACGCGGCAAGGCGGCCACCGTCGATCTCTCGCTGCCGGTCGAGGACCCGCAATGACGCTGGACCGCCAGCCGCCGCGCCTGGTGGTCAAGATGCTCGCGGTGACCTTCCTCATGGTGTTCCTGCTGCTCCTCGTGGTGTTCGTGGTCGTCACCGTCAGCGTGCGCGATCAGGTCCGGCAGTCGGTCACCACCAGCCTCGAATCGAGCCAGCGCATGTTCGCGAAGCTCGAGACGCGGCGCCGGGGCGAGCTGGTGGGGCAGGCCGGGACGCTCGCCGAGAACCCGACGTTGAAGGCGGCGCTCGACACGTATCAGGCGGAGGCGCAGACCGCCAGCCGCGTGGTGAAGGAGCAACTGCTCGCGACCATCGACGGCGAGCTCGAGAAAGTGGCCGCGCGCATCGAGTCCGATGCCATCGTGCTGGCCGACATGCACCAGAACACGCTGGCCGCCGCCGGCAGGCTGAGCGATTCCTGGCCGCGCGGCGGGCCCATTGCGCTCTCGACCATCAACGACGGCAACACCGTCGACTTCATCGCGCGCCGGAACGGGAAGACGTTCCACCTCGTCCCCGTCCTCGACGCGGAGTACGCCAAAGAACTGGAGCGGCTGGCCGGCACGCCGACGGCCATCCTCAGCGACGGTCTGCTGCTGGTGAGCACGCTCTCGCCGAACACGGCGCGCGAGTTCGAAGCGGCCGTGGCCTTGGCCAAACCGTCGGCCGACACCATATCGCTCGACGGCGAGTCGTACGCATTTCGCCGGCTCGAGGCGGTCGGCGATACGGTGTTCTACGCCCTCAGATCGATCGACGAATCGTCACGCGGCGCCACGCGGCAGGCAATGAGCAGCCTGGCGTTCATCGCGGTCGGCGCCGTCGCCCTGGCGCTCTTCGGCAGCGTGACGCTGGCGCGACTGCTGGCCGAGCCGATCGGCCGGCTGTCATCGTCGCTCGCCGCGATGGCGGCGTCGCGCGACGTGCGGTCGCGAATCCCGCCCAGTCGCTCGAGCCGCGAGCTCGATGCGCTCACCGACACCTTCAACGCGCTCATCGCCTCGGTCGCCGAGGCCGAGGCGCACACGGAAGCGGCGTACACAGGCGCCATCCGGGCGCTCGCGGCGGCGCTCGACGCGCGCGACCCGTATACCGCCGGCCACTCGGATCGCGTCAGCGTGTTGTCGGTCGCAATCGGCCGCGGGCTCTCGCTGCCACCTGACGACCTGGAGGTCCTCCGCCTCGGCGCGCTGCTGCACGACATCGGCAAGATTGGTGTGCCCGACGACGTGCTGCGCAAGCCGGGCGCGCTGACCCCCGAGGAGTTCGACATCATCAAGCAGCATCCGGTCCTCGGTGCCCGGATCCTGCAGTCGGTCCCGTTTCTCGCGAAGCACATTCCGATCGTCGAGCTGCACCACGAGCGTCCCGACGGCCGCGGGTATCCGGACGGCCTGCGCGGCGACGAGATCCCGCGTCCCGCGCGCATCGTGCACGTGGCCGACGCGTACGACGCGATGACGAGCGCCCGCGCCTACCGCGCCGCGCGCCCGCCCGGCGACGCGCTGCGGGAGTTGTGGCGCTGCGCCGGCAGCGAGTTTCACGCGGAAATCGTCGCCGCGCTGGCGACCGCGCTGCCCGGCGTGACGTCGGACGCCGCGGACGTGCCGCAGCATGTATAAGCCGGTTGAACCGGGAGCGCGCGAAGCCCCCAAAGAATCGCTTCTCGTTCCTTGCGTTGCGGTCTTCGCGGCCTTCGCGTTCGCCGTTGTTCCTGCGCAGGCGTCCGCGCAGTCCGTCGCGCGGTTCTCGATCGAGAGCGTCGTCGCGGTCGATGAGTTCGGCGGCGAGAGTGCGTCGCACCGGCCCGAGGTCGTCGTCGACGTGTCCATGGCGATCCGCATCGGCGACCGCTGGCAGGCGTTCGTCCGGCCGTGGTTCCGCCTGCAAGGTCCGTCGACCCCGACGGCCCCGGCGCCGGACTGGGACAAGGAAATCTACCAGGCGGGCCTGGAATACGAGCGCCACGGCAATCTCTCGACGCGGATCGACCTCGGCTACATGCTGTCGCCGATCGGTCTCGGCGTCTTCGACACGCGGCCCGGCGTGAACCCCACGATCGTGCGGCACATCAGCTACCACAGCCCGATGCCGGTGTTCGACCCGACCGGCCCGCAGGTGTCCGCCGTGTCCGCCACGTATCCGCTGGGCGCAGAGGTCAGCATGTCGACCACGATGTGGGATGCGCGCGCCGCCGTGATCAACTCGGCGCCGACGCAGAGGTACGTCCTCGGCGCGGTCACCAATCCGCGCCAGACGCCGGTGTTCGTCGCCGGCGCCGGCGTGACGCCGGCAACCGGCCTCCGCGTGGGCGTGTCGGTGGGGCATGGCGCGTACGCCACGCCCGACGAGATCACGACGCCGGCATCGCGCGGCCGCCTGATGACGATGGCCGGCGGCGAGGGTGAGTGGGCGTTCGGCGGGACGAAAGTCGGCGGCGAGATCCTGCGAACGTCGTTCGAAACGATGGCGGACCGGGCGATCGCGACCGAGTGGTTCGTCCAGGGGACGCACACGCTTTCGCCGCGCTGGTTCGTGGCCGCGCGGCGCGAGGGCACGTCGGCCCCGCCGCTCGTCGCCGGCATCATCGTCGGATCACGGACCGGGCTCGCCGCGTTCGAAGCGACCGCCGGCTTCCGCGTCTCGCCGGACGTGACGCTCCGCGGGAGTTACTACACCCGCAAGTCTTTCGGGGAGTCCACGTGGACGGATCAAGTGGGCGTGTCGGTCGTCTGGGCGCACCGGTGGTGGTGACTCGTTCTCATTGTCCCGCCCGCCCGGCCATCGTCTTTTGCATCGTCAGGATGTTCCGGCCGCCTTCGCGCCGGTGCTCGATCTCGTTCACGGTCGATCGGACGATGTAAATGCCGAGTCCGCCGATCGGCCGATCCTCGATCGGGAGATCGAGGTTCGGCGGAGGCGCCTCGAGCGGGTCGAAGGGCTTCCCGTCGTCTTCGACCTGAATCGTCAGGATCTCGCCCTCGAGCGCCAGGCTCACGTGGATCTGGTGCTCGCGCTCGTCGTCGTAGCCGTGCGCGATGATGTTGATGACGATCTCGTCCAGCGCGAGGTTGACGGCGGCGATATCGTCCGCGGACAGGTGATGCTCTTCGCCGAATCGATCGACGGCCTCGCTGAGCCGCCCGATCTCGCTCCGCTGATTGACAACGACGACCGAGAGGTGGCGAACCTGCATCTCTAAACATAGAGCCGGCGCAGCATGTCCGCTGCGGATTCGTCGAGTTGCTCGGCGCGCCGGACCTCCTCGAAGCGGCTCAAGAGGTCGCTGGCGCGCAGCCGCTGCTTCTCCGCGCCCCGGAAATCGTGGATCACCTCGCCCCGGTGCATCATCACGAGCCGATCGCCGAGGTGCGCCGCCTGCTGCATCGAGTGCGTGACCATCAGCGTCGTCAGGCGATCGCGCGCGACGATTTCCCCGCTCAACTGGATCACCTGATCGGCACTCTTGGGATCGAGCGCGGCGGTGTGCTCGTCGAGCAGCAGCAGCTTCGGCTTGAGCCACGATGCCATCAGCAGCGTGAGCGCCTGGCGCTGCCCTCCCGACAGGCTGCCGATCGGATTGTCCAGCCGCTCCTCGAGACGCATGTTGAGGCGCCGCACACGATCGCGGAGCTCTTCTCGCATCGATCGCCCGAGCGCCCACCCGAGGCCGCGGCGCCGGCCGCGGCGGGCCGCCAGCGCCAGGTTCTCCGCGATCGACATCGACGGAGCCGTTCCGCTGAACGGGTTCTGAAAGACGCGGCCGATCATGGCCGCGCGCCGATGTTCGGCCCACGCGGTGATGTCGGCGCCGTCGAGGTTGATGCCCCCGGTATCGAGCGCGAACCCGCCGGCCACGGCGTTCAGCAGCGTGGATTTCCCTGAGCCGTTCGTGCCGATGACGATGACGAACGAGCCGTCATCCACGGTGAGATCGACGCCCCGAAGCGCCCGGACTTCGTTCGGCGTGCCGCCGTTGAATGTTTTGTAAGCGCGTCGAATCTCGAGCAACGTTTTTTCTCCAGCGCCCGCAACTGGCGCGAGGCTTTCCGCCTTCGCTGAAGCTACGGCGGACCGCCGAAGCCCTTGCGGGAGGCTAAGTGGCCCGCCGCGTAATTACGGCTGCATTCGGCCGCCGATGCATCCCGCCCCGCGGCGTTGCTCGTCGGTCGAATACTCCCGGTATTGTCCCTCCTCGCGCCTTGCGGGGCGGGCGCCTCGGCGCCCTCGGTGCGTCGCCGTAATTACGCGACGGACCACTAAGTCAGGCGTCCAGCCTCGGATTCCTCAACGTGCCGACACTCCCCGACCTACCCGACCCACTTTGTGTGTTGCACGCCGCGTCTCGTCTGCTGCACGCGCTTCAGCAGCGAGGGGAGGACGAGCGCCACGAACACGAACAGCGCCGTAATCAGCTTCAGATCATTCGGGTTGAGGCCCCCTCGCAGCGCAAGCGCGACGATCAGCCGGAACAGCACGGAGCCCATCACGGCGCCGGTGATGACGAACCCGAGATCGCGGACGCCGACCAGCGCCTCGCCGATGATGATGCTCGCAAGACCCCACACCACCATGCCGATTCCCATCTGCACGTCGGCGAAGCCCTGATACTGGGTGAGCAGTCCGCCCGCCAGCGCGATCAGGCCATTCGACAGAGCGAGGGCCGAGGACGATCATGTTGTCCACGTTGACGCCGAGGGCGCGGATCATCTGCGGGTTGTCGCCGGCAGCCTGCATGGCGGTCCCAAGATTGGTCCTGAAGAAGAGATACAGGGACGCGCCGGCGATCACGGCAATTGCGAGCGCGACGGCGAGCACCGCCCCGTCGCGCGTGCCAACCTCCCATCCGAGCGGATGCACGACGCTCTTCCCGAGCACGGAGAGCGCCGCCGACTCGGCCATCGACGCCAGCGTCCGCTCCGACAGGAGCGGCAGGTTGCTTTTCCCCATCACGTGCAGGTTCACGGAATAGAGCGCGGTCATCACGAGGATGCCGGCGAGCAGCCCGTTGATCCTGAAACGCGTGTGCAGGGTGCCCGTCGCCATTCCCGCGATCGCGCCCGCGACGAACGCCGCCGCCGAGGCGATCATCGGGTGCACGTGCGCGACGATCAGCACCGCGACCACGGCACCTCCGAGCGTGATCGACCCGTCCGCGGTGATGTCGGGAAAGGAAAAGATCCGGAAGCTGATGAAGACGCCGAGCGCCAGCAGCGACAGGATGAGCCCGATGGTGAGCGCGCCGATCAACAGGAGCATGCGTCCGTCTCTCTATAACGCCGATTTCACGAGCACGTCGCGCGGGACTCCAGTCCCGCCAGCCGCGGCGCGGGCAGGTCTGGAGACCTGCGAAAATCGCGCCGCCCATGGCGTCCGGCTTCAGCCGGACCGAGACATGTCCGCCTGAAGGCGGACACCATAGCGGTTTCTTCATAGGCTCCGGAGACTTGCGCTAAGACGTCAACTCGGCAATCGGACCGACCCAGCAGGCGCCCCTGACGAGCTCGCTCTCGCCGGCGCCTGCCGCGCCACGCTCATCGTGCAGCAGGTGCAGCACGCCCAGCAGTTGATCCGCTTCGAAAAGACCGGACACCGTCTGCGCGAAATCGATGGGCCCCTTCCTGATGGGACGGAAACGGAACGCGGCGGCGTGCAAGTGCCCGAGACAGTCGGCGCCAATCGGTCGAAGCTGCGCAGCGGTGTTCTCGCCTGCGGCCGGCCGCGTGACGACGCCGGCGGCGAGCGCTACGGTGCGCGCGAACGCGGGCTCGGCGGTGAACGTGAGGCGCGTACGGATGCCGGGATGCGCGAAGAAGTCGGCGTCCTCGAGCCGTTCCGCCGGCGAGCGGCGGAGAGAGGCGCCGACGAGCCACGCGGCTTCCGCGACGACGACGATACCGACGGACCGGGCGTTGGCGGCTTCGAGGCATGCCGCCAACAGCCGCGCGAGGCCAATGGTGGCGCCGGGCTGCAGCGTCTCGAATCGGATCAGGTGCGAGAACGGCCCGTCGCACGCGAGGCAATACAGCACGCGAACGTCGGACGCCAGCGCGCCGGTGCCAAGCAGGTAATCGGGCACATTCGTACCGTCGGCGGGCTGGTACGCCGTCGCGCCTGCTACCGACAACAGCTCGCCGAACCGCGTCCGGCAGTCTGCGAAGCTGTCGCCGAACGCGCCGACACCGATCGCAAACGCCGGCGAGAGCGATTCGAGCGTGACGCAGTGCTCGTCGGCGAACGCGCCGGTCGAGAGCGGCGCAGCGCTGCCCACCGTGCGGCAGGTCAGCGGCGTGCGCGCGGCGAGGTCGTAGACGTCGAAGCCGGCGCCGTCCCGCTCGATGCGACGGGCGGGACGCTCGAGCGCGGCGACCGCGTCGTCGGCGCGGGCCGGCCCGACGAGCACGTCGATCAGTCGCGTGATCCGCAGCGCGGTGCTCACGGGCTTCGACGGGTTGACGACCGAGAAGCTGCCGTTGATGCGGGCGAGCTCCTTGTGGAACTTGACGAGCACGCCGATCCCGGCCGAGCTCAGGAAGCTCACCTGGGAGCAATCGAGCCTCAGCCGATGATGTCCCTCGCGGATCGCGTCGGTGAGAGCGGCGTCCAGATGATCGGCCCAGTATCCGTCGAGACGTCCCACCACGACGAGTTCGACGATGCCGTCGTTGACACTGCGCGTGATCTCCATGGGGACGGTCCAATCACCTCATCGGCCCTGGCGCGCACCCTGCGACGTCGTGCGGGCGTCCGCCGCTTTACGCCGAACGCCCGTCTCGTCGACGACGACGTTCGCCTCGCGCAAGACGTCGTCCGGCACACGCCACGGTGCCTTGAGACCCTGGAGCACGGTCGTGTTGACCGAGAGATAGGGCGGGACGACATCCAGCACGTCGCGCACGGGGATGCGGGTCATGTCGGCGCCCTCGAGGACATCGGCGGCCACGACGCCGCCCTCGCGGCCGACCAGGTAGAAGTCGGGGCCCGCGTCGAACAGCGTGCCGCGTTCCGGAGCGCCCGGGAGGATCGTGAAGACGGGAACGCCCATCCGCCGGCAGATGGCGATCACCGAATTCACACCCGCGATCACCGTGCTGTCGCCACCGATCCAGATCGCCTGTGCGTCCCTGCCGATGAGCGAGTTGATCGCGTCGGTCACGGCCGATGTGTTGTCGGCGTTCGCCTCGACGAGCGTGAGGTTCATCGCGGCCGTCACCTCGCGCGCTTTCTCGACGAACACGAGCGAGTTCGTTTCGGCGGGGTTCCAGGCGACGCCGACGCGCTGGAGGCCCGGCAGCATGCGGCGTGCGATTTGGAACGCCTTGTCGACCGGGGGAAAAGAGCCCTGCCCCACCATGTGCGGCGGATGTTTGAGCGGGTCCGCCCGATCCAGACCGACGCCTGACGCGAACGGGTCGGCGACGAGCGTGAAGACGTGACGCACCTTCCCGTCACGGTTGTTGTTCGCGACCGCCTGCATGGACGGCGTGCTCGAGGTGATCACGAGGTCGTAGTCGCCTGACGTCACCTGCCGGGCGATCGCGATCCCGGTGGGCATGTCGCCCTGCGCGTTCAAGCGGTCGATCGTGATCCGGTCGCCGTCCCGAAAGCCTCGCGCCGCCAGCCCGTCGATCACGCCGCGGATCCCCTCGTCGAGGACCACGTTGTTCGCGTGCTGCAGGATCGCCACGCGCGGCACTTTGCGCCCGGACGCCGTGCGGTGACCGCGGTCCGCGAAGAGCAGGATCGCCGACGCGAGCGTGATCAGCAGAATCCCGAGAGCCAGGCGCTTGATGGCGTAGAGCATGGTCGACCGGTACGCAGTCGGCCGCATGTGGTCAGCCGACACCTTGCGTGAGCTGTCTCGAGAGAATGTGAGAGCCGGCGAGATCTTCACGCGAGACCGGCTGGCTGTCAACCGCTGGGCCGTCCCCCAGCCGCGTCGAGTTTCGAGTCTGGAATCCCGCGTCGGTGCGCGAGGCTGTCAGCCGAGACTCGCTCGACTCAAAGTCCCTCGCTCCGTTTCCAGGTGCCGGCCTCCGGCCCGAACGCGGCGTCGGTCGGCTTTCCTCTACAATGCCCGCCATCGCCGGAAGCCCCGTCTGGATCGAGCACGGTTTTGGCGCCAACGCGAAGCTGAAGAAATCTCCCCTGTAATATGATTAAGCGGTTTTATACAGGAATTCGAGCAGCTCGCGCCGCGGTTTCGTCATCGACTGCGGGAGACGATAGTCCGGATTAACGGCAAAGTCCCGACCTGCCTCCGTTTGAAGAGCATCGTGTCGCCCAGCAGCGAGCCGCGCACGCGTCCGCGCAGTGACGCCCGTCAGCGCTGGAGGGGTGTCCGCGGTCCGGTTCACGTCTGTTCTCGTACCCTCTTCCATCTTCAGCCCAGCCCCTCAGGAGAGCGACATGCCAAAGTACAGCGGCGTCACGTTTAGCGTTCAGCCCGTCGAGAAGCAAGGCAAGGTCTCGGGCTATGTGGTTTCCGGGTTTCCGAGCAAGAAGCAGTTGGTCGAGTTCCGCAACCTTGTCGACAGCCCGGACTACAAGCGATCTGCGATGTGGAGGGGCGAGTACATGGAGATGGCGCAGGCGATCGTCAAAGCCGTGGACAAGGCTCCTGCGTAGGGGCGACGTGTCGGAACGTTCTTCAGACTCGAGAGTAGCGGCAGCGCTACGGCCCTTTGGACTTCCGAAGGTCGGTCAGATAACGGAGCAGGTCTCGATGCGCAGTTCCTGTCGGCGAGCTGCCCAACACCGCGATGGAGCCGTCGGCGCCGATGCGATGGAGCGCGCCGCGGCTCATCGCGAAGGTTAGCCAGACGGACCACCGACCGTGAGCCGGGACGTTGGATATCGAGCAGTTGAGGTCAGATCGAGATGAAGGTTCGCATGAAACGGCTAGGCAAGGTTTCAGTAGCAGCTCTCTTCGTGTTCGGATGCGGGAAGGGTTCGAATCCAGCATTGGAGAGCGCGAAGGCGAAGCTCGACGCTCGCGGTGCGATCGTCGACAAAGCAGTTCAGTTGGCGAAGGATGCGAGGACCCTCGATCCAGCGGCCAGGAATGAAGACTACATTCGTGAGGACATGAGCCGAATCAAGGGTGACCGAAAGATTGTCGGATGGACGTCGCAATTCTGGGACTTGGACGGAACTGTCCTTGTGGAGTTTACGTACGAGCGCAATGGTGAGATCGCGGGGTATCCATTCGAGGTTAACCAGCCTGCCGGAATAGTTCGTGGTGTCATCGGCGACCCAGAACTTGAAAAAAATATGGCTGGGGAATCACCAAGAAGAGGATGGTTGTACCCGCCAAGTGAAGTAAAGCAACCACTGCTCGTGACATTTAACGTATAGACCAAGTGCCTTGAGACTTGCGATTGAGACAATTCACGAGGCCGAGCCGGAATGGTGGCATCCCTTCGAGATGGAGCAATTGCTCCCGGACCGCCGATGCCTCGGCCACCTGGCCCGATGGTCTCATGGCTGATTGGAGTCAGGTTGACAGCAACTGGAGCGGTCGGCCGTCAGCATTCACGCCGCGACCCAGTTGCGGGCGGGCCTCAGACGGCACTTTGGACGGGACCAACTCGGATGATTGACCCACAGATCCTGGCCAGAGTAGGGAGCGGAGTCTGCGCGGTCGGGTACCTGCGTGTCCCTCTTGCTGATTACCAGCGCAACACACAGTCCCCGTTCCTCCAGGTCATGGGCACGGGTTTCTTGGTTCGCGGTACTACGATCATCACCAACCGTCACGTGATAGAAGCGCTTGGCGATGAGCAAGCGCGCCTGGGCTTTCCCTCGTCACAACTGTTCCTGTCATTCATGGTACCTGATCCCAGCGGTGGACTTCGGAACACGGTCCGGATGATTCGCCACTATGGGCGGATTAGCGTGAGAGCCAACAAGGCTGTACGTCTTCGACTGCGGGCTGCTCAACATCTCACCTGAGGGGGTTGCGCGCTATCATGTGACGCCGGCGGAAGTCGGGGAGACGCGGATGCCGATGCCGTGCTTTCTCGTCGCGCATCCAAGAGGCACGCTGATGTGGGACGTCGGCGTGATTCCCGACGGCCACGGTCGAAGCGCAGGCGCGGGGCGGCGCCCGTTCGACTAAGCTACCGCTTCAGATTGCAGATTGTTGATTCGAGCGTCACGACTTGCCGCGGCGGTCGGTTTTCGTGTCGTAGCCAGCCGCGGCGATCTCTCCGAGCGCCTCGCCGACGAGCGCCGTGATCACGCTGCCGTCTTTCACGGGCACGTTGTTCGCGTAGATCGCAAAGGCGAGATGCCGGCCATCTGCGGTCGTCATGTATCCGGCCAGCTCTTTGCCGTTGACGATGGCGCCTTTATTGAGCAGATCGCCGTTGGAGAACGTGCCGGTTTTGGCATGCACGTGACCAGCCGCCCGTGACTTCACCTGAGTATTCCAGAGCGTGCCGTCTGTGCCGAGGATTGGCAGCGCGTCGTGGAAGATCGTCGCCGCCGGCTGTTTCGCCATGTACGCGAGGTAATGCACCATGAAGTGGGGCGTGAAGTGCGCGTCGGCTCCCGCGCCGTCGCTCTGCGACGCGCCGGTTACGTCAGCGCCGGTCGTCTCCAGGAACCTCTTGATCTGCTCGAAGCCGGTCGCCGCGTCGCCCTTGTGGCCGACGAGAGCGCCCAGCAGAAACGGCGTCGCGCTCGCGTGGAGATTCTGGCCGACCTTCAGCGTGATCTTCACTTCTTCGGCATACGGCGGCGACACGTGCTCGGCGATCGCGTGGTCTGCGGTGTATCCGGAAGAGAGCGCCGCGATGTCAGCTTTATCCTCGACCAGGCGCGCCGTCGCGACGATGCCGCGCTCGTGCAGCGCTTCCGCGAAGACGATCTCCGCGAGCCGGCTCGGCTGCGGCACGCGGTAGCCGGAGAGCGTGGGCTTCGAATCGACCGCCACGTCGCCGCTGAGTGTTACGGTGTGTGTGCCGTCGCCGTTCGTCACGTCGGACGAAATACGCACCTCGTTGTGGCTGCCGGCCTTCCCGGTGACCGCGTGATTGATGAAGCGCGCGTGGGACAAGCGCCCCTCAAGCATCCGGTCCACTGCGTGACGCGTCGGCAGCAACCGCGCGGAGCCATGAGCAAGGGTTTCACCGGCTCTCGCGTCGGGCCGGCGGAGGTCATTCGGCGAGTCTGCGGCCCGCGGAGTCCTGTTGATGTGCAGGCTTCCGCGTGTTACAGGCGAGGTGTTATGGGCGAGTACCAAATTGAAGCAGCGGGCTGATGAACGTCAGCGCGTGACCATTTGCGTCGGTACCGCTTATTTCGAATTGATAGGTGCTGAATGTGCTCGGGGTGCAAGCGCCTACGACACCGCAGACTGCGCCATTACCGGGGATCACGCCTTGAGGGACTGTGCTGCCGGCGCATGCTCCGAATCGAGAGTCGAACGATTCCACGAGAATGCTGGCAACGTTCCCATCGAGTTTTTGAGTCAGACTGCTGGGTGTAAAGGTCACGCCATTGGTCTCCTGAAGACGCGCCGCGGTGTACCACCCCTGCGGAATAGAAGCATTGCACCCGGTGCCTCTGAACGGTACGGGGTTCTCGCTGAAGGTCACGACGACCGAGGAAGTGTTCGGAACGGCGGCAGGGGGCGACGGCGGTTGCGTCGTCGGCGACGTCGAGCTTGATTGACACGCGGCTACCAACAGTGCCGTCGTTGTCCTGGCAAGAATGCAAGTCGCGGCCTTCAGATCCACGTTCCACGCTATGGCCTGTTGAACGCCTTGGCCTGGCTGCGCGACGCGTTCATCCGGAGCTGTGCGGAGTAACGAACAGAATCTTGAATGTTTCCCACGGACCTTGAGAGGTGCTGTTCACGGAGACGTTTCCTCCGCCGCCTCCATCCGCCACGATGTACCACTGCGTGTCGTTGGCGCGCAGCGTGATTGAGTCTCCGTGCCGGATGACGCCACCTCCGGGTTTTTCGATGACGAAGGTTTCCCATCCACCAATGCCCGGTCCTGCGGCACGCAACGACGTTCCGCCGCCACCAGCCGCCTGCAGATAGTGAATCCCGTCAGCGCTTGTGAACGCCACGCGATCGCCAGAAAGCAGCGGTCCGCCTGACAGAGCCGAAACGCCCAGGACTTCCCAGGAACCTGGGCCGCCGGCCGTCCGATCGGCACGCACGCCGCCGCCGCCGCCGCCCTCAGCCACCACGTAGTTGACCCCGTTGCTCGCCTGGAGAATGACGCGAGCATTGAGCGAGTTGACGAACGCCCATTCCGGCTCCGGGTAGGACCGAAGGCGATCCTCGACGAATGGAGGTCCGGCGCGGAAGTCCACTCCGACGTCGGTGTGAAAGCACCACGCCGCGGCTCCAGCCAGTTTCGCGTGGGCGATCCCCTGCAGAAAATATTCGGCCCGGTCGTGCGAGGGATAGAAGAAAAGGTCGTCTCGCGTCGGCATCGCCTCCTGCAGGTACGCCGGCCGGCCGTTCGATTTCATTCTGCCGACCACAGACTGATAACTGGCGAGCGTGTACCAGGTCGAGCTACGCGGCTCATGATACGCCGTGACGTCGAGACCGAGTTGCCGGGTGAAATCCGCAGCGTATTGAGCGTCGTCCACGGGGCTGTTGGAGCACGTCACGATCCGCGCCGGATCAGTCGCCCTGATGGCGGCCAGAATACTCGCCACATTGGCGACACTCATGAACCTGCGGTCACCGACGTTGCGTTCGTTCTGGATGTCGAAAAGCAGATTCTCGTACGAGCGCAGAGCGTCGGTTGCTGCAATGATGCCCAGCCGGGCCCTGGCGGCATCCATTCCACGGATGTGCTCGTACGTAAAGCTGACATCGACGACGAGGCGCTCGTGGCGAGCCTGGTCCAGAATCGACCGAAGTCGTGTCAACTCATCCGGACGGAGCGTCCCGTCGCTGTTCATGAGCTGTGGACCGGTGTCCAGGTTCGGCCAGATCCGTATACCGTCGAAGCCGAGGTTTCGAATCAGGTGGAGGTCGGCAATCACGTTGGGAGCGCCCATCGCACCGAAGTACGTCATGAACGTCAAAAACCTGGGCGTCCCGTCGATGGCGAAGCGATCGCCTTGAATGGAGAGCTTTTGCGCCTGAGCCTCGGTCACGGAGAGAGAGAGGCCAATCAGAACGACAAGACGTTGTGCGAAACGGCCGCGCGGGCCTCTGGTGATCTGCATATCTCTGTTAGACGAGGATAGCAAGGAACACGCTCTTCTGTAACGGCTCAGAACGGTATCACGGGCGAGGTACACGTCACCCATGCCTCCCGAGCCGAGCGGTCGAACAACCTCGTAGTGGGCGAGCGTTCGGCCAGTCAGTGTGCTTCCCATTCCGGGCTGGCCAGCGCCAGACGATCGCCGTTCAGAACTTCAGCTCTCGCCAAAACTGCACCTGCCGCTGCGCGACGTGAAACAGCTTCAGGTTGCAGGTGGCGGATTATACTTCCTCTGTTCCAACGTGGATGCCGGCAGCCCAACAGGCCGGGAGGACGTCATGAGAAACCATCGCCTCGGCGCCGCGATCCTGCGACTTGCGCTCCTGCCGGCCCTTGCTCAAACCGGAGGCGCCCAGACGACCGAGGTCCGCGTGTTGTCTTCCACGGCCTTGAAGGGGGTCCTGGAAGAGCTCGTGCCCCAGTTCGAGCGTACAACGCGGCACACGGTCGTGATCCAATACGGCACGGCCGCGTCGCTGAAGCGGAAAATCGAGAGCGGTGAGCCGTTCGACCTCGCGGTGCTGACCCCCACGGTGATGGACGAGGTGATCGCGCAGGGCAAGGTCGCCGCGAGCACGCGGACGCCAATCGCCCGATCGGGAATGGCCATGGCCATCCGTCCCGGCGCGCGCAAACCGGACATCAGCACGACCGGCGCGCTGAAGCGGACGCTGGTGGACGCGAAATCCATCGTCTATGCGGGCGAGGGAGCCGCCGGTGTGTACTTCACCGCGCTCGTCCAGCGGCTCGGCCTCGCGGACGTCGTGAAGCCCAAGAGCAGAGTGACCGCCAGCGGACTGCTGGTCGGCGAAGCGGTCGCCGGCGGCGAGGCCGAGATCGGCATTCTCCCGATCAGTGAAATCCTCGCGATTCGCGGCGTTGAAGTCCTCGGGACCTTCCCGGCCGATGTTCAAGGGTATGCGGAGATGGTAGGCGGCGTCGCCGCGGGCGCGAAGGAGAGCAGCGCCGCCAACGATCTGCTTCGATTCATGACCGCGCCGGCCGCTCTTCCTGTGATCAAGAAAAAGGGAATGGAGCGACCATCACGGTCACGGTCGTCAGTGACGAGCGCGGTCGATATCGCTTTCCTCGAGCGAGGCTGGAGCCGGGCCAGTACACGTTTCGCATCCGGGCGGTCGGATACGACCTGGACGGCCCCGGCGCGGTGGAAATCACGCCGCACCAGACCGCCACGGCGGACGTGAAGCTCCGCAGGACAACCGATCTCGCATCCCAGCTCACGAATGCGGAATGGCTTGCGAGCTTCCCCGGAACGAATGAACAAAAGGCCTCGGTCCGAAACTGTACGCACTGCCACACCCTGGCGCTCGTCACCCGGTCGACGCACGATGCGGCCGGGTTCGTGCCGGTGCTGGCGCGAATGTCAGACTATCCGCCGCTGTCGTTTCCGCTGATGCCACAGAAGCTGCTTGCGCGTCGGATCGGCGGCGGCGAGGACCCGCTCGAGGGACGTCAGGACGCCCGCCGCCGGCAGGCGGATTACTTGAGCAGCCTGAATCTGAGCTCGGCTCCGCGATGGGGATATGAGCTCAAGACACTTCCTCGGCCCAGAGGCAGCGCCACGGCGGTCGTCTATACGGAATACGATCTGCCGAAGCGCACGAGGCAACCGCACGACGTGATTCTCGATGCGGACGGCATGGCGTGGTACGCGAGCTTCGGCGAGCAGATCCTGGGCAAGCTCGATCCCAGAACGGGGAAGGTCCAGGAGTACGACGTGCCGGTGCTCAAGCCTCGTTCTCCGACCGGGATCCTCGGCCTGCGGTCCGACAAAGCGGGAGATCTGTGGCTCGGCCTCCAGTTCCAGGGAGGCGTCGCGAAATTCGACAGACACACCGAGAGATTTGAGACGTGGAGTCTTCCGCCGGAGCTGAACGGCGATCACGTTCAGGTGAATCAGGTTGGCCCTGGCCGGCGCGACGTGGACGGGAAGGTGTGGCTGCAGGACGCGGGGACCTACACGGTCTTGCGTCTGGACGTGGCGTCCGGCAAGTTCGAGACCTTCGAGCCGTTTCGCATTCCACGTCCAAACATCTACGATGTGATTCCGGACTCTCAGAACAACGGCTACTTCACCGTTTTCGGGCGCGGCGACCTCGGACGGATCGACGCGAAGACCGGCAGGATCACGATCCATCCGACGCCGACGCCCCGTTCGGGACCACGCCGCGGGA
This sequence comes from Acidobacteriota bacterium, assembly GCA_003222535.1. Taxonomy (GTDB): domain Bacteria; phylum Acidobacteriota; class Vicinamibacteria; order Vicinamibacterales; family CAVVIG01; genus QHWJ01. The sequence goes on along the minus strand of QHWJ01000331.1, from coordinate 540 downwards.
TGATGGACTCGCAGGATCGGTTGTGGTTCGGCGAGAACCACGGCGACCGGATCGGGATGTTCGACACGCGGACCGAGCGCTTCCAGGAATGGGTGGTGCCTACGCCGGAGTCCTGGCCGTACGACGTGACGGCGGACGCCAACGGCGACGTGTGGGCGGGAGGGGAGTTCACCGATCGCGTGCTTCGCCTCGATCCAAGGAGCGGCCAATTCACCGAGTACCTGCTGCCGAAGCCGACGAACATCCGTCGCGTGTTCGTCGACAATTCGACGAAGCCGGTCACGTTCTGGGTCGGCAGCAACCACGGCGCGTCGATCATCAAGCTGGAGCCGTTGAACTAGGAGCTGTCTCATAGACTCTGATGCCGACCGTGAATGGCCAGAGGACGCGGAGACCGCGGAGGAAACGGTTTCACACGGAGAAACGGAGCAGCGGAGACGAACGGAGAAGAGCGGTTCGAATAGGGGTAGGGAGAAACAATTGAGTTTGCTTCCCCCTCCCTCCGAACCGGACAGGCGGTTCTCCCGCATCCGGCTCTCC
>QHWJ01000330.1:35915-36844 GCA_003222535.1 Acidobacteriota bacterium | reverse complement strand
CCGCTGAAAGCGCCGAACAGAAGGCTGCGGCTAACTGAGTCGTTAGCCGGTTTCAAAGCCATATGGCGGTCCCAACAGGGCCGCTCGGCGCGAGCCTTTCAGGCGAGCTTAGCAGCCCGTGGTAAAAGTCCGGCTGCATTCGACCGGCGATGCATCCCCGCCCCACCCCAACGCGGCTGCCGCGTTGGGGACCCCGGCGCTGGCTGCGTTGCTCGTCGCTTACATACTCCCGGTATGCGCGCTCCTCGCGCCTTGCCATCCGGGCGCCGCGCTCCGGGACTTATGCAACGAATCACTGTTACGGGACACTAGGCGTCTTGAACCCGGCTTCGACCGTCTGTTATCTACGCTGGTCGCGAGCCGCGAAGCGGCCGTCGAGACGAGGTGTCAATTGTGGCTTTGACCGTGCTCTCCTTCTTATCGCGCACGATGCCGATGGTGAGCTCGTCTTTGTCCGCGTCGCGCAGGCTGCGGAGAAGGTCGTGGCGCGACCGGACCGGCCGGCCATCGATCGACGTGATGACGTCTCCCGCCTTCAGCCCCGCGCGGGAGGCGGCCGAGCCGTCCATGACCGACGTGACGAGCAGGCCGTCTTTCGCGCCGAAGTACTGCGCGAGCTGATCGGTCAACTCATTCACCGTCACGCCGAGACGACGGCCGGACAGGGCACCGGGCAGATCGAAATTGAAATTGAAGCCGAATGACGGCAGATAATCGCCGAGCCTGCCGAGGTCGCCACGCATCCCGCGAAGGGGATCGCCATTCATCCAGACCCTGGCGCCGCGCCCCTCGGAAGGCGTGATCTCCACGTCCTGACTCCGGCCGTCCCGCATGACGGTCGCCTTGACGGTGCGCCCCGGCGGCGTCTCCGCGACCAGGCGGCCGAACTGCCGAGCGCTGCGGACGTGCTCGCCGTCGAACTCGACGAT
>QHWJ01000330.1:0-35779 GCA_003222535.1 Acidobacteriota bacterium | reverse complement strand
AAGGGCCTGCCCTGTGCGAGCGCAGTCGAGTCGAAGCGTCCGAAAACGGACGGCGCCAGCACGAGTGCCAGGGCGACGGCACCGAAGAGCGTCAGCAGGACTCCCACGCATTTCAGCAGTCTCATGGCCTTCCCCCTTGAACATCCAATCAGACGAGAGCCCCTCGCGGAAAGTTGGCTAGAATTCGGGCCATGGCCAAGTCCCCCGGCGCTCCGCCGAACGCGAATTCCGGCGAAACCAAGGCGCAGATCCTCGAGCGCGCCGAGCGCGAGAAGGTGAAGTTCCTGCGGCTGCAGTTCACCGACATCCTCGGCACCGTCAAGAACGTCGAGATTCCCGACCGGCAGTTCGAAGAAGCGCTCGACGGCAAGATCATGTTCGACGGATCGTCGATCGAAGGCTTCGTCCGCATCGAAGAGTCGGACATGTATCTGCGGCCCGACCTCTCGACCTTCCGCCTCTTCCCGTGGCCGGGGACGACGGGCGAGAACGTCGCGCGGATAATCTGCGACATTTTCACGCCCGACGGCCAGCCGTTCATCGGCGACTCGCGTGCCTGCCTGAAGAAGGTGATCGCGATGGCGGCCGCCAGAGGCTACGCGATGAACGCGGGGCCGGAGGCGGAGTTCTTCCTCTTCCAGACGAAAGACGGCGTCCCGACGACCGAGACGCACGACGGCGCGAGCTACTTCGACCTGAGCCCGGTCGATCAGGGCGAGGACGTCCGCCGCGAGATCGTCCTCGCGCTCGAAGCGATGGGGTTCCACGTGGAGGCCGCGCATCACGAGGTGGCGCCCGGCCAGCACGAAATCGACTTCCGCTATGACGACGTGCTGACGACGGCGGACAGCATCAGCACGTTCCGCTTCGTCGTGAAGAACATTGCGATCCGGAACGGCCTGCACGCCACCTTCATGCCCAAGCCGATCTACGGCATCAACGGATCGGGCATGCACACCCACATGTCGCTGTTCTCCGGCGGCACCAACGTCTTCCACGACGCGAAAGCGGAGTGGCAGCTGAGCGAGACGTGCCTCAACTACATCGGCGGAATCCTGCGTCACGCCAAAGGGTTCTGCGCGATCACGAACCCGCTGGTGAACTCGTACAAGCGCCTGGTGCCGGGCTACGAAGCGCCCACCAACATCGCGTGGTCGGAAAAGAACCGCAGCCCGCTCGTGCGGGTCCCTGCCTCGCGCGGCACCGGCACGCGCATCGAGCTGCGGATGCCGGATCCTTCGTGCAATCCGTACCTCGCGCTCGCGGTGATGCTGCGATCAGGGCTCGATGGCATCGAGCACAAGATCGACCCCGGCCCTCCCATCAACAAGAACATCTACAAGATGAGCCACCGCGAGCGGCGGCACCTGCGAATCGACGAGCTGCCGGGCAATCTGAGCGAAGCGCTCGACGAGCTGGAGCAGGACGACCTGGTGAGGGAAACGCTCGGCGACCACCTGTTCGGACATTTCGTGGCCGCCAAGCGGGAAGAGTGGCTCGACTACATCAAGCACGTCTCGCCATGGGAGATCGATCGGTATCTCGGAATGTACTGACCGTCCAACGAAACCCTACCAGCGAACCCTCCAGATCAACTGCACGGGCCGGTCAATATACATTCCGCCCGAAACGGCCGGGTCGCGCTGTGTCTGCGGGCTCGATCCGGCGAACCGTTCTGCGCCGAGGTCAACGGAACGTCTCCCAATCAGGACGGACGACCTGTTAGTCGCTGGTTTTCTCGTGATTTCGGCTGCGACCCGCCGGGCATGCGAATTGATGTAGCGAACCGCGGGTCGCGTCGAATCAACGGGGTGCGTAACATCAGGCAGGCGCTGGCATCGCCGCATCCCGCCGTTCGTTTCACGATTCGGCGCGGCCCGAACGCGGGACCCATTGAGCCAGGAGCGGAATTCATGCTGACAGCCTTTTCCCGCTTCGCGCTCGTCGCCGCCCTCGCGGCGGGCACGTTCGCGTGCGCGATGTCGCTGCGCAATCCGAACATCTCGGATCTCCGGCAGCACCCCGGCCGTTATCAGGACCAGACCGTGACGGTCAACGGCGTCGTCACCAGCGCGTGGGGGCTGCCGCTGCTTCCCTTCCGGTTTTACAAAGTCGACGACGGGACGGGTGAGGTGACGGTGTTGTCCGAGGGCCGCCGGATGCCGGCCACGGGCGAGCGCGTGCGCGTCAAAGGGCGGGTGGAAGAGGTCGCGATGCTCGGTGGCCGTCCGCTCGGGCTGCACCTGCGCGAGCGCGATCTCTACGTGAAGCGATAACGACGGACACCGGTCTCATGCAGTCATCCGGAGCGCGACGGCGGTCATGTCGTCGTTCGGCGGCGTGTCGCCGCGGAATTCCTGAACGGCGGCAAAGATCGCGTCGACGATCACTCCGGCCGCCTTCGACCGCACCTCGCTCACCACCTGCAGGAGCCGCGCGGCGCCGAACTCACGGCCGAGCGCGTCGTTCGCCTCGAAGACGCCGTCCGAGCAGAAGACGAGCAGGTCGCCGGCGGCAAGGTCGAACGACAGCTCGTCGTACGTGGATCCGGCAAACGATCCGAGCGGCACGCCGGGCAGCTCGATCTGGCTCACCGTGTCGCCGGTGCACCGTATCGGATACGGCAGTCCTGAGTTGGCGAGCGTGACGATGCGTCGCTTGAGGTCGAACAACGCGTAGCAGAGCGTGCAGAAGTACTCCTCGAGCTGGCGCTCGTGAAGGATCGTGTTCGTCGACGCGAGGACGCCCGCCGGGCTGAATTGCTCCGGCGCGTACCGGCGGCGGAACGTGCGCGAGCGGATCAACTCCCCGGCGAACGCGCTGTACAACGCCGCCGGCACGCCCTTGCCCGACACGTCCCCGACTGCCACGACGAGGCTGTTCGGCTCGGGCGCAAGAAAATCGTAGAAGTCGCCTCCGAGCCCTCGCGCCGGCGTGAGGCGGGCGGCCACGTCGACGCTCTTCAGCCGCCTCGGCAGCTCCATCGGCAGCAGGGCGGCCTGCACGCGCTGGGCGAATCGAATCTCCTTCTCGAGCCGGTCTTCGTTGGCGCGGATGGTCTCGTAGAGGCGGGCGTTCTCGATGGCGACCGCCGCCTGGCTCGCGAGCAGCGTGAGGATCTCGACATGGCTCGTCGTGAACGCGTCGAGCTCCGGACTCTCGAGATCGAAGACGCCGAGGCACCGATCCTTCAACAGCAGCGGGATGACCAGCTCGGATCGCGCATCGTCCACGACCTTGATGTAGCGCGGGTCGGCCGCCACATCCGGCACGTTGACCGGCTCCCTGTGCAGCGCCGCGTAGCCGACGATCCCGTTGCCGAGCCTCACGCGCGGCAGGTTCACCTTGTCGCCGTACCGCACAGCCACTTTCATCTCGAGCTCGCCGGTCTCCTCGTCGAGCAGCAGGATGCCGAACGTGCGGTAGTCGATCACGCGCCGCGTGAGGTGGGCGATCCGTGTGAGAAGCTCGTCGAGATTCAGGATCGCACCGAACTCGCGCGCCATCTCGGACAGCGTTTGCAGCGTGCTGGTGTACTCCCGTTCGTGCTCGAAGAGCCGCGCGTTCTCGATGGCGACCGCGACATGCGCGCCGAACTGGCGCAGCAGCGCCTCGTCGGTTTCCGTGAACTGGCCGGCGGCGTCGCTCAGCAGGTTGAGCGCGCCGATGACGCGGCCCTTCCGCCGCAGCGGCACGACCAGCTCCGCCTTCGACCCGGGTACGGCCTCCAGGTATCGCGGGTCGGCCTGGACGTCGTTCACCAGTATCGGTTTGCCTTCAGCCACGGCGGCGCCCACCAGGCCCTGGCCGACCTTGACGCGCAGCGTGCGCGCGACACCATCGGGATAGCCGACGGAGTACGCGATCGACAGCCCTTCGCGCCGCGGATCGAGGAGGTAGACCGCAAACGCCTGGAATTTCGTGATCCGCGCGATGAGGAGCGGGATCTTGTGGAGCAGCTCGTCGAGATCGAGCACGGACGTGATCTCGCGACCGAGCTCGAAGAGCGTGACCACGAGCTCTCGAATGCCCGGCGACGCGGGGGGAGTCTCGGGGGGATTGCTCACAAAGTCTGAAGTCTGAAGTCTGAAGTGAGAAGTATAATCTCACGCCGCATCCGCCCCTGCGACGTCGTGGTGATCGAAGCGAACGTCGTGCGGCTGCGCAGCCGGATGGGGCTGCTCAAAGGCGTGGCGCGCGTCGACAGCAAGCCCAAGACCAAATCGGAGTGTACGGAGGAAACGGTATAACACAGAGAAGCAGAGCAACGGAGACATAACGGAGAAAGAGTTTGGTTTTCTCTGCGCGTCTCCGTTCCTCCGTTTCTCTGTGTTATACCGTTCTCTCCGTATTCTCCGTTACCGGCGCGGGCCTACGCGACGGCCGGCTCGATCGTCAGGCGAACGCAGTTGCGTCCCTGTTCCTTCGCGCGGTACAGCGCCGCGTCGGCCCGGCCGATGAGCGCCTGGCCATCGATCTCGGTCGGCAGCGCGACCGAGACGCCGAAGCTGGCCGTGACGGCCACCGTCTCGCCCTTCCAGTTGATTGGCACGTCCGCGAGCTCGCGACGCAGCGTCTCGGCGACGCGCTTGGCACCTTCGAGAGGCGTCTCGGGCAGGAGGACGAGGAACTCTTCGCCGCCGTAGCGGCACTTCAGGTCGCTGCCACGCAGACCCTCGCGCATCCGCGCGCCGACGGCCGCCAGCACCGCGTCGCCGCACAAATGCCCGTAGCGATCGTTGATGTCCTTGAAATGATCGATGTCGAACATGATGAGCGACACGGGCAGGTGCGAGCGGCGCGCGCGCCGCAGCTCCGTGTCGACGCCCTCGAGCGCGTGCGTCCGGTTGAAGCAGCCGGTCAGACCGTCGCGCAAGCTGTACTCGCGCAGATTGTGGAAGAGCTGGGCGTTACGCAGAGAAATCGACAGGAGCGCCGCCGCCATCGCCAGGACGCGCTGGCGGCCGAAGGGTCCCGCGGAATCGGGAATGCCGAGCACGCCCACCGGATGGCCGCCTGCCATCAGCGGCAGACACAGGTGACCTTCTGTGGCAATCGCGTCCGACGTCCAGGATCCGCCGAGCAGCGCGCGATCGGCGAGGTGCTCGCGTGCGCGTTCGACCTCGCGGCTCTCGCTCGCCGTGCCCACGAGCGGCTTCCAATGTCCGTCCTCCCACAGGAGCACCCATGCCTGGTCGGTGCCCGCCAGCCTGGGCAGGTCGTGCAGGACGACGTCGCGGATGGTTTCCATCTCCAGCGCGCGGCCGAGGCCCTGCCCAAAGGTGACGAGCCGCTCCATTTCGAGCGCGCGCGCTTCCGACTGAATGGCGTCGGCCCGAGCCGCCGCCGCCCGCGCCTTCGCTTCGTGCCGCTTGCCCTGCTGATGAAACAGGAACACGGCGGTCAGAATGATGAGCGCCGGCACGAGGGCGAGCCCGGAGCTCTCTTCGACGGCGCGCGCCAGATCGAGAAGGTAGCGAATCGGCCTCGCAAACACGACGAACAGAGCGACGGCCAGGCCGCCGAGCAGTACTCGGTCCTGCCTGGCCATCAGATTCATGGGATTGTTCGCACTTTAGCCCAAAGCGTGGACACGGTAAAATGAAATGCACATGGGTAGAAAATCTTCCGCCAAAGCCCAGTCGCGCCCTGGCTCTCCGACGACACCGCCGTCCGAGCCGGGCCGCTCCTTCACACCATTGCTCGGTGTTGCCATCGCCGCGCTCGTCATCGTCGGCGTCTTCGTCTACGCGAGAACGGCGCAGCAGAACCAGGCTGCTCCGTCGGCGCCCACGCTGTCGCAGACGATCGTCGACCCGCCCGCCGCCGCCGTGCTCGGCCCGCACCCGCAGGCGAATCTTCCGCCGCTGCCCTTCGATCCGTCGCCGCCGGCGCGACCCATGGAGATCGTACGCGCGGCGTACACGTTCGCCGCGGAACATCCCGAGGTGCTCAGCTACGTGCCGTGCTACTGCGGGTGCGAGCGGAGCGGCCATCGTGGTAACGAAGATTGCTTCGTCACGGCTCGCGACGCGAACGGCGACGTGACCCAGTGGGAACCGCATGGCATGACATGAGCCGTGTGTATTGACGTCGCGCGTGACGCGATGCAAATGCATGCTTCCGGCGCTTCCGTGCGCGACATCAGGGCCGCGAACGAAAAGAAATGGAGCAGCGGCTTCCCGACACATACGCCGACGCCCCGGCCGCCGGCGAAATAGACGCCGGTCCGCCTCTTCATCCGGGCATGGAAAGGCGCGCCGCCGCGTTCGCGCGGCTGTTCGAGGCGGTGCACGAGGGCGTGTACATCGGGACGATCGGTCCCGACGCCACGTCCACGATCGCCGCCAACCCCCACCTGAAGCTGATTTTCGGCTACGCGAGCGAATCACCGGAGCTCGATGTGCGCCCCTTCGCTCAGGAGCGCTTCGTCGACCCTCAGGCGCGCGTCGCGCTGCTCGAACGCCTCACCACCGACGGGTCGGTCAGTGATTACCTCATGCGGCTCCGCCGCGCCGACGGGAACCCCATGTGGGTCGAGCTGACGGCGCGCGCCGATCGGCCGACCGACGACAGCGGCCTCCGCATCGAGGCGCTCGTCCGCGACGTCAGCGAGCGGAAGAAGCTCGATGACGAGACCCGCGACATCTATCATCAGTTGCTGCAGGCCGAAAAGATGGCGGCGCTCGGCCAGACGGTCTCCGGGGTCGCGCACGAGCTGAACAACCCGCTTGCGACGATCTTGAGCTGGGCCGAACGGCTTTCGCAGCGCACTACCCTCGAAGAGCCGGTTCGCCGCGGCCTCGAGACGATCCTCTCCGAAGCCGAGCGCGCCGCCCGCATCGTCCGCAATCTGCTGACGTTCGCCCGCAAGCGGCAGACGACGCGTGCGATGGTCGACGTCAATCGGGTAGTGCGTGAAACGCTGGCGCTCCGCGCGTACGAACAGCACGTCACGAACATCACCGTGCTCGATGCCCTGGCCGCGGGCCTCCCCAACGTGTTTGCGGACGGCCATCAGGTGCAGCAGGTCCTGCTCAACCTCGTCATCAACGCCGAGCAGGCGATGCTGTCGGCCCACGGACGAGGCGTTCTGGTCGTGCGCACGTGGCACGACCCCGATCAGGAGTCGGTCGTGCTCGAGATCAACGACGACGGCCCCGGCATTCCCAACAACCTGCAGCCCAAGATCTTCGACCCGTTCTTCACGACGAAGGAGGTCGGCAAAGGCACGGGACTCGGACTCACGGTCGCGTACGCGATCGTCCAGGAGCACGGCGGGCGTATCCGTCTCGAGTCCCGGCCGAATGCGGGCGCGTCGTTTTATGTCGAGTTGCCGGTGACCGGCACGAAGCTGCAGCCGGCGCCCGAGGCCCACGGGCGACTGCAGGCGCCGGTGGACGCCGTCGCAGGCGCCTCAATTCTCGTCGTGGAAGACGAAGCGAAGCTCGCGAACGCGGTGGTCGACGCCCTGCAGGATGCGGGCTACCTCGTCGAACATGCGTCCGACGGCGAGGAAGGGCTGAACAGAGTGGGAGCGCGAGCCTTCGATCTCGTGATCTGCGACCTGAAGATGCCGCGAATGGATGGGAAAGCGTTCTATCGAATGCTCGCGGCCGCCGCACCCGGCCTCTCGAGGCACGTGATTTTCGTCACTGGCGATGTGGCCGGCACCGATGCGGAAACTTTTCTCGAGGAGAGCGGCTGTCGCTGGCTCGAAAAGCCCTTCAGGCTTGGCGACCTGCTGCGAGCCGTCCGGGACGGGCTGGCGTAACGCAGCACTGGTGGCTTCCGCGCGCGATGCGCCTGTTATCTGGCCGCAGCGATCGCGTGGCGCGCGCGAGTCACCTTGAGCGTCGTCCTGGCCGCGGGCCGCTTGCTCGCCGGCTTGTATGGCAGTACCACCGCCTGAGGCGACGCGATCTTCCCGGCCGACTCCCCGGGGAGCTGCGCTTTCGCCTTCACCGGCTTCTTCGCCGCGAACGCGATCAGTTGACGCCGCATCTCCGCCACTCCCTGCGGGTTCATGTCCCCGAGGGCGTCGCGAAGCCGGCGAATCGCACGCGCATGCAACTGCGACACGCGCGATTCGTTGACGCCGATCTCGGCGCCAATCTGCTTCATGGTCGCTTCGCCGTAGTAGTAGAGGCCAATCACCTTGCGTTCGCGCCACGGAAGTGACTGAATCGCGGTCCGCACGCGGTTCCGTGTTTCTGTTTTCTCGTACGCGATATGCGGCGAATCCGGCTCGGACGGCACGAGCACGGTCGGCAGCGAGCTCTCGTCCATGTGCTCGCCCGTCGCGAGCGGCGACGTCGCTTCGATCGTGTTGATGCGGACGATGGTGCGGCTCAAACGCTTCTCGTCGGAACCCACCCGTGCGGCGAGATCGGCCATCGACGGCTCGTGACCCAGCTCCCGGCGCAGCTCCTCGCGGGCCGCGTCCAGCTCCCGGCGCTGGCGGCGGACGCCGCGGGGCCAGGCGTCCTTGCGCAGCGCGTCGATCATCGCACCGCGAACGCGCCGTTCGGCGAACGTCTCGAACTTGATGCCGCGATCTTCGTCGAAGCGATGGGCGGCATCGATGAGGCCGATCACCCCATCCTGCACGAGATCCCCGATGTCGATCGAGTTCGGCATCGACGCGGCCATGCGTCGGGCAAGCGCCTCGACAAACGGCAGGCCATTGACGACGCGGCGATTCTGGCTGGCGGCGAGCGGCTGGGCGTGCATGACCTCTCCTGTTGGGCCCGGAAGCCGTTCCCGTCTTCAAGGCATTGCACGTTATCGCAACGGCGGTACCAACAGCAGCAATCGTGTTCCAGACCTCATCACTATCGGCGAAATGAAAGCCGTAAATGACTGGTTGTGAGATGTTTACGGGTGTGAGCCGTTTCGGGACGGTCTGATGAGGTGGAGGCTTGAAACCGTATGGATGGCCAAAACGAATGGCGACTCAGCCGACGCTTTCGTCAATAGTTTGACTGCCGAATTACACTTTGGGGCGCTATTGCGGCTCGGCTGAAGTGACGGCGAGACGCCGGATCTCTTTCGCGGTGCCCATCGCCTCGAGGGTGCTCGACACGATCTGCGCTGCGCGGGCCCGATTGATGTCGTCCGTCGCCTTGGCTTCAAGGAGTTCCGAGTGCGAAAGGATGATCCCGAGCTGATTGTTGAGGCGATGGAAGAGGAGGCGCAATTCGGGCTCTTCGTCCATTTATCTCCTCGACATCAATTCCTCTGCTCTGCGGACGCGAGATCACGCCTGATTCCGGCCTTCCGCCTGCCACATCGTCTCCACGGCCGGGCGGTCGCCGTTGTTGGCATCGCGCCAGAGAGTATCGACGTAAATGCGGACGGAACCGCCCGCCGTTCGCACGTATTCGATCTTCCCACTGGAGAGCCAGTTGTAGATTGTGCGACGGCTGACGCCGACGAGCTCACATGCCTTCATGATCGAAATGAGTTTTCGTTCCACTTGGCTGTTTGCCTCCGTGGATTTGTATCGGTGGATCTTCGGGCGAGGATTAGGGATTCCGTAGTGGTCGATTACAATTGAGTATTTCCAAGTGTCAACATTTTGGCACCGTCATGCCGTTAAGTTGACGGATTCCGGCGATTCGTCCAGGCCGCCGATCGCCGCCCGCCCCATTGCCAGAACGGCTTCCTCCGTGCTGCCGCCGATATGCGGCGTGCCGATGAAGTTGGGCTGCCGCAGAAGCTCCGAGTCGGCCGGCGGCTCGACCGCGAAGACGTCGGCCGCTGCCCCAGCCAACTTGTGCTCCACAAGGGCGATCCTCAATGCGAGTTCGTCGACGATGCCGCCTCGAGAGGTGTTGATGAGGAACGCCGACGGTTTCATGAGGGAAATCGCGCCCGCGCCGATCAGCCCCCGCGTGGACGCATCAAGCGGAAGGTGGACGGTCACGATGTCGGATTCGCGGAGAAGCACGTCGAGCGACACCGGTTTCACGCCCGAGCTTCGATAGAACTCGTCGTACACGCGGACGTCGTGAGCCAGCACGGTCGATCCGAATGCCGCGCACAGCCGCGCGACCGTCTGCCCCACAGCGCCGCAGCCGAGGATGCCGACGGTAGCCGTCGAGAGCTGTCGCCCGCCCGTCTGACGCCAGGTGCCGTCGCGGACCATGAGCGCGGCCGGAACAATCCGGCGACACAGCGCGATCATGAAGGCGACGGCCAGCTCGGCAACGGCCTGGCGGTTCACGCCGGGAGTCCATCGCACCGCCACGCCATGTGTGCGGGCGGATTCGAGGTCGATCGTGTCGAGGCCCACGCCGTACTTGCTGACGAGACGAAGTTCCGGCACCGCGCGAAACACGGGGTCGTTCAGCACCTCGTGGCCCGTGATCGCTTTCGTGTGCCCCCGGAGAAACCGGACCAACGCGTCGCCGGCAAGCACGTCGGCGGATTCGTTGAATCGAGCGAGCGGATATCGATGGATGAGCTCCTGGCGCAGGGTTGGATTTCGTGAAAATGAACGGGAGGCCACGGCTACAGCGCGGGCGAGCCGATCCACTGCGTCATTCTTGATCGAGAACACGATAGACACTCCGTCCGTTATGGTGTCAAGATATTGGCGTCGCGCTAAATGACTGATTCGCAAAAACATCTGCTGATCGTTGAGGACGAGGCGCCTCTGCGTCAGGCGATTGCGGAGCAGTTGAGTGACCACGGCTATCGCGTTCAGCAGGCCGAGTCGGGCGAGGTTGCCCTCACCAGGCTCGCCGATTTCGCCTTCGACTTCATCATCACGGACCTGCGGCTGCCTGGTGTCGACGGCTCGGCCCTCGTCGAAGCCGCGGTCGCACGCTATCCGCATATCATCGCCATCGTCGTCACCGGCTACGGGACTGTGAAGGATGCGGTCGAGGCCATCAAGCGAGGCGCGTGGGACTTCGTCAGCAAGCCGTTCCAGCTTGACGAGCTGCTGCACGTGCTCGACTCGGCGATCGAGCAGCGGCGTCTGAAATCCGAGAACGCGTACCTGCGCGCACAGCTCGAGGAGCGCTACCGGTTCGAAGGCATCATCGGCAAGAGCCGTCCGATGGCGCTGTTGTTTCAGCTCCTGGAGACGGTCGCACCCACCAACAGCACGATTCTGATCACCGGCGAGACCGGCACCGGCAAGGAAGTGGTGTCGCGGGCGATTCACCACAACAGTCCGCGGCGCATGCACCGCTTTGTCGCCCTCAACTGCGGCGCCATTCCCGAGACGCTGCTCGAAGCCGAGCTCTTCGGCCACGTGCGCGGCGCGTTCACCGGTGCCGTCGGCAACCGTCAGGGACGGCTCGAGCAGGCACACAAGGGCACGCTGTTCCTCGACGAAGTGGGCATGATGAGTCCGGCGCTGCAGATGAAGCTGCTGAGAGTACTGCAGGAGCGGGAGTTCGAGCGTGTGGGCGATTCGCACACGATCAAAGTGGACGTGCGCGTGATCGCGGCGACCAACAGCGATCTCGGCAGGCTCGTCTCAGTCGGACAATTCCGAGAGGACTTGTTCTACCGGCTGAACGTGATTCCGGTGCAACTGCCGCCGCTCCGCGAACGGAAGGAAGACATCCCGCTGCTCGTGCAACACTTCCTCGAGAAGTTCCAGCAGGAACGCAACGCGACTCCTCCAGCCGAGAATGGACCCGAGGACAGCGCGGGCCCGGGGATCAGCGCGAAACCCCTTCCTGAGCGGTTGACGGTCTCGCAGGAGGCGATGCGCCGGCTGATGGCGTATCAATGGCCGGGCAATGTGCGGCAGCTCGAAAACGCGATCGAGCGCGCCCTGGCGTTCACATCCGGTCGATCCCAGATCGACGTCGGCGACCTGCCGGTCGAGCTCCGGCAGGCCCAGGAACCCGTGCCCTCATCCGCGGTCACGCTGCCCGAAGACGGTCTGGATCTCGGCCTGTTCGTCGCCAACATCGAACGCGAGCTGATTCAGCGGTCGCTCGAGCGGACCGGCGGAAACAAGGGTCGGGCGGCCCGGCTCCTCAATCTCAAACGCACGACGCTGGTCGAAAAGCTGAAACGTCTCGAGCGAGTCCCGACTTCCTAGAATCCCTGCGAGAATAGCGAGATGCCGCCCCGATTTGCTTACTGGACCATCCTCATCGATGACAGGCCGACTGCGTTTCGCGCGCGCGACAGGGAGGAGTTGCTGCCGACCTTCACGCAACTGAAACGCACGAACCCGAACGTCGTCGTGAGGTGGTTCGCTCAGGGGCGGCTGTGGGACTCACCGGAGGCGCAGAGGGCGGCGGGGCGAAAGCCGAAGTTCGCCGGCGACCAGCGCGGGCCCGACTGGCGGCCCGGCGGCACCCACAAAGATCCGCGCGATCGATTCAAGAAGAAGAACAGACCCGAGCGCGCCTGGTCCGAGGACGCGTCCCGCGCGCGGCGCGATCGCGACACGCCCGGGCTGCCCCGCGAACCGCGACCGTGGCGCGACAAGCCTGCGGGCCCCCCAGGCGGGAAAACGCCCAGCGGCGGCGGCGGCCGGCCATGGAGCGCCAGACCCCGTGGCGCTGCGCGGCCGTGGACCAATAAGCCGCGCGATCCGGCGCGACCGTGGAGTGATAAACCTCGCGACCCAAACAAACCGTGGAGCGGGAAGTCCGGCAACGCCTCCAAACCGTGGAGCGGCAAGCCTCGCGACCCGTCCCAACCGTGGAGCGGGAAGCCGCGTCACCCCTCCACGCCCGCGGGCGGCAAGCCCCGCGGCCCTGCGCGTCCATGGGGAGCGAAGCCGGGCGGACCGTCAAAGCCGTGGCGCGATCCGCCGTCCGACGAACATCGGAAGCCATTGCGTCCTGGCGGCCCGACCTCGCGCGGGCGTACCGAAAAGGATGGTCCGCGAAAGCGCAGAGACGACGAACCACCGGACCGCAGCTGACGCTGGTTTCACGACGTGGGCTCCCATATACGATATTGCCGGTCTCGAGGCATACCTCTGGCATCCTGCGCACGGGCACTCGTGGCCCGGTTCCATCAGTTGCTGTAATCAGACTTGGTGTACGACTTCGAGGTGGGTGGCGCTGAGGAGCTCAGGCGTTGGCGGGTTCCTTGAGTCCGAGCAGCCGCATGACACGAGCCATCACGCCCGGATCGTCGCGACCGGCGGCATCGATCTGACTGATGATGTCGAGACATTCGCCCACCGACTTCACGACGCCGATCCCCATTCGACGCGCCGCCGCCGGCAACTGCCTCTCGTCCTCACGCCAGACGAGAATCGCACGGGCTTTTGAATCGACGATGACGTCGAGGCAATTCTCGGGACGGTCGTCGACGACGATGTCGAGCCCCAGCGCGGCGGCGATCCGGCCGCGCGATCCCTGTACGACGAACACGCTCGGGAGCGGGAAGCCCTTGGACTCGAGCCAGCGCTGACTCTGCAGCTGCGCCGTGGCGCCGGCACTCTCGGGCCGCTTGGTTAGGAAGATGATCTCCCACCGGCGCTCGTGGACCAGCCTGGCGAGCCGTTCGATGACGCCTGCCTCGATCTCCTCCAGCGTCTGCCAGAAGTTCTCGATCGACTCCACGTGGCGCCACAACCGCCGCTGCTGCCTCGAGCTCATGTTCGTCTTCATCAGCGGCGGGACGTTGTCGGCTGAGGCTTCGGCGACCGCCTGAGGCGTCGACGCGCTGTCGAGCGCCGTTTCTCCCGAGTCGGCCTCGACCGGGGCGGAGTCTGGCGACGCACGCTCCTCGAGGCGACGCTTCATCGGCTCGCCGAAGACGGCTACCGCCTGGCGGAGCAACTCCGCCTCCATGTCCGCAAAAACGCCGTCGAGGTCGAAGCCTATGCGTAGAGACACGTCAAGCCCTTGTGAGAGTAGTGTACCCCATTGATCGCCACCGCCGGGAGGCCGATTGACGGCCACGCCAGCGGAAAGAAAGGGGTCAGAACCCGTAGGTGAGCGCGGTGCCGAATTTCAAGCCTTCGTACGGTCTCGAGACGACGACCGACGTTCGATGGATGGTATCCAGGTTGAACCCGAGGCGCAGTTCCTTGCCCAGGTGATAGCCGACGCCAAGGCCCTTGGAGTGCACTGCGTCGGTGCGATTGGATGCGTTGATCGTGGCGCCGATGCGGTCGCGGTACGCGAGCCGTTGCTCTCCGACACGGAGGACGGTGTCGAACGGTCCGAAGATCTGCTGCGCGATCGAGGCGTCGAAGCCCGTCAGCACATAGTACGGCTGATTGACGTCGTACGAGTATTCAATGTCGCGCACAGCGTGGACCCCGAACCGCGTCGTCTCATAGATGCTGAACGACAGATCGATCGCCATCGTCGAGCCTTTGAAGCTCGGGAGCCGGGACGATCGCGGCTCGAAGTCCCGAAAGCCGAACGTCGCGGAGCCGTGGATGAGGGCGAAGGGATCGAAGGTGACCGTCGTCCCGAGCATCGTCGAGACCGAGTCGCGCAGCGGCGAGAACTCGAATCTGTCCTCGGAGCGCGTCGCGTTGACGGAGATCGACGTCAACGACGTGATCTGGTGCCGAAGCAACAGCCCGCTGCTCGTGGTGACGTGGTTCAGCTCGTCGTGCAGGTTGACGTCGAGAAAGAGGGCCGCCTGATCGAAATCGACTTTTCGTCGTTCGCCGCGCACGCCGAAGAACGTTTTCGACATGATCCGCCCCTCGACGGAGCCACCGTAGGCCAGATCCTTGCGCGACACGCGTGCGTCGACTTCAAATCCCGGGCGATCGCGGACCTTCGCGTACGCGACATTCGTGTTGACGATCAGCCAGGTCAGGGGCAATTTCCAGCCGACCGAATAGGCGTTGCTCGCGGAACGCTCGCTCGCGTACTTCTGATACCAGGTGATTTGCTCGTTGATGGCGGCGGTGACCCAGGTGCCGCCCACGTGAAGCCACAAGTCGGTCTTCGGCGTCAGCGTGGCGGTGAAGTCCTCTCTCGGCTGCTTGCCGGGCGGATCGTTGAAGACGTTCTTGTCGACTCCCAGATTCGACAGGCCCATCGTGGGGATCATCGCGAGCGGTCCGAGCCGCACGCGGACTGCCGCCGGATCGGGGCCGCCGTCGGCTGGCGCCTGGGCCCGCACCGGCGCGGGATACACCAGCCCGATCACGATCAGGAGAAGGCAGCACGAGGGACGCATGACGTGTTTACCTGGCCGCCACGAGCGACCGTAGAGAATCGATGTCATCGTGATTGGCGCGCCGCGCGGGAATCGGCGGCGGCTTTGAAGTGCCCGTCGCCCGCGGGATCGACTTCGAGCCGCGCCGTGCCGTCAATACCGTATTTCAGGCGCCGGTCGGGCGTGCCGCGGTGGAGGGTGTCGAACGCGACGGAGGCGAGATGATCCCCGTCATAGGTTTCCCATTTGTCGATCTTGCCGTCTCCATCAACGTCCTCTTCCGCGCTGGCGAGGCCGCCGCCCTGGTAGTGTTCCGTGCGCGTCACTCTCCCGTCGCGGCGCGTCGAGATCTCGATGCGTTCGGTCGAGCCACCGGGGCCGGGAAAGGACCACGCGTCTTCCCTCCCGTCGCCAGACCGCGAGAAGCCGACCTTCTCGAGCTGCTGGTTCGATCCGTAGTACTCCCAACGGTCAATCTTGCCGTCCTCGTTGGAGTCGATGTCGATCCTGACGACACGCGCGCCGTCCATGTAGCTCCACGTGTCGATTGTGCCGTTGCCGTTGGAGTCGTACTTGAGCAGCTGGAGCTTGCCGGTCTTCTGGTCGTAAACCGGCTGAATGCGCCTGGCCGCTTCGCTCTGGCGTTGGCATCCGGTCAATATTGGCGTGCACGCCAGAACAACGGCACACACTGTAGAGTTCAGAAAGCTCATTGGTTGTTTGGCCAACATCGTGGCGCGTGTGACAGAGCTTCGCCTCGTCACTTACAGTCCAGGATATGGAAAGGGATTGGCCTGGGTGCAAGGCGGGGATCTCGGAGCAGTCGCTGGTACGTATATCGGACGAACTGGGACGGCGCCGCAGCTTCGCGCCTTTCAGGAAAATACAGACGAGCTACTCTAGGCGGAAGGCAGGAGGACCGTCGCAAAGAAGAAGGTCGTGATGAGCTCGCGCAACGATTCCAACGAGTCGGCGCCGTTGATGGCCGTCCGCAGATGAGAGCCGTTTTCGAGGCCCTTCGTGTACCAGGAGCCCAGCGCCCGGATCTTGTTGATGACCCAGCGGTGCTGTGAAGACCCGGGACGCGAAATCTGGACGTCAACCCCGTGTCTGAAGCCTTCCGGTTCACGGACGCGCTCGGTGAGCAGCTTGTCGATGTAATCGAGAAGGAAACGTCCCCGGTCCTCGAGCGTCACCTCGCGCGGTGTCAGTCCGGCCGCCAGGTCGGCCGCCTGCGCCAGGATCCACGGGTTGCGCAACACACCGCGGCCGACGAGCACGCCTTCCACACCGGACCGCATCCGCAGGACGATCTGCTCGGGCTCCACGCAGTCGCCGCTGCCGAAGACCGGAATCGTGAGGTCGCCGGCGATGCGCGACACAAGGTCCCAGTCCGCCGACCCGCTATAACTCTGTGCGGCCGTCCGCCCGTGGACCGCAATGGCCGCGGCGCCCGCGTCCTGCACCATCTTCGCCAGTTGCGGGGCATTCCGGTCCTCGTCGTTCCAGCCGGCGCGCATCTTCACCGTCACCGGAATCCTGACCGCCTTCGACATCGCCCGGATCACCGTGGCGGCATGCTCCGGCTCGCGCATCAGGCTGCATCCTGCGTTGTGTTTGGCGATCTTCGGCACCGGGCAGCCCATGTTCACGTCGACGATATCGGCGCCCATGCCTTCGACGATTTGCGCCGCCGCCGCCATCTTCTCCGGATCTCCGCCGAAGATCTGGATGGCGATCGGCCGCTCTTCTTCGGTGTACTCCGCGTACTCCAGCGTCCGGTCGATCCCGCGCACGAGCCCTTCGGCGCTCACCATCTCGGTGACCACGAGTCCGCAGCCGCCATGTCGCTTGACGAGACGGCGAAACGCCGTGTCGGTCATGCCGGCCATCGGGGCGATTGCAAACGGCGACGGGAGATCGACGGAGCCAATTTTCATATGTCGACGATCAACCGGGAGGTCCGTTCAGTACGGCTTCACGTCCGCCGCGTCGACTTCGACGCTGACGGCCTGGCCGATGAGATCGACGGACAGCACCAGCCGGGCCTTCGGCGCATCCTTCCGGACGAGACGGCCGTGAACGCCGCGCAGCGGGCCGTGCACGACCTCGACCATCATGCCCTCGTGAATCATCGGACACGGGTCGTACTGCAGATCGCTGCCCACCAGCAACCGGATGCTCTCGAGCTCGTCATCGGGAATGGGCGCCGGTTTTCCGTCGAACGAAACGATGTTCACGACCCCCGTGCACTTCAGGATCGGCAGCGCGTCGGAGGGATTGAAGTGTGCGAAGCAGTACCCGGGAAACAGCGGGAAATCGACCTTCTTCTTCCGGTCCTTCCAGCGGCTCCAGCGCGTGATGGTCGGGAGAAAGGCGTCGACCCGCTTCTGTTCGAGCTGCTCGCGCACGACCTGCTCGTGACGCGACCGGGTCCAGATGGCAAACCACTGAGCGTCGTCGCGTTCCATCACAGCGACGGCGCGGCCTGCTGCTTGATGCCCTCTTCGAACGCCTTCCGGACATCCGGGTTCTTCCATTCGATGATGGCCTGGGTGCGCAGCTTCTGAACGTACTTCCGGAACTCGGCTCTGCGCTTGTCGGTGAACACCCGCTCGCTGATCTGCTCGCGCGCCTGCTCGAGCGGCAGCGTTTGCGTCGGCGTCATCGTTTCGAGCTTGAGCAACTGGTAGCCGCGCGTGGTGCGAACGAGCTCGCTGACGTCGCCGGGCTTCATCGACTCGATCGACTTCCGCAGATCGGGCGAGATGTCGTTGACGCTGAGGGGTCCGATCAGCCCCGCGTTGGCCTTCGACGGGGAGTCGGACACCTCTGCGGCCACCTTTTCGAAGCTCTCTCCCCCGGTCGTCGTCACGCGCCTGCGGATCTCGTCGGCTTTCGCCTTCGCCGCTTCGTCCGCCGCGACGTTCAGTCCCTTGC
Organism: Acidobacteriota bacterium; assembly: GCA_003222535.1. Taxonomy (GTDB): domain Bacteria; phylum Acidobacteriota; class Vicinamibacteria; order Vicinamibacterales; family CAVVIG01; genus QHWJ01. Next base: position 17,719 of record QHWJ01000330.1, on the reverse strand, counting down.
TGTCGGCGGGCACGGCGATCAGAATCTCGCGCAGCGTCACCGAGGGCGGCGTCGTGAACTCGCCGAGATGCGACTCGTAGTACTTGCGGGCCTCATCGTCGGTCACGCCAATCTTCGCCAGCACCTCGTTCTGCTGCACGCGCTGCTGGATCATCTGCCGCTCGAGGTTCCGCCTCAGTTCCGCCAGCGTCATGTTTTCGGCCTTGAGCGCCGCCTGGAACTGCTCTTCCGACTCCATCTTGTTTTCTCGTTTGATGTCGCCGAGCACCTTCTTGAATTGCTCCTCGCTCAGCGTGTAGCCGAGCTCCTTCCCGCGCTGGACGACGACCATCTCGTCGACCGCGTCCACCATGATCTGCGGGGTGATGTCGTCGAGCGCCTTGCGGAGCTGCACGTTGTTCGGGTCGCTCTTCAGATCGATTTGCTGCCCCTTCTGGCGCAGCACGGCGACCTGGCGTTGTTCGAGATCGCTCTTGGTGAAGATCTCGCCGTTCACCTTCACCAGGATCTGTTCGATGATTTCACCACGGACGGTCGCAACGGCCGCGAGAAACAGGACCGCCGGGAGCAGTGTTTTGAGTTTCATAAATACCTGGAAGACAACATTTTATCCCTGATCGAGGAGGTCGCTCAATAGACCGCCGACCCGCTCGAAGACGCCGCCCGCCGCCCGCGGATCCTCCTTGGCTGGACGCAGGATGTCTTCTTTGGTGAAGCCGGGCTTCACTTCGCCGGTCTGTGCCCTCGAGGTCCACCAGCTTGGGGCGGCACTGCCATGACGGCCGCCCTTTTTAGGGCTCAGGGGTGATGGCTTAGAGCTCAGGGCTGATGGCTTGGGGCTCAGGGCTGATGGCGTCGGGCTGACGGCCGGGTCGGCTCGAGCGTTTTGCCCAGTGGCCTCAGCCCTGTCGAGCGACAGACGTAGAGCCGCAGGCGGGACGAGCGTGAGGTCGGGGCGCTGCCGCATCAGCGACACCAGCCGCACGGGATCGACGTTCGCCTGCGGTCTGAACTTTAAGACGACGACGCGGGCTTCGCGGTCGATGCTGTCGATGCGCAGACGGTCGGCCATGACGCGGATGCGCCCGTAATCGGCCAGGTTGCGCACCGAGATCGGCAGCGGCCCGTAACGATCCGCCGCTTCTTCGAGCACGCGATCGATCTCGTCTTCATGCCGCGCCGCGGCGACCCTGCGGTAGAGCATCAGGCGCTGATTCATGTCGGGCACGTAGGTGCTGTCGATCCGCAGATCGACGCGCAGGTTCACCGTCGCCCGCACATCGTCCTCGAGATCCTCGCCCTTGAGCTCGCGCACCGTCTGCTCGAGCAGCTTCATGTACATCTCGAAGCCGACGGTGTCGATCTGGCCGCTCTGCTCGCCGCCCAGCAGATTGCCGGCGCCTCGGATCTCGAGATCCAGCGCGGCGACGCGGAACCCGCTGCCCAGGTCGCTGAACTCCTTGATCGCCGCGAGCCGCTTCTTCGCGATCGGCGACAGGTTGTCCTCGGGCGGGAGCAACAGATAGGCGTAGGCGGGGCGATCCGATCGTCCGACGCGGCCGCGCAGCTGGTAGAGCTGCGAGAGGCCGTACCGGTCGGCCCGATTGATGATGATCGTGTTGGCATTGGGAATGTCCAGCCCGTTCTCCACGATCGTCGTCGCGAGCAGGACGTCGAACTTGCGGGCCACGAAGTCGAGCATCGCCCGCTCGAGCGATTCCTCGTCCATCTGCCCGTGACCGACCACGACGCGCGCTTCAGGCACGAGCCGCTGCACGAGGTCGCCGATCGAGAAGATCGACTCCACTCGGTTGTGGACGACATACACCTGGCCGCCGCGCGCCATCTCGTTCCGGATCGCCCGCCCGATGACTTGCGGATCGAACTTCACCACGTTGGTCTGAATCGACAGCCGATCCTTCGGCGGCGTCTCGATGATCGACATGTCGCGAATGCCGACGAGCGACATGTTCAGCGTGCGTGGAATCGGCGTCGCGCTCATCGTGAGGACGTCCACCTTCTTCTTGAGCTGCTTGATCTTTTCCTTGTGCGCCACGCCGAAGCGCTGCTCCTCGTCGACGACGAGCAGCCCGACGTCGCGGAATTGCACGTCGCTCGACAGCAGCCGGTGTGTCCCGACGATCAGGTCGACCTTGCCGGCGGCGAGGTCGGTGATCACCTCCTTCTGCTCGGCCTTCGTGCGGAACCGGCTCACCATCTCGATGCGGACGGGGAAGCCGGCGAAGCGTTCCTTCAGCGTTTTCTGATGCTGGAACGCCAGCACCGTCGTCGGCGCGAGGAAGGCCACCTGCTTACCGTCCATGACGGCCTTGAAGGCGGCGCGCATCGCCACCTCGGTCTTGCCGTAGCCGACATCGCCGCACAGCAGCCGATCCATCGGCGTGGATGATTCCATGTCGCGCTTGATGTCGGCGATTGCGGACTTCTGATCGAGCGTCAGCTCGTACTCGAACGCGTCCTCGAACTCCTGCTGCCAGTGCGAATCGGGGCTGAAGGCGTGGCCCGGCACGGCCTGGCGCGCGGCGTAGAGCTTGAGCAGCTCCTCCGCCATGTCGCGCATCGCTTTCTTGACCTTGCTCTTTGCGCGCTCCCATGACGTGCCGCCGAGGCGATCGATGGGCGGACGGTTCGCGCCGGTATATTTCTGGACGAGATCCAGCCGCTCGACCGGCACGAACAGCTTGTCCTCGCCCGCGTAGCGGATCTCGAGGAACTCCTGCACGCTGTCGCCGATCCCGATCTGCTTCAGGCCGACGAACATCCCGATCCCATGGTCGATGTGGACGACGAAATCACCGACCTTGAGATCGCGAAGATCCGACAGAAACGCTTTCGTCGCCGACCGCCGCCGCTCCGGCGCGCGGCGCTCTTCTTCGAACACGTCGGCTTCCGCATAGATCTGGAGGCCGGCGTCGGGCAGACGAAAGCCGCGGGAGAGCGCACCCACGGCGACGAGCACGGCGGCGTACCGGGCGTCGTCCGCGCGCTCGACCGGGACAGCGAACACGTCGTATTCCTTGAGGAGCTCGATGGTGCGTTCGGCGCGGCCCGGCGTCGCCGCCACAAACAGCATGGTTTCGCCGGCGTCGCGGAGGCGCCGGATCTCGGCAACCCAGTCCACGACGCGTCCCTTCAGTTCGACCGCGGGCTGACTGCGCACGGGACGGTGCGGAAGGGAGTCGGGATGAGGGATGAGGGATTCAGCGGAGTCCGGGGCGTCATCGTCCAATCCGAGCTGGGAGAGGTGCGTCGCGTGAGCCAGGCGGGCTTCGAACAGGTCCCATGCCGCGAAGAGGCTCGAAGGCGATTCGGCCGGCTCGCCGCGATTCAGCGCTTCTTCGTAGCTGTGTTGAATCTGCTCGATCAGCTTCGATCCGTTCACGGCGACTTCGTCTTGTTCCGACACGGTGACGCGAGAGTCCTTCGCGCGCGACAGGTAGTCGAATGCCGTCGCCCGCCGGTCGTCCTGCAGGACGTCGCGCAACGGTACGACCGTGACCTGGTCGATCGGCGCGATCGAGCGCTGAGTGGACGGGTCGTAGGTGCGGAGCGTCTCGATCGTGTCACCGATGAATTCGAGCCGGACCGGATGCGTCTCGCCGGCCGGAAAGATGTCGACGATGCCGCCGCGGATTGCGAACTCGCCGTGCTCGTCGGCCGGATCTTCGCGGCTGAAGCCGGCGTCAACGAGCAATTCGGCGAGATCGGTCGGCGCGATGTCCTGACCGGGCTTCAGCTCGAGCGACGCGGCGAGCATCCGCTCGGGAGCCGTCACGCGCGGCAACAGCGCCGCCGCCGACGCGATCACCACGCGTGCCGTGCCGCGCGCAATTGAATACAGCGCCCGCGCCCGTTGCGACGTGACGCCGATATGTGGGGCCAGGCCGCGATACGGGTCGACTTCATGAGATGGAAACGGCAGGATTGCACGTTCTGCCGCAGCCGGAGTGAGGCCGTCGAGCGCGGCCAGGAAGAAGGCGACATCCGCGCAGGTCCGCTCGAGATCGCCGTCGCCGGGCACGATGTGGAGTACGACGCCGTTCGGCCGGGCCTGAGCAGTCGCCGCAACGAACAGCGCCTTCGCCGACTCGGTGAGCCCCGATATGGCGCGCGCAGGTACATCCATGCCGCTGCGCGCCACGGCGGTCTTCAGGACGGCACGAAGGTTGAGTGATGTCGAGGTAGCCACGGAAGGTTTCGCTGCCCCAAAACCTTCAGTGTAGCAGCAGAGTTCGCTCGCCTGAAGGCCGCTCCTGCGTCCGTCAGACGTCGCAGGGCGCCGCTTTACCTTTAGCGGTGCCGCGCGTCGAGCGCGATGTCGTAGGGCGCCCGCTTCAGCGGTGCCGCGCGTCGAGCGCGAGACGTCAGCAGAGCGTCCGGCGGATTTTCCGGATGATCGCGCTCGTCGAACGGCCGGGCTCGATGGGAACGCGAACAACCGTGCCGCCGCGTCCTTCGACGATCTCGCGGCCGACGATCGCGGTTTCGGCCCAGTCGTCGCCCTTGACGAGCACGTCGGGCTGCAATGCGGCGATGAGATCGTGAGGGGTCTCCTCATCGAAGACCACGACACCGTCGACGCACTCGAGCGCCTCGAGCACTTCCGCACGCTCGGCCTCCGGCGTGATCGGCCGCGCCGGCCCCTTGTTGGCGCGGACGGATCTGTCTGAGTTGACGCCGACGATCAACGCGTCGCCCAGCGCCCGGGCGTGCTGCAGGTATCGGAGGTGGCCGATGTGCAGCAGATCGAAGACGCCGTTGGTGAACACGATCTGCTCGCCGGCGGTGCGCAGCCGCGCGACGAGCGCCAGGGCTTGCTCGATCGTCAATGAACCCTTTCTGCCCTTTCTGCCCTTTCTGCCCTTTGTGTCCTTCGTTTCCTTTGTGTCCTTTGTGTCGTTCGTTTCCTTTGTGTCCTTGGTGCTGTGTTCCGTCAGCGCTCGGATTTGAACGTGACGTTCGGCGAAAAGCTCCATCGGTGGCGCGGCCGATAGATCCCGACATCGTGCGTGCGCGACTTCACGCGGAACGTATACAACAGCCGGTGATAGTCGTACGGGAATCCGTCGCGTTTGTGCACGGCCGCGTCTACCTTGTAGGTGCCCTCGACCAGATCGAGGCCGTCGATCGCAAAGGTCGCCTCCGCCTCGCCGTCCAGCCGCCCGGGATTCATTTCTTCGAGATACGTATTGGTGCCGTAGATACAGATGCCCTCGGCGTTGAAGAGGCCGATGCCGAACACGAAATCGTCCGTCGGGTGCGCCGCGCGGACCTTCACACGAATGGACAGAGGGTCGCCGGAATGGAAAACGAAGGACGCCTGTCCCTCACGGTCAAGAAACGCGACATCGGTGATCTCCACATCCCTTGACCCCCATCGCCCTTCGGTCGCCTCGAACATGTTCGAGGTCGGGTCGATCGGGTGCTCGGTCGGCGCCCTCTGCCCGTCCCGCCTTTCCTGCCCATCCCGCCCTTCCTTCCCGTCCCGTCCCTCCAGCCTGCTCGCCTCCTCGACCGCCTTCGCCGTCGCCGACGCCAGCAGCGCTGCCTCGCCTTCCTCGACCTTTGTCAGGTACGCACCGACAACGCGCTTGGGATCGCCGCGAGTCATCGCCTGGCCGCCGTCGAGCCACAGCGCCTCGTCGCAGAAGCGCTCGACCAGGTTCAGCGAGTGCGTCACGAGCAGAATCGTCCTGCCACGGCGCCGGAAGTCGGCGAACCTGTCGAGGCACTTGTGCGTAAAACCCTCGTCCCCGACCGCGAGCACTTCGTCGACCAGCAGCACATCCGGGTCCACGTGAATCGCCACGGCAAAACCGAGCCGCATGTACATGCCCGACGAGTACGTCTTCACGGGCGCGTCGATGAACTCCCGCAGTTCGGCGAAATCGACGATGTCGTCGAAGCGCTCCTGAATCTCCCGCCTGGTCAACCCGAGCATGATGCCGTTGATGAAGACGTTTTCGCGGCCCGAGATCTCGGGATGAAAGCCCGCGCCCAGCTCGATCAGCGCCGAGACGCGGCCCTCGACCCGGACGATGCATCACTCCGCAGGTCGATCCCTTCGGCACGGTGAACGTCACGCCGCTGAGCGCGGGGAACGTTTCGCTCGGTTGAAGATCGCGCAGGATGCTTCGCTGCAGCAGCGCGCTTTTGAGCGTCGAGAAATGCCGGCCTCCATAGCGCCGGTAGACCTTCGAGACGTCGACGAGCTCAATCGCGTTCATCGGGACCGAGACACGGAGAGGACGGAGGACACAGAGATCTTCTTTTGCCGAGCCAACAAAAACTCGGTGTCTCTGTGTCTCCGTGGCCAACCCTCTCTGTGACCTCTGATTCCTCTCTGTCGTCATTACGAGCGTAGAGGATACAGACAAGATCAGGTCAAGTCCTAATTTGCCTGTAAAAGCGCGAGGCGTTGGTGTCCTCCTCGGAGCATTACGCAACTGCACCCTCCTTGGTCGGCACTGCGATCGCTGCTCGGAGCTGCTGCAACTGTTTCACGTCAGCGACGGTCATCGGAATCCCGCGCCAGTGCTTGGACGCAGTAATCAAGCTCGCGTAGAGCAACGACAGACACGAACGTTCGGTCGGAAATCGCGGGATGACCTTCGTGCGCCGACGGCTTTCCCCGTTGAGGCGCTCGAGTCGATTGGTCGTTCGAATGCGTGTGTGATGCGCTTCGGGAAACCGCAAATAGGTGATGCACTCCTCGAGGTCCCGCTCCAAGCATTCCATGGCCGCGGGATAACGGTCTTTGAACTTCGCGATGAGGTCGCGCCCGCGCTTCAGCGCGGTGGCATACGTCGGCGCGCCGAACACCTGCTGGACCAGCCCCTTCATCTTGGACTGCATCAGCCGCGGCAGCTTCGTGACGACATTCCGCATCTTGTGGGCGAGGCAGCGCTGACGATAGGCGTGCGGCCAGACGCGCTTGACCGCCTTCACCAGACCAGGCGCGCCGTCCATCACGATCAGCAACGGCTCGGACAGCCCGCGCCCCACCAGGTCCTGCAGAAAACTGAGCCACGCATCGTACGACTCCCGCGGCCCGATATCGAGGTGGAGCAAGACCGGCCGACCGTCTTCCAACAGGGCATACGCCGAGAGCACCCCTTCTTTCTCGTCTGTCCCCTGGCGCGCCGCATGGTACTGCCCGTCGAGAAACAGATACACCACGCGCAGCCCACTCAGATCGCGGCGGCGCCACGTGTCGAAATCCTGATTCAGCTGCTGCGTCACCCGACTGACCGTGCTCTTACTCATGCGACCCCCGCCGAAGGTGTCGGCGTAGAGGGCGCTCACGTCCTGGGTGGACAGCCCGCGAACATACATGCCGCGCACCAAGCTCTCGAGATCCGCCGTCCGGGTCTGCAGACGGTCGGCCATCGATGGTCGAAACGGCTCCTCAGTCCCGCGCAGTTGCGGCACCGCCAATTCCAGCGGCCCCGCCTCGCTCTGCACCTGTTTCGGTTCATAGCCATTGCGCCACCCGACGCGCTGGCGCTCACCCCGGCGATAGTGCTCTCGGCCCAGAAACGACGTCGCCTCAGCTTCGATAGCCACCTGCAGCATGTAGCGCGCAAGCCGACCAACGAAGCCCACCATCGGGGGTTCCTCCGGCGTCGCCGGGGTCGACGCCGTGCCCTGCAACAGCCCGTTGATCTCTTCCTTCAACCGGATACTCGGTGGTACTCTCTTCATGGCGTTGATCTCCTCCGGCCCCGCTCTAACGGAGCCGCTTCTGGTTGGTTACCAGGAGGATACCAACGCCTCTTTGCTTTTACAGGAAGTTTAGGACATCACCGAAGATCAGCCATAGAGACACTGAGACACAGAGATCTTCTTTTGCCGAGCCGACAAAAACTCGGTGTCTCTGTGTCTCCGTGGCCAACCCTCTCTGTGACCTCTGATTCCTCTGTGTCGTCATTACGAGCGTAGAGGATACAGACAAGATCAGCCATAGAGACACTGAGACACAGAGATCTTCTTTTGCCGAGCCAACAAAAACTCGGTGTCTCTGTGTCTCCGTGGCCAACCCTCTCTGTGACCTCTGATTCCTCTGTGTCGTCATTAAGAGCGTAGAGGATACAGACAAGATCAGCCATAGAGACACTGAGACACGGAGATCTTCTTTGACTGAGCCAGAGAAAACTCTGTGTCTCTGTGTCTCAGTGGCCAATTCCCTCCGTGATCTCCCGTCTCTCTGTGTCCTCCTCATCATCATCAGACCGCCTCGGCAAACGAGTCGCGCAGCCGATCGAAGAGCCAGAAGCCGGCGAGAAACAGCAGCACCGACATGCCGCCGGTCGCGAGCAGCCATCGCCAGTGGCCGATCGGGCCGCGGAAGAACAGGATCTCCTGATAGGACACCACCACGTGGGTCATCGGATTGAGATCGAGGACGCGCTTGCTGAACCCGGGCGCCTCCTTGATCCAGTACAGGATCGGCGTGGAGAAGAACCACAGCGTCAGGACGTTGGACAGGATGTCGCGGATGTCCCGGAAGTGCACCGTAAGCGCCGAGAGGATCAGGGCGAGGCCGAAGGTGAAGATCAGCTGAACGACCATCGTGACCGGAAACCACACGAGATCCCACGCGTCGGGCCACCGCTGGTAGTACACGAGAAACCCGACCAGGATCGGCAGGCCCAGGACGAAGTGGACCATGTTCGCCAGCACGCTGACGAGCGGCAGAATCTCCGCCGGGAACAGCACTCTCTTGATCAGGTTCCCGCCCGAGATCAGCGCGCCCGCCGACTCCGAGAGCGACGATGAAAACCAGGTCCACGGCAGGATGCCGCAGAACATGAACAACGCGAACGGCTCGATATCATTCGAGTGGGTCGCCGGCAGCACCACCGCGAAGACGAACGTGTAGATCAGCAGGAGCAGCAGCGGGTTGATGAAGGACCAGAGGAAGCCGAGCGCCGAGCCCCGGTAGCGCGCTTTCAACTCACGTGCGACCAGGGCCTGGATCAGCCCGCGGTATCGAAAGAGGTTGGCGAGGTTCGGAAGCAATTACGAACGGATTCTAGCGCGTGTCGCGACCTGAAGGCGGATGAGGGACTTCAGGAGCGCGATCCGCGCCCGCTCGGCATCCATGTCTACCGTCGACTTCGCGAGCCGTTCCTCAGCCCGCTTCTTCGCCGCCCCGGCGCGCGCAGGGTCGATCTCGTCGGCCTTCTCCGCAATCTGCGCCAGGATCGTCACGCGATCGGGTTGCACCTCGGCAAACCCGAAAGCAACCGACACGTAGTGCTTCTCCTGCCCCTGCCGATACCAGAGCTCGCCGACCTGCAGCACCGCGAGCAGGGCGGTGTGCCCCGGCAGCACGCCGAAATAGCCCTCCGCGCCGGGGACCTCCACCTCGTCGACCGTCTCGTTGACGAGCGATCGATCCGCCGACACGATGTGAAGCTGCAGATGCTGCGGAAGCGTCATGCCGTCTACCGCTTCGCCGCCTTGGCGACGACGTCCTCGATCGTTCCGGCCAGGAAGAAGTCCTGCTCGGGGATGGCGTCGTGCTTGCCTTCGACGATCTCCTTGAACCCGCGAATCGTCTCCGCGATCGGCACGTACTTGCCATCGATGCCGGTGAACTGCTGGGCGACGAAGAACGGCTGCGACAGGAATCGTTGAATCTTGCGCGCGCGAGAAACCGTGAGGCGGTCGTCTTCCGACAGCTCGTCGATGCCGAGAATCGCGATGATGTCCTGCAGATCCTTGTAACGCTGCAGGATCTGCTTCACCTGCCGGGCGACGTTGTAGTGCTCGTCGCCGATGATGCGCGCGTCGAGAATGCGCGACGTCGACGCCAGCGGATCCACCGCCGGGTAGATGCCCAGCTCCGAAATCGCGCGCGACAGGTTCGTCGTCGCGTCGAGGTGCGCGAACGTCGTCGCCGGCGCGGGGTCGGTGTAATCGTCGGCCGGCACGTAAATGGCCTGCACCGAGGTGATCGACCCCCTCTTCGTGGACGTGATGCGCTCCTGGAGCTCGCCCATCTCGCTGAGCAGCGTCGGCTGGTACCCGACGGCCGACGGCATGCGGCCGAGCAGCGCCGACACTTCGGACCCCGCCTGCGTGAACCGGAAGATGTTGTCGATGAAGAGGAGGACGTCCTTGCCCTCCGCGTCGCGGAAGTACTCGGCGACCGTCAGTGCCGACAGTCCGACGCGAAGGCGTGCGCCCGGCGGCTCCGTCATCTGGCCGTAGACGAGTGCGGCGCGCGACTTCGTATGATCATTGATATCGATGACGCCGCTCTCCTGGAACTCGATCCACAGGTCGTTGCCCTCGCGCGTGCGCTCGCCGACGCCGCCGAACACCGACACACCGCCGTGCTTGAGCGCGATGTTGTGGATCAGCTCCATGATGATGACCGTCTTGCCCACGCCGGCGCCGCCGAACAGCCCGATCTTGCCGCCTTGCAGATACGGCTCGAGCAGGTCGACGACCTTGATGCCCGTCTCGAACATCTTCAGCTCGGTCGACTGATCCTCGAGGCTCGGCGGCGCGCGGTGAATCGGCCAGCGCTCCTTTGTCAGAACGGGCCGATCGGGAAAGTCGACCGGCTCACCGAGCACGTTCAACACGCGGCCCAGCGTCTCGGGTCCGACCGGCACCGAAATCCCCTCTCCGAGATCGATCGCCATCATGCCGCGCTGCATGCCGTCGGTCGCCTTCATCGCCACCGCGCGCACGCGGTTCTCGCCGAGGTGCTGCTCGACTTCAGCGATCACGTCGATCGCGTGGGCGCCACCCTTCCCGTCCGACTGGATGCGCAGCGCGCTGTAGATTTGGGGAAGATGTCCCGCCTCGAACTCGACGTCGACGACGGGGCCGATCACCTGGACGATTCTGCCGACCTGCTGGGTCTGTGTTGGCATGTTGTTGTTGGGACCTGGAGATTGGGGCCCGGGGGCCAGCGGCCGTCCCGAGTTCCGAGCCCCGGTCCCGGCTCCTAGAGGGCTTCGGCCCCTGAAACGACCTCGATGATCTCGCGCGTAATCGCGGCCTGCCGCACTTTGTTCATGTAGAGCGTCAGCGTGCCGATCATCTCGGCGGAGTTCTTGGTCGCCGTGTCCATCGCCGTCATCTGCGCGGCGAAGAACGCCGCGTTCGACTCGAGCAGCGCGCGATACACCTGGACCTCGATGTACCGCGGCAGCAACTGGTTGAAAATCTCCTGCGCCGACGGTTCGTACAAATAGTCGATCTGCGCCGTGGGATCGGATCCCGGCGAGATGGGACGCGGGCCGGTGCCCGTCGCGTCGACATCCGCCCGCGCGACCGGCAGCAATTGGTAGACGACCACGCGCTGCGTCATGACCGACCTGAACTCGTTGTACACCACCATCACGCGGTCGGCCTCGCCGGACAGGAATGCCTCAACCGCCGTCTGCGCAATCGCCCGCGCATCGTCGTATCGCAGCTTTTGGAAGATTCCGATCTGCTCGAAGAGGACTGCAAAACCGCGGCGGGCGAAGAAGTCCCGCCCCTTCCGGCCGACGAGCCCCAGCGTGCACGGCATCGGATGCTCCACGATGTACGCGCCGGCCGCCTTGATGACGTTCGTGTTGAAGCTGCCGCACAGGCCCTTGTCGCCGGTGATGGTGACGACCAGCGTCCGGGCATTGGACCGAGGTTCGCGCACCGCCAGCAGAGGATGAATGGAGGGATCGACGCGGGACGCGACGCTGGCGAGCACGCGCTGCATCTGCACCGCGTATGGGCGTGCGCTCAAGACCCGCTCCTGCGCGCGACGCAGCTTCGACGCGGCGACCATCTTCATCGCCTTCGTGATCTGCTGGGTGTTCTTGACCGCGCGGATCCGGCGCCGGAGATCGATTAATGACGGCATGAGTTCTGTCGCCTGCCGGGACTTTTGGATCCTTTTCGTGTCTTCGTGTCTTCGTGTTTTCGTGGTTGCATTTAGGCCGCTGCGGCCTTTCTCGCCGCGAAGTCGCTCGCGAACTCCTTCGAGGCGCGATCGAGCGCGCTCTTCAACTCATTGTCGAGCTGTTTCCTTTCGGCGATGGCGCCGAAGAGTTGCGGATAGCGGCTTTCGATGTATCTGTACAACTCGGTCTCGAACGCGCGGACGTCCGCGACCGCGATGTTGTCGAGGTGGCCGTTCGTGCCCGCGTAGATGATTGCCACCTGTCGCTCGACCCTCAGCGGCTCGTACTGGGGCTGCTTCAGGATCTCGACGAGCCGCGCGCCTCGATTGAGCTGCTGCTGGGTCGACTTGTCGAGGTCGCTGCCGAACTGCGCGAACGCGGCGAGCTCTCTGTACTGCGCCAGGACGCCCTGATGGAACAGGTCCGACTCCAGGAAGATCTGTCCGTCGGTAATCGAGATGACGTTCGTCGGGATATACGCCGACAGATCGCCGGCCTGCGTCTCGATGATCGGCAGCGCGGTCAGCGAGCCGCCGCCCAGCTCCTTGTTCAGTTTGGCCGCGCGCTCCAGCAGGCGCGAGTGCAGGTAGAAGACGTCGCCCGGATACGCCTCGCGGCCCGGCGGGCGCCGCAGCAGCAGCGAGATCTCGCGGTACGACTGGGCGTGTTTCGACAGATCGTCGTAGACCACGAGCGCATGGCGACCGCCGTCGCGGAAGTACTCGCCGAAGGTGCATGCGGAATAGGGCGCGATGTAGAGCAGCGGCGCCGGATCGGATGCCGTTGCCGCGACGACGATCGTGTACCGCATCGCGTCGGCTTCTTCGAGCGTGCGCACCACCTGCGCGACCGTCGATTGCTTCTGGCCGATCGCGTTGTAGATGCAGATGACGCCAGTGTCCTTCTGGTTGAGGATCGCGTCGATCGCCACGGCGGTCTTCCCGGTCTGGCGATCCCCGATGATCAGCTCGCGCTGTCCGCGGCCGATCGGCACCATCGCGTCGATGGCCTTCAGTCCCGTCTGGATCGGCTCCTTCACCGATTGCCGATCGACGACTCCGGGGGCCAGACGCTCGATCGGCGCCGACTTCGTCGCGCCGATCGGCCCTTTGCCGTCAATCGGCTGCCCGAGCGCGTTCACCACGCGTCCGAGCAGCTCGTCGCCGACGGGGACGGAAATGATGCGGCCGGTCCGCTTGACCGCGTCGCCTTCCTTGATCTCCTTGAACTCGCCGAGCAACACCGCGCCGACGCTCTCCTCTTCGAGGTTCAACGCGATGCCGAACACGCCGTGCGGGAACTCGAGCATCTCCCCGGCCATCGCGTTGTCCACTCCATGCACCCGCGCGATGCCGTCGCTGATCGAGATGATGCTGCCGACCTCGGCGACGTCGACGTCGACGGCGAAGCTCCCGATCTGTTCACGGATGATCTTGGAAATCTCTTCAGCCTTGATGTCCATTCAGTGCCTCTACGTCAGCCTTTCCTTCATGCGCTCCAATTGCCGCGTGACGCTGCCGTCGTACACCGTGCTGCCGATGCGGGCGACAACGCCCCCGATGATCGACGGGTCGACTTTCGCCGCCATCGTGACGGTTCGTCCGGTGACCTTCGCCAGGCTGCTCTGGATCGCCTGCACGCGCCGCGCGTCGATTGTGCCCGCCGTCGTCACTTCGGCACGGACAACGCGCCGATAATCGAGCAGGCGGTCGCGGTAGGCGGCGAGCAGGTCCGGCAGCAGGACGAGGCGGTCGCGGTCGGCCAGGAGCGCAAGGAGCTTCGACAGGATCGGCGAAAGCCTCGCCCGCGCGAGCAGCTCGCCGACGGCTGCACGCTTGCGCGGCACGGGCACGGCGGGATTGAGGAGCACCTTCGCCTTGAGGGCGACGTCGAGGAGGGCGCGCGCGTAGCGGATGGCGGCGGTCTTGTTCGTCACGGGCGATGTCCAACGCCGGAGCTTGCGAAGAGTTTCACAAGCAGCCCAGATTTATACCATTCATGGACAAGGGGCACAAGCTGAACTCACGCGCGCACCACGATGTGATGGCCCGGCGTCGCTGACTCGACCATGCCGATTTTCGCCACGGCCACCTGCGCCCCGAGGAGCGCCGCCTCGACCTCGGCCCCCGCGCCGGCGCTGGCCGCAACTAACAGTCCGCCGGATGTCTGTGGATCGTACAGCAGCAGCTCCCGGTCGGCGTCGACGTCCGGAGCGACCCTGACCCCGCTCGCGAAATGCTCCTGGTTGGATCCCATCCCCCCGGACCGGTTGCGGCCTGCAATGGCCAGCACGCCGTCGAAGAGCGGAACACGTCCCGCGTCGATGGACACCGTGACACCGCTTGCCCGCGCCATCTCGCTCGCGTGCCCGATAAGGCCAAAGCCGGTGATATCGGTACACGCATGGACGGCGCCGGCTGGCAGCGCCTGCAGCGCTTCCGCCGCTGCGCGGTTCAACGTTCTCATGGAACGTACCGCCTGCTCCGCCAGCGCGGGCTCCGCGCGATCGAATTTGATCGCCGTGCCGATGATGCCGGTGCCGAGCGGTTTGGTGAGGAAGAGGACGTCGCCCGGCTTCGCGCCGGCGTTCGACAGCACGCGCGCCGGATCGATCGCGCCGGTCACGGCATATCCGAACTTGATTTCCTGATCCCGGACCGTATGACCGCCGAGCAGCGACACGCCCGCCTCGCGCAGTTTGTCGAACCCGCCGCGGAAAATCGCGCGGATCGTGCCATGATCGAGGCCCTCTGCTGGAAACGCCCCGATGGCGAGCGCGGTCAGCGGTCGCCCACCCATCGCGTATATGTCGCTGACCGCGTTCGCCGCGGCAATCTGGCCGTACACGTAAGGGTCGTCGACAATCGGCGTGAAAAAGTCGACGGTCTGCACCAGCGCCGGTCCGCTCTCCCACCTGAAGACACCCGCATCGTCCGCGGTCCTGAAGTCGACAAGGACACGGTCGTCGGTTTGCGCGGGGATGTCACTCAGCACCTGAGCGAGCTCGCCAGCGGCGAGTTTGCTCGCTCAACCGGCGCAGGAGACCATTTGCGTCAAGCGCTTGGCCACGCTTCTCCTCCAGTCCCCAGTCCCTACCGCTGTTTTCACCTCAGTGTAGCAACTCCTCGATCCGCGGCAGACAGGGGACAGTCCAACACAGAGGAACGGAGCAACGGAGACGAACGGAGAAGACCGCGGCAAACCCGAAGCGAGCTGCGTGCGGCGATCGCGGTTCGACGGGCGTCGCGAAGCGACGCGCCGGCCTGCTACGCAAGCCGGCCCGTCGAACCGCTCTCCTCCGAGCGTCTCCGTTACTCCGTTTCTCCGTGTGAAAACCGTTACCTCCGTCATCTCCGCACGATCCGGACAGACGGGCCGTGATCTGCACTACATGAACCTGAAAAATGCCTTAGTCCCTGGAGTCCCCAGTCCCTCTAGTCCCCGATCCACAGTCCCCAGTCCCCTTTCCCTCAGCCCCTGTCTGTGAGCTGCTCGTAGATCCGGATCAGCTCATCCTCTGACACGAAATCGATCTCAATGCGGCCGCGCGCTCCGTTACGGACGATGCGGACGCGCGTTCCCAGGAGGAGCTTCAGCCGATCCTCGGCCGCGCGGGTGTGCACATCGACCGGTTTGGGTGCCGGCGCAGCCCGCACGGCCGCGCCGCCCTCGACGATCTTCTTGACGAGCGATTCGGTCTCGCGGACCGAGAGACTGCGCGCGATGACCTCCCGCGCCGTGCGCCGCTGGTCGGCCTCGTCTGGCAGCGACAGCAGCGCACGCGCATGTCCCATCGAGAGGCGGCCGGAAGCGATCTCCGTGCGCACCTCATCAGGGAGCTTGAGCAGCCGCACGTAGTTCGCGACCGACGCGCGATCCTTCCCGACGGCCGAGGCGATGTCTTCCTGTCTCAGGTGAAATTCATCGGCGAGGCGCCGATACGCCAATGCCTCGTCGATCGGATTGAGGTCCTCGCGCTGAATGTTCTCGATCAGCGCCATCTCGAGAAGTGATTTCTCCTGCCCGGGCGCGACGTCGCGCACGACGACGGGGACACGAAGGAGGCCGGCGAGCTTCGCGGCGCGCCAGCGTCGCTCACCCGCGATGATCTCAAAGCGATTGCCGATCCTCCGGACGACGATCGGCTGGATGACACCGTTCGTTTTGATCGACCGCGCCAATTCCTGCAGGCGCGCGTCGTCGACTTGTACTCTGGGCTGAAACTCATTCGGTGTGAGCCGGTCGACGTCGGCATCAACCGGCGGCGCGTGTATGGGCTCTGGCGCATCCGGAATGAGCGCGCTGAGGCCTTTTCCGAGCGCAGGGCGTTTTTCCATAAAACATTCTTTGCGGGCTTGGTGGCCCGCCGCGTAATTACGGCTGCATTCGGCCGCCGATGCATCCCGCGCCTGCACCCCAACGCGGCTGCCGCGTTGGGGACCCCGGGCGCCTCGGCGCCCTCGGTGCGTCGCCGTAATTACGCGACGGACCACTTAGCGGGCTTCGCGTTCATCGTTTGAGACTCTATGCAGCTGTTGCGGCCGAGCGTTCCAATACTTCGCGCGCGAGGGCGAGGTAGGCTTCGGCGCCGCGGGACTTCACGTCGTAGAGCATCACCGGCATCCCATGGCTCGGCGCTTCGCCGAGCCGCACGTTGCGCGGGATAACGGTGCGGAATACTTTTTCCTTGAAGAACTGCCGCACGTCGGCGGCGACCTGCTGGCCGAGATTCGTCCGCTCATCACACATCGTCAGAAGAACGCCTTCGATGTCGAGAGCCGGGTTGAGCGCGGCGCGGACGCGCCGCATGGTGCCGACGAGATCGGCGAGCCCTTCGAGCGCGAAGTACTCGCAGTGCAGCGGGATCAGCACGGCGTCGGCAGCGACGAGCGCATTCAGCGTCAGCAGACCCAGGGACGGTGGACAGTCGATGAAGATGTAGTCGAAGTCGTTGCGCACCGATGAGATGAACGTGCGCAACCGTTCTTCGCGCGCGCGCAGCGTGACCATTTCGATTTCAGCGCCGGTCAGGTTGCGGTCGGCTGGAATCAGCTGCATGAGAGCAACGGCGGTGGGAATGACGTATGGCCGTGCATCAGTCGTCTGTTCGACCGACGTCAGCGCGTTGTAAACCGTGCCGGCCGGCGAGGCTCTTCCTTTCAGGCCGACGCCGCTCGTGAGGTTCCCTTGCGGGTCGGCGTCAACGAGGAGCACTCGTCGTTCCGCGAGGGCGAGGGAGGCGGCGAGGTTGATGGTCGTGGTGGTCTTGCCGACGCCTCCTTTTTGGTTGGCGACGGCGACGATCCTGGCCATTATTGGGCGATTAGCCAACAATCCACTAACGGACCCGTTGACGTCTGCTACAGCTGCTTGAGAATACGAAACGCTCCGATCGACGTCAACGGGTTTGTTCCACGTGGAACATTCGTCGATAACTGCTCAGATACGCCGGCGGCGCATCTGTCAACAACACCGTGCTGACTCGCGCGAAACCAGGAGGATCTGCGCTGGCATCATGCGCGGGCCGGAAGAGCAGAAGTCGACCACCGGCATTGAGCAGCAGCCCGGCCGTCATGAAAAGCTCTGGATCGGCCTTGACAGCCCGAACAGTCACCAGGTCGGCCGTTCCAGTGTTCCCAGATGTCCCTGCCACCTCTTCGAATCGCTCGTTGAGGACAGTTGTCTCCGCGAGCCCGACCGTTCGGATCGCCTCACGCAGAAATGCGGCTTTGCGCTCTCTCGATTCAATCATCGTCAATCTGAGCGCTGGACGGGCAATCTTGAGGGGAATT
>QHWJ01000019.1 GCA_003222535.1 Acidobacteriota bacterium | reverse complement strand
ACGCGCCGCCGTGCTCCACGTGCGGATCGATCATGATTCGCAGCGGCGCCTGCTACAAGTGCATGAACTGTGCGAACACGTCTGGATGCGCGTAGGGACGGGGACGAGGTATTCGAAGGTCACGACGAACGACGGTCGAACAGAGAGACCGCAGAGCACGCAAAGTATGAACATGTAGGGCGACCCTTTTCAGGGTCGCCTTGACACGATGGGATGTCGCTCGTCGTTTGTCCGAAGTCGGAAGTCACAGCAGGTTCAACGCTACCACGTCATCGCCCGCGGCGGCGATCGTCGTGACAATGGCTTCACAGCCCCCCCCGGACATGATCGAGCCTGACCTTGCCTGCGAGTCGAGGGGTACCTAGAATAGTCGGTCGCAGACACTTCTTTTCAGAGAACGGAGGTCCCCATGAAGCTGCTGCTTGGGTCCCACGTTCGCGACCATGGACGCCGCGTGGGACGACTGGCCGGTTTCGAGCTGGAGCCGGCCCATCTTCGAATCAGACGCATCATCTTCAGCCCTGACGGCGAGCTGGGCCCGCAAGCCATGACGCGGCCTCTCCAGCAAGTCAGCCTCGTCCACGACGACGGGGAGGTGGATATCCGATCGGACGCCGCCCTTGCGCCGCTTCCGGCCGTCGCCGACGTCATCCTTCTGAGCAGCGCAACGCGCATCCGGCGACTGGGACGGGAAGTCGGCCGGCTCGTCGGCGTCGACGTCAGTCCCGAGGACACGGCTCTGCTGTCCGTCTTCGGACGCGCGCACTGGTGGTCGCGGCGCTTCCTGCTTCAAGCCGCCGATCTGGATTGTTCGACGCCCGGAGAAATCCGCGCCGGTGCGCCACGCGGCTCACGCGCGGCTTGAACACGGTTCGCCGCTGACATACAGTGCTCAGTTGCCAGTTCCCGTTTCAAGGAGCCATCTGAATGAAGCGCGTCACGTACTTCGTGTCGGCCGCCGTCCTCCTCCTCGCCCCGCTCGCGTTCACGCAGTCTCCCGCCGGCGGCCAGAAAATCGGTCTCGCGACGAGCCTCCAGCGCGGCTACGCCGGCCTCAAGACCAACTTCAGGCAAGCTGCCGAGAAAATGCCGGAAGCGGACTACGGCTTCAAGCCCGGCTCGACACCGGAGGCTCGCACTTTCGGGCAGGCGATCGCGCACGTCGCGCAGACTCAGTTCGGCCAGTGCTCGGGGATCAACGGCGTGCCGAACCCGATGCAGGGCAAGAATCTCGAGCAGGAGCTCAAGACCAAATCGGAAATCGTGAAGGCGCTCGCCGACTCGTTCGCGCTGTGCGACACGGCGTTCGCGGCAGCGACGGACGAGAACGTGGTGCAGTTCATCAGGCAGGGTCAGAACGAAGCGACGCGCGCGGCGGCGCTCTACGGCGTCATCGTGCACGGCAACGAGATGGCCGGCACGGCGTACGTCTACCTGCGCTCGAAGAACATCGTGCCGCCGTCTACCGAAAACGCGGGACGCGGGATGCGCGGACGGGGCAATCAGTAATTTGGAATTGGGAATTTGGAATTTGGAATTTGGAATGCGTGAGGGCGGGCGCTTCGGCGGACCGCCCTTTTTTTGACCTGGATTGCCCCGGCGGCGCGGACGGCCGCGCGCCGATGCGTGGCTCTAGGCGCAGGCGCTTCGCCTGTCGGCGACTTTCCGGTGGGAGCGTCTCGTTCACAGGCGCGGCGTGCCGCGCGAACGTGGCGACGCTGCTGCTCGCGCGCGCGGCGGGCCGCCAGAAGGAGCTGTCGGTCCGGCGCGCCGGCGAATCGTGCAGCAGATGCTCACCGAAAGCCTCGTCGTCGCGCTGGCCGGCGGGGCGGCGGGGTTGCTCGTCGCGGCGTGGGGCCTCGCCGCGTTCCGCAGCATTGCACCCGCGCAGTTCGCGGGGCTGCCCGGCATCGCGGGCGTCGGCATCGACGGCGCGTCCTGATCGCGGCGGTCGCGTTGTCCGCCGTCACCGGCCTGATCTTCCGTGTCGTCCCGGCGCTGGTCGCCTCCGACGACCGCATTGGAATCGCGCTGAGCGAAGAGGCGCGGGGCGGCAGCGGCGGGGCACGCGCCGGGCGGCTCCGCTCGGCGCTCGTCGTCGCCGAGCTGGCGCTGTCGCTCGTGCTGCTCGCCGGCGCGGCGCTGCTCATCATCAGCTTCAACAATCTCTGATCAACGTGTCACCCGGTTTCCAGCCGGCGCAGCTCATGATCACCCGTGTCGCGCTGCCGGCGGCGCGCTACGGCCAGCACGCGCGCACCGTTGTCTTCTTCGACGCGCTGTACGAGCGGCTCCGCGGCGCACCCGGCATCCAATGCGTCGGCGCCACGACGTCGCTCCCCTTCGACGGACCGGACTCGCGGCTCAATCTGACGATCGAGCATCCCACCGGGCAGTCCCCGTTCCCGGTACGCGCGCATCCGCGCATCGTGTCGACCGACTACTTCCAGACAATGGGCATTCCGCTCGTGCGTGGCCGCGCGTTCACGGACCGCGACACGGAGTCGTCAGGGCAACGTCGTCATCGTCAACGAGGCGGCAGCGCGCCGGTACTGGCCGAACGAGAACCCGATCGGGCAGCGCATCAGTCAAGGCGCCGCGAGCGATTGGCGCGAAATCGTCGGCGTCGTCGGCGACACCCGGCACGAAGGGCTCGACGCCGACGCCGATCCGGCCGCCTTTCTGCCGCAGCATCAGGCGTTCTTCGATCTCGGCAGAGGGTTCGAGCGGACGATCACGATCGTGATTCGCGCGAGCGGCGACGCGGCGTCGATCGCGCCGCTCCTTCGTACATCTGTCGCAAGCATCGATCCGCAGCTCCCGATCGGTCCCGTTCGCCCGATGGGCGACCTGATCGGCGATTCGGTGGCGCCACGGCGTTTGAACTTCGTGCTCGTTTCGGCGTTCGCATTCGTGGCGCTGGTGCTGACCGCCTCCGGGCTGTACGGTGTCATGTCGTACGTCGTCGCGCAGCGGACGAGGGAGATTGGCGTCCGCATGGCGCTCGGTGCGACGCGGAGTCAGGTGCTCGCGATGATGTTCCGGCAGGCCGGGACGATGACGCTCGTTGGAATCGGTACAGGGATCGCGGGCGCGCTCGTCCGAACTCGCTCGATGTCGTCGCTTCTGTTCGGCGTCAGCGCGGCGGACCCGGCGAGCTACATCGGCGTGTCGCTGATCCTCGCCATCGTCGCATGCCTGGCGGTCGCCGTACCCTCGTTGCGTGCGACGCGAGTGGATCCGCTTGCCGCGCTGCGCGACTCGTAGTCCGCAATTCGCGATACGATCGCGCCCGTGCCGTTGACGACGCGCATCTTGATCGGATTGGTCGCGGGGTTTCTTCTCGGTCTCACGCTTTCCGGCGCGTCTTCCCCCGGCGCCACGACGATCCTGGCCATCGCCGCGCCGGTCGGCACCATTTTCATCAACCTCATCCGGATGACCGTCACCCCGCTCGTCGCGTCGATGCTCGTCGCGAGCGTGGGATCGCTGGCTGCGTCGGGCGCGCTCGGACGGATCGGCGCGCGCGCCGCGCTCATCGCCGTCGCGCTCCTGGCGGTCGCCGCGGTGAGCAGCCTGCTCGTCGCCGCGCCGGTGCTCGCGAGAATCCCGATCGATCAAAACGCGGCGATGGTGCTTCGCGGCCCGATGCCGGCTTCTTCGACCGGCGCGGTCCTGCCGCCCGGAACGCCCGCGCTCGGGCAATGGCTCATCGACCTCGTGCCCGAGAACGTGGTGAAGGCCGCCGCCGACGGCGCGATGCTGCCCGTCATCCTGTTTGCGGTGCTGTTCGGGCTGGCACTGGCGCGCGTAACGCCGGAACGGTGCGACGCGGTGCTGCGCGTGACGCGGGGCGTCGCCGACGCCATGCAGCGGATCGTGGCGGGGATCCTCGAGATCGCTCCCATCGGCGTCTTCGCGCTGGCGGTGCCGCTCGCGTCGAAGCTTGGCGTGGCCGCCGCCGGCGCGGTGCTCGCGTACATCCTGCTGGTCGTGACGATGACGATCCTCGTCGGCGTGCTCCTGCTGTATCCGGTCGGCATCATCGCGGGATCAATCGCTCCCGCGGCCTTCGCCACGCTCTGCGCCCCCGCGCAGGCCGTGGCGTTTGCATCACGATCGTCGCTCGCCGCGCTGCCCGCGATGGTCGAAAGCGCCGAGCGGGCGGACATGCCGCCGATCGTCTCGCGCTTCATCCTGCCGCTCGCCGCATCGGTGTTCCGCGTGGGTGGTGCGGTGGCGATCCCGGTCGGCGTCCTGTTTCTCGCGAGGCTCTACGGCGTGACGCTCTCGCCCGCTCAGCTCGCCTCGATTCTCTTCACGGCGATCCTCACGACGTTCGCTGTGCCGGGCATTCCCGGCGGCAGCATCATCGCCATGGTGCCGGTTCTCGCGGCGGTCAACCTCCCGATCGACGGCATCGGCATTCTGTTGGCGGTCGACACGATCCCGGACATGTTTCGGACGACCGGAAATGTGACGGGGAGCCTGACGCTGGCTGCAGTCCTGCGCCGGCAGGCCTGAAAAGCCGCAGGACGCCCTTCCTCTTCCGCAAAAACCGAACGTCGAACAGTACCGCAAGCTCGCGAAGGAGTTGGTGGGTGCGGCCAAAACCGGCGACGACGCCATTCGCGAGTGGGCGAAGCGATGGATCACCGCGCTGGTGCGCCAATCAGGAATCGTCATCACGCGGAATCTGCCGGTCCGGAGTGAAAGCTGGAGCAGCAGGGTCGCGGAGTACGCCATAAAGGAGCTGCGAGAGAAACGGACAGCGATCCTCACAAAGGCGCAGTTCGTGATCGCCAAATCACAGGGATTCGAGAGCTGGCCGAAGTTCTCCAGGCATCTGCAACAACTCGCGGAATCGAAGTCGCACACTTCGCAGTTCGAAATGGCGGCGGACGCCATCGTGAATGGCGACGCCGGCAAGCTGAAGCGCCTTCTGCGCGAGAATCCGATGCTCGTCCGCGCGCGCTCGACGCGAGCACATGGAGCGACGCTGCTGCATTACACGTCGGCAAACGGCGTGGAAGGGTATCGGCAGAAGACGCCGTAGAACATCGTGGAGATCACAAAGATGCTGCTGGATGCGGACGCCGAAGTCGACGCGGCCTGCCACGTCTACGGCAGCGATTGCACTACGCTCGGCCTGACGGCCACCAGCATTCATCCAGCGAACGCAGGAACGATGGACGAACTCCTGCAACTGCTGTTGGACCGCGGCGCGCACATGGATAGTCAAGGCAGCGCCGGACGCGCGCATTCGCTGGTTTTCGCTTGTCTCGCAAATGGTCAGCCTGATGCGGCGCGTTTTCTGGCGAGCCGCGGCGCTCCCGTTGACTTCGTATCGGCCGCGGCGCTGGATCGCCTCGAACAAGTTGAAAAGCACTTCAACCGGGACGGCAGCCGGAAGCCGGGCGTCTCAAAAGAGTCGCTCCAGGAAGCGTACCGCCATGCGTGCGGATACGGCGCCACACGCGTCGTCGAGTTCCTGCTGGAGCGCGGAGCGGACATGACGGAGCACACCGGCGACGGGTACACTGGCACGCATTACGCCGTGATGTCCGGCAGCGTCGAAACAGTGAAGCTGTTGCTGCGGCGCAATCCACCGCTGGAAGGGAAAACCACCCACGGCCGTTCCGTCCTGTTCCACGCGCTGTGGTCGGCGACACGCGGCGACCTCGATGCACACGTGCCAATCATCGAGGCGCTGATCGCGGCGGGCGCAGAGGTTCCGGAGAAACATCCGCCCGTGAATGCGACGATCGATGCGCTGCTCGAACGCCACGGGAGCCGCACCGATTCGAACTGGCACTGGTTCAATGAGTAGCTTGTGTCCGAGCGCGTCGACAGTGGTTTGCGCGCGCATGGGCGGCGACCGAGCTTAGCCCCGCCGAATCGCGACAATCCTCGACATTCTTGAAAGGGCCGTGCTCCTTCGTCGACGTTGCAGGCGAGCGGCAGGACTGGCGGATGTGCAGGTGTGAAGAAAGAATCCGCCGATCAACCTTATTAGCGATCCACGTACGAACTTTGGTGCGGTTGCCTTGGTGCTTGCGGCCATCGGTGTCTACGGTGTGCTGAACTCGTCGGTTGCGCAGCGCACGCGTGAGATCGGCATCCGCGCGGCCCTCGGTGCGACGCGGCCACAGTTGATCGCGATGGTGCTTCGCGAAGAAGGAGCGCTAAATCGTCGGCGGCGACGTTGGGTTCCAGCTTTCGCGATCGCTTCAGACTCGTACGAACGAACATTGCGGCGTACGGGACAAGTGCCGCATCGAACTGTGTAGAAACTGTGTAAGGTGGGCTCGAAACTACCGACGAACACCGAGGTTTACGGCGTCACATCAACGAGCATTTCACAGCGGCAAGTCGTTGAATTGATTGCGCGAAGAAGTGTTTCGATGTTGCTCGGTGAGCGTCGGCGGAATCGCTTTCCAAGCGTGCGCCATCGAGCACTCGGCCATCTCTCCCCTTTAGAATCAACGACTTACGGCTACGATTTCCATGCGGTTGAACCGTTTGTGATAAATCTCCGAAATGTGACAGCGCTTGTGCGATCCAGTATAGCGATTCTCAACGATCGACACGTTGGTTGTGAGAGCTGTTCAAGTTTTTCGCACTCATATAGCAGGCGGCGAGAGAAGCGACCCGTGGACTGAGCCCGTTTACGGCACTCGATAGCCTCGGTTCCGGTCGTTGTTCTCCTTGGTCAACCCGAGCCGGCACGGCCGCGCAGCCTCGATTAATAGCGCAATCACGTCGCTTTGATTCGAAGGGCAGAAACTACACAGGCGGCGTGATAAAACGGGAGAGCTCGAGCCGGCCGTGGCCGTCCGGCGTGCGCATCATGGCAATCTCGACGCGCTGATCGCCCAGTCCAGTGACACGTCCGGCCCATTCTCCTTCGATCGTGGCCCGCCCTTCGAGCTCGAGGCCGAGCTCGCGAAAGAAATCAATCGTCGCTGCAAGGTCATCGACGACGATTCCTACGTTGTCCATCCGTTTAAGCGCCATGTGTCCAATGTACAAAGCGTCGTCTATTCTGACAACGGACCGCGGTCTCAATGCTGAAGAAGCTCACGGTTTCTCGAACACGAATCGTGATAAAGCCCCGAATCTCCGATTTGCCAACGGCCGTCAGCCTGGCGCATCGACGCTCGCCAGAATTGACCCACTTCTGCTCGCGAGAAATGACCCAGACTGAGATCACGATCTGTGATCGGGATCACACCAGGCACAGCGAGCGTGGGACCTTTCGT
>QHWJ01000329.1 GCA_003222535.1 Acidobacteriota bacterium | reverse complement strand
GGCCTGCGGCAGCGGCTGGCGCCCGCCGGTGAGCTCGTGCTGCTCTCGGTCGGCCGCCTGCAACGCAGAAAGGGTCACGACGTCGTGTTGCGCGCGCTGGCGCATCTGGGCGGGGTAGCCGGGGGGATGCGCTACGTGATTGTCGGCGACGGCGACGAGCGGTCCAGTCTCGAGCAGCTCGCTTCCGATCTCGGCGTTCACCGGCAGGTGGTGTTTGCCGGCGAAGTCAGCGACAGGGAGCTGCCGTCGTACTACGGCGCGGCGGACCTCTTTGTGCATCCAAACCGCGACGATCGCGGAGACATCGAAGGGTTCGGAATCGTCTTTCTCGAGGCCGCCGCGGCCGGTCTGCCGGTCATCGGCGGGAACTCAGGTGGCGTCCCGGAGGCGCTCGAGGACGGCGTGACCGGGTTTCTGGTCGATGGTCGAGACGCCGGTGAGCTGGCGCGGAAGATTCGCCTGTTGACCGAATCATCGGATCTGCGGCGTCGAATGGGAGACGCCGGGCGGGCGCGAGTCGTCCGCGAATTCACGTGGAACCGGGCGGCAGCCCGGCTGATGGAAGCACACAGCGCCCTCGACATGGCGGCGTGATCGACGCGCGAAGGCGTCGGGAGAGACAGCAATGAACAGCGCGTTGCGCAGCGAGCGGAAGGAGATCCTCCACCCGGAGCTGTCCGAGGAGGTCATCCGCGAGCAGATACCTCGATTCAAATGGTTCATCGACGTCGACTTCGGCAACGGCATCAGGGCCCGTTCGACCGTGTGGCCCGACGCGCCGGCGAACTCGCCGCACGTCGGCGTTGACAAGTTCGAGTTCATCGTCCGGCGCAACTTGCCGGGCCTTGCGGGAGCCAGGATTCTGGAGCTCGGCTGCAACTGCGGCGTCATCGCGCTGCACATGCTGCGGCAGGGGGCGGCGGAGGTGGTCGGCGTGGACTCCGAGCGTACGTGGGATCGCTGGAAAGACCAGGCCGAGTTTGTGAAAACGGCGTTCGAGTGGCGGTGGCAGACGCGCTGCAACGCCCGCTACATCGACATGGACATGGCCGAGATCCCGTCGCTCGATCTGGGCCGCTTCGATGCCGTGATGGCGTTGAACTGCCTGTACTACCTCTCGGAGGACGACATCGCGCGGGTCATCCGGCACGTCGCGACGATCAGCGACGTGTTCCTGATCCAGTGCAACACCGGCGATCATCCGTCGCTCGGGCGGGTGCCGACTCCGGCGTTCATGGCGGCGGCGCTGAAGGCGAACGGATTTCCCGAGACGCACATCGACGCGCCGTGGGACAAGCCGAAACGCGGCTTCATTCCGCAGAAATACCACCGCCCGGTTGTGGTCGGCCGCAAGCGAGGCTGAGAGGTGGCTCGCCTGATCCCCGGCTTCCGGCCGCCGGTCGTGGCCGATGCGCCGATCTCACTCGACGGCCTCGCGGATGCGTTCAACACGTCCAACCAGGCCTCGGTGAACATCCGCTCGAGGACCGCGCTGGCGCGTTTCGACGACCGAAACGTCCACCTGAAGACGAGCGACATCGATCTTGGCGTCGAAGCGGCGGCGCTTCGGGACGGCGCGACCCTCGGTCACCACGACGATGTGCGCTCCGTGTCGCTGATTGCGTTCGACGCTGTCAGGAACCTCCTGATGACGGGGCACGCCGACGGTGAAAGCCTCTTCAACGTGCTCTGGAATCGTACGTCGATCTGGACGTCGCCCGGTGGCGCCGACGCCGCCCGATGCTGCGATGCGGCCGAACGGATCGCGCGCTGGCTCCGGGCGTTCCACGCGCTGTCTGCGGAGCGTGGCGCGGCGGTCGCGTCGCGTTCCGAAGAGTGCGTCAGGATCATCGTCGAGACCGCGCTCGGCAAGCTCCAGAGCCTCGAGCGCTCCGGGCACTCGCCGTTCGGCCGCCACGAGCTCGAAGCCATCCGGCGGCTTATCGTGACGGCGGCCTCCTCGCCGGACTGGGCGCTGCTGCCGGTCAGACGCATTCACGGCGACTTCTGCCACGCGAACATGCTGATGGGCCGGGATGGAGTCGTCTCCGTGCTCGACTTCGCGGACTGCCGCTGGGGGTTTGCGCTCGAGGACTTCGCGCGGCTCTGGTGCTCGATCTGGGAGATCGCCGGCACGGGACGCCGCCGGCACGCCTCGCTGACGCCCGCCCTCGGCCGTCTGATCGCCGCGGGCGGGCTGGACCCGGTTATCGTCGACACGCCGCCGTTTCAGCTGCTGAGGGCGTGGAACGCGATTACCAAAATGCTCGAGGCGGCCAGCGTGGCGCGGACGCTGCCGCGCGGCACCCGCGTCATCGTCAACCGTCTCGCGCGTGTTCATCACGACTGGCTCGTCGCGACGATCGGGCCGTTTCTCGTCTAGTGCACCATAACCCCGCGGAGCCCTTGCCGGTAAACTTCAACACCAGCGCCTGCGAGTCTGTCGTCAGTGGCGGGTGCTGCTGACGGCCGGCTGGCTCACCACCGAGAATCGGACAACCTGGGTTGTGATGTTGCCCTGACGGTCCCGCACCTTGACGGTGAGGTGACCGCGATCGAGCTTCGTGACAGGCGAGGCGAGCGGGATGGAAAAGATTCCATCACCGACAAACGAGCCCAGCTTCGCGAAGTCGAAGCCCGGCCCTCGACCGCCCAGCGCGATGTCCGCGGTCACCGACAGGCTACGGACGTCGATGCCGGAATAGCTGTCGGCCACGCCGATGCGAATCTCCGTCAGCGGCTCCCTGTTTTCGTTGGGACGCGGCCGGCTGACGGTCAGCGTCGGGCGAAGATCGTCGAGAAACCACCCATACCCCGCATTCCCGTTGTCGCGCGCGATATCGATGGGGCAGCCCAAATCGATCCAGCGCACAAAAGTAAGCTTGTCCTCGCCGCTGAGCGGCGGCACGCTGCTCCCGGGCGGCGGCATGATCGATCCCGTGTAGTCCAGGTCCGCATCGTTCGGCCTGGCGCCCTTCGGCAGCGTGGTCGGATCGCCAGGAACCGATTCGGTCGGATGCGCCGCGTTCGTCCAGCCGTCCAGGCGACGCCCGAACAGCTTCCACACCAGCAGGCTGCGCCGGCTCTGAAACTTCCTGATATAACGGCTGGCATTCGTCTGGCGCCACGTCGGCCACCCTTCGATTCTCAGCACGGGGGGATATCCCCATTTCGCCGCCGAATCGCTCGCGAGTCGCGCGTAGTCGCCGGGCAGGCCTCCGGACGGCGTCTGATCGTCGAGCACGAGGTTGCCGGGCGCCGGTGAGACCGTGCGGTTGTGACAGGCGACACACGAGCGTTGAAGGATCGGACGGATGTCCCTGTAGAACTCGACGTCGACGGCACCGCCCGGGATCGCTTTCGTGCCGAGATCGCGGCCCGGCGCCGGCGCCAGGAGCAGCGCCTGTTTGGTCAGGTCCACCGGTCGAAAACCGGACTGGCCCGCCGCCGTCCGCGACATGTCGAGCGGCTTCTGGCTGTGCGCATGGCACCCGCCGCAATCGGTGCGCACTTCGCCCGGGCGCACCTGGTGCCACGTTTGAGCCATCGTGAGCGTCATGCCGTTCCGGTCGAGCATCTGAAACGTGAATGGCGTGTCGGCGGGAATGCGCGCCTGAAAGCTCGTATCGGGATTGCCCTCCGGGTCGAGGACCGGCTGGCCGCCGGGTCCCGATTTTCTCAGCGGGATCTCGCCAAGCACGCGCATCCGCTCGTTCGCGTGGCTGACAAAATGCCGCCCCTCGTGTGGCCCGTAGCTGCGGTGGCTGGTGGGCTCGAGCGTGAGAATCCGGACCGCGAAAATGTCGTCGTTCGAGTACTTGCCGGCCTCGGAGCCCTGCCAGTTCCAATTGCCGCTCTGGTAGTTCTCCGAGGTGTTGAAGGCGTCGAGCCCGTCGAACGACATATTGCTGACAAGGCCCGGGAAACTCTCCCGCTTGTAGAAGCTGCTGGTTCCGACGATGCCATACGGAGTACCGGACGGCAAATCGGGCGTCAGCGTGCCGTCATTGGGCAACCATGGCAGGGCCGTGGGCTCGTCCACGCCATAAATGGCCTTGTACGGCACGACGGCGCGCGGCCACATTTCGTTGTAGCGCGGATCGTTCTTGATCAGGATGAGATCGGCCGGACTATTGAGCACCCGGCCCTGCGGCGCGATGTACAAGCCGCCGTCGTAATAAGGCGTCGCCACGGGCCGCTTGAGATTGTTCGCGGGTCCTGGCGTCCAGACGCACAGCAGATCGTTTCCGGGCGCCGCCGACGGGTGCGTGAATTTGCCGACGCGTTGTCCCGAGGCTCCTACCGGAGCCGCATCGTCATTGCCGTGAGTAAACGGCGTGATCGACGCGATGCCGCGCGGGCTGAAAGGAATCCACAACCCGCCGCGGCCTCCAATGCGGGCGGCGGGGACGTCGACCGCGCCATAGAAACGCGGCTGATTCTCCGGCGCCTTCACCGGAAACCGATACAGCGCACCAAAGCCGTTGTTGTTGGCGTTGTAGTAGTCCTCGACGACGATGTCCTGGTTGGAGAGCTGCGTCGAAAAATGGAACGTGTGCGCGCCTTCGAACGCACTCATCATCGGTTCCCATGAGCGGCCGTCCGGCCTGATCGCCCAGATGCCCCACATCCGCGCGTCGCGCAGCCCCTGTGTCTCGTAGCTGCTGAACATGATGCGCCCGTCCCGAAGCGGCACCGGGTGCAGTGCGCTGCCCAGCGTCATCGGACTGATCGCCGTCACGTTCTGGCCGTCCTCGTCCATGACGAACAGCTGCATCGTCACGGAGGTGTACCCTTGCGGCGGGATGAATCCGTTCCGGTTGGAGACGAAGGCGATCTTGCCGCCGGCGATGGGGACCGCGCCGAGATTCAGGATGCCGTAGCCGAGCGAATTGCCCGACGACGACCGTGGATCCCAGTTGCCCGCGCCCGTGTTCGGCGTGAACTCCTGGTGCGTCAGCCGCTGAACAGCGCGCGTTTTCAGGTTGATCCGATAGATGTCGGCGCCATCCCTGGACAGCCCCGAACGCTGCGCGTTCAGATGATCGGGCTGCAGGTCCGGAAAATACGAGTAGTAGCACCACTGCGCGTCGAACGAGACGAACGGATCGGTGACCGATCCACGGCCGCCGCCGACGAGCAGTTCCTCGCTGCCGTCGGGATGCAGCAGCATCAGATCCGCGCCGGCGTCCATCACACCCGGGTTGAACACCTCGGGCCAGTTGGAATTCTGGTTGTCGCCGAATCGCGGGGCGCGCACGTACACGATGTCGTAGTCGGCGGCTTTCGCGCCGGACAACGCGGTCAGCAGCACGATGACCGACGCCGCGGCCGCCAGGAAATTACGCATATACGATTGTCAGGCCGCGGCTCAGAAGCCGGAGGTCGCAGTCAACAGCTGTTCCGGAATGGAACGACCGCACGGTGTAATCGAGAGATCGGCGATGCCCGACCAGGTCCGCTCTTCGTGAACCGTCAGCTTGGCCGCCGGGTTGAACCGGTGAAGAAACGTCTGGGTCGCGTCGTCGAAGACATGACATTCGAAATGGTAGAGTCCGCGTGTCACGTTCGCTCGAAGGCGGTAGTCGACGACCATCTCGCCGGCAGCCGAAGACGTCATGCCGATTTCGCCCGGCTCGAAGTTCGCGTCGTACACCACGAGACCGTCCGTCGAGCGATGCAGAATCAATCCGAAGGTGAGACCTGCCGTCGGGCCGTGCACCCCGTACGTCACGCTGAGCGTCAGATCCGTGCCCGGCGTCACCTCGGCAACCGGCGCACCGGCCCGGTCCGTGAGCCTGGCCGCGCGGATCGAGACTCGCGCCGTCGTCGGGGCTTCGGCCGACGCCGTGGGGTCACAGCGCAGGTAGTCGTCGAGCACGTCGGTCGTCGGACCAACGCATCGAACGGTCCCATTCAAATGAACGGTCCGATCACACAAATCGGCAACGGCCTGGAGATTGTGCGACACGAACACAATCGAGACGCCGTTGCGCTTGAATTCGCGCATGCGTTGCACACAGCGGCGCTGAAACCCCATGTCGCCAACGCTCAGGACCTCGTCGATGATGAGCACTTCGGGGTCGAGATTGACCGCGATCGCGAACCCCAGGCGGGCGTTCATGCCGGACGAATAGCGCTTGACCGGCGTGTCGATGAACTCGTGCACGCCGGCGAAGTCCACGATCTCGTCGAAATGCTTCGCGATGCCGGCGCGCCGCATCCCCATGATTGCGCCCTGCAGGTAGACGTTCTCGCGGCCGGTCAGATCGGGATGGAACCCGGCCGCCACTTCGATCAGCGCGCCGGCGCGGCCGCGGACCTCGCATCGGCCCTGGGTCGGCTTGAGAATCTTCGTGAGCAGCTTCAGCGTCGTCGATTTGCCGGCGCCGTTCGGCCCGATGATGCCGAGCGCCTGGCCCGGCTGCACCTCGAACGAGACGTCGCGGACGGCCCAGAACTCTTCGTCCTGCAGGTCGTTCGAGCGCCGCCGCCCGAGCACGCCGCGTGCGATCGCCGGAATCAGATCGCGCAGGCTGTCGTGGCGCTCGCCCCGACGAAACTTCTTCCACACACCGTCGAACATCACCGCTGGCTGACTCATCGACCGTCCTTCAAATGTTTTCGGCAAAGCTGACTTCGGCGCGATGGAAGGCGACCCAGGCCATCACCAGCAGGACGACGGTCACGCCAGTCGTCCAGCCGAACGACGGGTCCGGCGCCACGCCGCGGATGAGCACATTCCGGTAGGCGTCGATAATCGGCGTCATCGGATTCAGCGCGAGGACCCGGCCCGTTTTTCCCCCGACCAGCGACATCGGATACAGCACCGATGTGGAGAACATCCACACCGTCAGGACGATATCGAACAGATACCTGACGTCCCGGTAGAAGAGGTTCGCCATGGCGAGGATCATCGCGACCGCGACCGTGAAGCACACGTGGACGAGCAGGACGGCGGGAAGGACCATCAGCATCCACGTCGGCGGGACGCGGTAATACACGCTCAATCCCACGAGCACCAGCGACCCGACCAGCAGGTCGATGAACGACACGATGACCGACGAGATGGGGAAGATCTCCCGCGGAAAGTACACCTTGGTGACGAGGTTGCTGTTGCCGGTCAGCGACGTGACGGCGAAGCGAAAGGCCGCCGCCGAGAAATTCCACGTGAGGAGCCCGCAGTACGCAAAGAGCGGGTACGGCATGCCGGTGTCGAGCGGCGCCACCCGCATGAAAATGACGGAGAACACCGCCGTATTGACCAGCGGCATGAACATCGCCCAGCCGAATCCCATGATCGTCTGTTTGTACCGAACGCGCAGATCGCGCAGGGTGATCTGGAGCAGCAGCTCCCGGAACTGGACTTGTTCCAGGGCCATCTCCCTGAGCTCGTTGGTCAATGTCGCAAACACGTTTTCTCCTGGCCGCCGCTGTCGCGAAGCTTCGCCTCGAACCGCCGAGTCACGCGTCCGCGCGCACGCCGGCGAATCTCCGTTACCAGAGGACTAGATCGTTGTCACGGAGCAAACATCCCGCCATGGCACAGGCCACCGGCAGTGACTCAATGGATACGCCGGCAGGTCATGAAGGCTGCGGAAGCGACGCCAAGCCGCTGAGCGTCCCACCGCCGAAGCCGGATGGGCGATTCGTCGGGCGTGATCAGGTTGATTAAAGTCTGCTCCAGCGCTGAATTCGGTCCGCCGGCCGGCGCCTTTTCCGTTGTCGCGCGCCAGTCCTGGTCACCCCGGTGGCACGGGAATGGCTTCGGCAGAGGCGATTCAAAGCCAATGCCCGACAGCCTTCGCATCATGCAGGTCGTGCTCTCCCTGGCGCCGGGCGGCACCGAGCGTCTCGTCATCGAGATCTGCCGTCGCCTCGCCCCCGGGGTTGAAAGCGTGGTCTGCTGCCTTGACGCGGCGGGCGAGTGGGCGAACGAGCTGACGTCGCTGGGCATTCCGGTGCATGCGCTGGGCCGCGCGCCGGGTTTTCATCCCTCTCTCGGACGGGCGATCGCCAGGCTGGCGGACCGCTATCACGTCGACGCGCTCCATTGCCACCACTATTCGCCGTACGTCTATGGCCTGGTCGCCACGCTGCTGGGGCGCGGCCCCGGCCTGGTGTTCACCGAGCACGGGCGTCTCTCCGATCAGGCGCCGTCACGCAAGCGCCGCCGCATCAACCCGCTCATCGAGCGGTTCGGGGGCGAGATCTTCGCGGTGTCCGGCGATCTCAAACGGCACATGGTCGCCGAAGGATTTTCCGATGCCCGCATCTCGGTCGTGCACAACGGCATCGATGTCGGCCCCCCGGTCCAACCCGAGGATCGCGCGCGCGCCAGGAGAGAGCTGGGGCTCGACCGATCGCACTTCGTCGTGGGAAGCGTCGGCCGGCTGGATTCGGTCAAAGACTTCGGTTCGCTGATCGACGCGTTTGCCTTCGCCAGCGGCACACGGCCGAACTGGAGGCTGGTGCTCGTCGGCGGAGGTCCCGAAGAGGAGGCGCTTCGACACGCCGCCCGCGCGCGCGGCGTCGAGCGCAAGGTGGTGTTCACCAGGTTTCGCGCCGACGCGCGCCGGCTGCTCCCGGGGCTCGACCTGTTCGCCAGCAGCTCGATTCACGAAGGCCTGTCGCTCACGATCCTCGAGGCCATGGCGTGCGAGCTGCCGGTCGTCGCGACCCGCGTGGGCGGCACGCCGGAGGCCGTGGCGGACGCGCAAACCGGGCTGCTCGTTCCGCCCCGTGCACCGCAGGCGCTCGCTGACGCGCTGCTTGCGCTGGCCGCCTCCCCCGAGCGGCGACGCGCCATGGGCTGCGCCGGACGGCTGCGCGCGATCCAGCATTTCACTATCGATCGCATGCTCGATTCATATCTGACCGCCTACCGCCGGCAGGCTCGCGTGAGCGCTGTTCCGGCGGTGGCGGTGTGAAGGAAGGCGAACTGATCCATGTGCGGCATTTGCGGCGTCGGGGCATTCAGAGAGCGGCTCGATCCTCAGATCCACGCGGCGGTGCCCGCGATGGCCGAGCGAATCCGGCACCGCGGCCCTGACGGCGACGGGTTCTTCGCCGACGCGCATGTCTCGCTCGCGCATCGCCGCCTCGCGATCATCGACCGGGCGGGCGGCCAGCAGCCGATGGCCAACGAGGACGGGAGCTGCTGGGTCGTGTTCAATGGAGAGATCTACAACCATCGTGAGCTCCGCCAGCGGCTCGAGTCGTTCGGCCATCGGTTTCGCACCTCGTCGGACACCGAGGTGATCCTCCATGGCTACGAACAATGGGGCCTGGAGGCGGTGAACCGCTTCGAAGGCATGTTTGCGTTTGCGCTGTACGACCAGCGTCGCCGTGAGCTCCTGCTCGCGCGCGACCGCCTTGGCAAGAAACCGCTGTTCTGGGCGGTGCTCGGCGGGGCGCTGCATTTCGCCAGCGAGATGAAGGCGCTCACCGCGAGCCCCGCCTGGGAGGGGACGGTCGATACGAGCACGTTCGAAGAGTACCTCAGCCTCGGCTATATCCTGGCGCCCCGCACGGTCTACCGCGGCGTTCACAAGCTGGAGCCCGGGCACTGGCTGCGGTTCTCCCGACACGGCCTCGACATCCGGAAATACTGGGACATCGCACGGTTCGACGACGACACTCGGCCTGCCGGCACGCTCGTCAAGGAGCTCGACGCCCTGCTCCGCGTCCGCGTGGCGGACCGGCTCGAGAGCGAAGTGCCGCTCGGCGCGTTCCTCTCCGGGGGCCTCGACTCGGGGCTGATCGTGTCGTACATGGCCGACGCCTGCGATCGCCCGGTGCGGACGACGTCGGTCGGCTTCGATGCGTCGGATCACAACGAGCTGGCGGCGGCGCGCGCGACGGCCGCCTACCATCGCACGATGCACGACGAGGCCACGGTGACGATGCAGCTCGACGACATCGATCCGGTCTGCGCCGCCCTCGACGAGCCCTTCGCCGATTCGTCGGCGGTGCCGACGTATCACGTGTCGCGTATCGCCCGCCGGCGGGTCACGGTCGCCCTCAGCGGCGACGGCGGCGACGAGATCTTCGGCGGCTACGGATTTCGATACGTGCCGCACGCGATCGAAGCGATGGTCCGTCCCGCGTTTCAGCATGTCGCGGCGCGTCGGGCGGCGCGTTGGGCGTCGTCGCGATGGCCGTCGTCGCCGCGTCTGCCCCGGCCGCTCAGGCTCGGCGGGTTTCTCGGCAATGTCGCCCGCGATGCGGCGTCGGCGTACTACCGCGATTTGTGCTTTCTCAAGCCGGAGCGCGCTCGCGCGCTGCTCGGCCTGCCCCCCACCGATGGTGAAACCGAGGCGTCGGCGATCGTCACCGACACGTATCGCCGCTGCCCGTCGCCGCACGCGCTGCAGTGCGCGCAATATGCCGACCTGAAGATCTACCTGCCGAACGACGTGCTCGTGAAGGTCGATCGCATGAGCATGGCGCACAGCCTCGAGGTTCGCGCGCCTCTGCTCGATCGCCGGATCGCCGAGTTCGCGTTTGCCATACCGCCGTCGCGGAAGATGCCGCGCCTCGAGCCGAAGGAATTGCTGAGGACGCTCGGCCGCAGCCGGCTGCCCGCGGACATCCTGAATCTTCCGAAGCGCGGGTTCACCGCGCCGGTCGGAGCGTGGATCGCCGGGCCCGGTGCGAGCCGGTTCCGCGACGAGGTGCTGTCGCGGGATTCTCACGTGAAAGACTGGCTCAACACCGGGCTCGTCGAATCGCACTGGAACGATCACCGCGCCGGTCGCGCCGATCACGCCTTCGAGCTGTGGGCCGTGTGGATGCTCGAGCGGTGGAGCCGTTTGTTGATCAGGAAGGCGACCTGCGCGTCCCGTCCGCTGCTGGCCGCCGGCTGAGGAAGTCAGAAGTCAGAAGTCTGAGAAACAGAGAAGGAGATCGAGAAAGATAGACATCCGAGCCACCAGCGGCTGGATTGAGCCGAGCGCAGAATCTAATGGATTCAACACGGGCGGCGAGCAGGTGCACGTCGAGCTTGGAGCATAGCGGGGAGCGGTCTCACCATAGCTTCGGAGAGGACTTCGCAAACGGCATAAACGCCATTCGTCGACGCCTGTCATGTTCACGGCAGCGTCTTCCTTGCAGCGGACGAACAAACCCATGCGAACCAACACTATCTGATGGATCACGTGGCGTAGGCGCCACCGCGAATACGCAAAGCAGTTCCGCGTCGCCTGCGCATCGAAGGAGGTGGCGATGGAGAATGGATCGGCTTCTACGGCGGCGGACACCTGAAGTCAGACTTCAGACTTCAGACTTCAGACTTCGTACTAGGCGCGCTTGTTGAGATCCTCGAGGAGCCTGCGTGCTTCAGCGGCGCCCTTGGAGTCCGCGTCGATCTTGAGCGCCTGTTGGAGCGCTTCACGAGCTTTCATTTTGTTTCCAGCACTCGCGTAGGCCTGGCCCAGGTGCAGCCAGAACGCCGGGTTCTTCGGTTGCGCCTTCGTGCTCCTCTCGAATGCGGACACGGCAAGGGAGGCCAACCCTTTTTTCCAATACACCACGCCGAGCGTATCGCTGATGTCAGGGTCGTTCGGCAACGTCTTCATCGCCGTTTGGGCGTAGTTGAGGGCGACATCCAGATTCCCGCCGGACTCGACGAGCAGCATGGCCAGGTTGTTCGCGGCGACCGGCGCATCTGGTTTGGCCTGCAGGAGGCGCTCGTAAACGGCCTTTGCCTCGTCGGGCTTGTTCTGCAGCTGCAGGATGATCCCGAGCATCGTCGCCGGCCCGTTAGCAGCCGGCTCCTTCCTGGCCATCGCCTCGAATTGGGCTTTCGCCTCGTCCAGCCGGTGCTGGTTGAAGTAGAGACGCGCGAGCAATCCGTATGCGTCGAGTGACTGCGGCGAGATCGTGATGACGCGTTGGAGCATCAACTCTGCCAGCTTGTCGTCCTTCGTCGCAATGTAGGTGCGCGCGGCCATCATCAGGACGCGTGCGTCGCCGGAATGGGCCGCCAGCGACGCGTTCACCAGAGAGAGCGCTTCCTTGCTCTTCTGCGAGAGGAGGTTCAGGACCACGAGCCCCGACAAGGCTTCAACCGACTCCGGACTCAACTCCCGGGCGCGGGTATAAGCACGCCGGGCGGTGTCGCGGTCGTTCTTGAAGAGCGCCAGGTCGCCCGCCGCCACGTGCACCTCCGGTGAATCCGGAAACGCCTTGAGCAACGGTCTGAGCGCTTGATCCGCGCTCGGAACGTTGTGCTGCGCGATCAGGGCGCGGACGAGGATGATGCGGGCCAGCGGCTGATTTGGATCGATTGTGACGGCCTCTTGAGCGAGCTGGACTGCCGTCCTCACGTCGCCGCGGTTGAGATGGAGGTGCGCCAACTGGAGCTTGGGTCCGCTCGCGCTCGGGGCGAGGGCCGCCGCCTGCTGGAAAATCTGGAAAGCTTCCTTCTCCCGGTTCTGCTCGACGATCGCACAACCGAGCACGTAGAGCGCCTCGAAGCGATCAGGAGTTATCTGGAGGGCCGCTCTCGCGGCGGCCTCGGACTCTTCGAACCTCTGGTCGGCCAGAAGGAGACGCGCCGACATCGCGTGCAAGTCGGCGTCTTTCGGCGCGCGCTTGAGGGCGTCCTTGAGCCGGCTGTGGGCTGTCTCCTTGAGGCCGGCCGCGTGCTCCGCGTAAGCGATCCGTGTCGCACCGATGGCGAACGTGATCGGGTCGTCCGCCAGCGGGGCATACGCGTCGAGGGCCTTGTCGAACCGGCGTTGCTTCGCGTAGAGATCGCCGAGCGCGGCGCGGGCCGCCGCGTCTTTCGGCGAGCCGCTCAACAGCCTGGCCAGGAAGGGCTCGGCCTCGTTTCGGCCCTGGCGGAGATAGAACGCCGCCAGATCGCGCGTCACGATACCGGAGGAGTCAAGTGGCAGCGCCTCTTTGAGCGTCCGCTCCGCGTCGTCGGGCCTGTTGTCGGACCAGTAATAGTTGGCAAGCGCCTCGCGAGCCTGGATCAGCGTCGGAGCAATCTCGATGGCGCGCTTGAACGCCGCCTCGGCAGCCTGTTTGTTGCCCTGGCCCGCTTCGAACACCCCGAGTGACTGCTGGAGCCCTGGCTCGCCCGGCAGTTGCTTGATCGCCTGCTCCAGCGTGGCTCGGGCCAGGTCCGATTGCTTCACGTGGGCGTTGGCGTTCCCCAGGAGCATGAACGCCTTGAGGTTCTTCGGGTCGCGTTCGAGGACACGCTGCGCGCGCGCGGAGGCATCGTCGAACGCTCCGGCCAGCATCAACATTCCTCCGGCGGTGAGCTGTACTTCGGCGGCGTCCGGCAGGAGATCGGCGGCGCGGACCGCCTCCGGCACGGCGCGTCCGAGATCGCCGGTTTTCTCATAGGCCAGCGCGAGGCGGTAACGAGCCTCGCCGAAACCGGCGTTACTCTTGAGCGCGCTGCGGTATTCAATGATGGCGCGCGCGTAGTCGCCTTTTTCGACGTACTCCTTCCCTCGTTCGAAGCTTCGCTGCGCGTTCGTGGCCGCGCTCGTACAGGCGCCCGCGAGCGTTGCAACCAGAGCCGCGGTGAGCGCAGACGCCGAAAACTGCTGCTGCATCATATCTCCCTGGACTGGCGAAAAAAAGGACAAGCAAACGTCGCGTCGACGTCTGCCTGTCCATGAGCGAGAGCGCTTTTTCCGCGAGTGTGTGAGTTCACACTACATTACTGCTTCTTGCCCTGCAGGCGGCGGGCGCGAGTGGCGAGTCCGACCAGACCCAATCCCAGGAGGCTCAGAGAGGCCGGTTCCGGAACCGCCCTCGTCGTCGTCGAGAGGTCGAAATCACCACTGGACGTTCCAGCACTGCCATTGTGGAACAGCGAGCCGATGGTGACCGAGTACCCCAGTGCGGGCGCCGTCGTAAACCAGGCGGAGCTCACGTTGGCGGAGTAGCCGCCACTGCCCAGCGGTCCGACCGTGTTCAAAGGAATGCCCGATCCGAACTCAATGTTGCCGTTGTCGCGCCAGTCGCCCGCGGTAACGGTGCCGTTGGTCGAGCCGCCGATGCTCATTTTGTACTGAGCCGCATTCGTCGTGAAATCCGTGTCGGTCAACGACACGAACAGATCACCGAGCCCCGTGGTGTTGCCACTGACCGAGGCAGCCGAAGACCGCGCGCTGACGCTCAGGTGCATGTGCGGATAGGGTGCGGGCTCGATCGGGTCGCTGTCGCCAGTCGACATGACGAGCGTCCAAATACCAATGGCACCCGAATACGCTACGCCGCCCACGGCGCCGTCACTGTCAGACCCGCTTCCGTCAGCGATACTCAGCACGGTATTTCCATCCGTAATTCCCAGGACCAACCCCGCGTGTGCCGGCGCCGCAGTGACTGCCATGGTCAGCCCGCAGACGACCAGAGCTCCGATCAGTCGTTTCACGTTGAACATCTTCATCTGACACTCTCCTCAACTCATTGACGTTTGCGAACATTCCCGCCTTGTGCGCTACCTCGCGCGGCGTTTGCTGCACGCAGCCTTGAAGAGCAACCTCCATGCCCTCGTCGGTTCAGGAGGCAAGTCATGGTGAGTAGGAGAGTTAACCGATTACGATCGTCTGTGGTGACTTTAATGTACCCGGGAGGGCAACACAAAGTCGCCGAACCAGCGACCTGCTTCAGGCGCCAATCATCGCGAGTGCCTTCTTCGCTTCGCCGGCGCCGTCGAAGCCTGGATTGATCGTCAGCGCCTGTCTGAGGGCGACACGCGCTTTGTTCCAGTCGCCCGACTGCTTGTACGCCATGCCGAGGTGATAGAGAACGGTCGGATCGTTCGGCATCTTCTGCGCACTCGATTCGAGATGCTGAATCGCCGCCGGCAGCATGTCCTTCTTGTAATAGATCCAGCCGAGCGTGTCGGCGACATGCGGTTCCTGGACGAGCTCCTGCTGGGCCGTTTGCGCGAGCTGAAGCGCCTCGTCGAGATTGCGATTGCCGTCGAGATAGATGCACGCCAGGTTGTTCGCCGCGACGGCCGACCGCGCGTCGATCGCCAGGATCCGCTGGTACTCCTTTTCGGCTTCCGGCGTCCTGCCCTGCTGCTGCAGCAACATGCCGAGCATCGTTGCGGCCGGCACCGAGCCCGGGTTCCGCTGGATGACCTCCCGGAAGCTCTGCTCCGCCTCGGCCAGGCGCTTTTGCGAAAAATAGAGTTGCCCCAACATGGCGTAGGCACGCAACTGGGCGGGATCAATCTCGACGGCCTTCCGCAGTGTGGCCTCTGCCTTCGCCGTCTCGCCAGCCGACGCATAGGTCCGCGCGGCCAGGATCAGGGCTCCGGCCGTCGGTTGGCCCGTCGCCAGGCGCGCATCGAGCCGGGCCGCCGCTTCCTTCGCGTGGCCGGTGGCCACGTCCAGGTGAAGCAGGCCGTCGCTCGCCTCCGCGTCGTTCGCGTCCAGCTTCAGCGCTTTGGCGTACGAGGCGCGTGCGGCATCCGGCCGGCGAGCGCCAAGCTGCAACAGGGCTTCGAGATTGTGGACGGCGGGCGCGTCCGGGTAGGCCTTCTGCAGCAGGGCCAAATCTTCCTTCGCTTTCTCCAGATCGCCGCGACGCACGTCGATACGCACCAGCAGCGCCCGCGCATCGGGGCTGGCAGGCTCGATCGCGAGCGCCTGCTGGATGTAGGTCAACGATTTGTCCATCGAGCCGGCCGCGAGATGGAGCCGCGCGAGCGCCAGGTTGGCGGCGAGCGGCCTTGGCTGAATCTTCAGCACCTGCTCGAACGCCTCGATGGCCTCTTTCGTATGATCCGTGGCTGCGTAGATCTGTCCCGCGATGAGATGTGCCACGCCGGCGGCGGATGCGTTCGGCTCGATCGCCACCGTGGCGTTGACGGCCGCGAGCGCTTCGTCGCGCTTGCCGTCGGCGAGGAGCAGGCGCGCGCTCAACAGCAGCGCCGCCGAATCCTTCGGACGCTTCGTGAGGAGCCCTCGAAGACGGTCGAGCGCCTGGGCCCGGTGGCCTTCCGCCGCGTCGATGACCGCCAGGCGCGTGGTCGCGACCGCGGAGCCTTCGTCATGGGTACTGAGCTCGGTGAGGATCTTCCGCGCCTTGTCGAATGACTTGACCGCGAGATAGTAGTCGGCCAGCGTCATCGACGCCGCGTCGGTCTTCGACGTTTGCGCCAGGGTCTGGAAGAAGGGCTCTGCCTCGAGCCGGCGTCCGCTCGCCAGATAAAAGAGGCCGAGCGCACGATTGGCGACCGCATTGCCCGGATCCACCTGAAGGGCGCCCTTGAGCGCCTCTTCGCATTCCGCCGTGCGACGCGTGGCCCGGTAGAAGTTGGCCAGCGCGAGCCGCGCGTCGACCGATTTCGGCGCGGCTTCGACCGCCTTCTTGAAGGTCGCTTCCGCCTCCTCCTTCTTGCCGCCGGCGTACTGCAGCGTGCCGAGGTTGGCGTAGGCGTTGATCTGCGTCGGGTCCTGGGCGATTGTTTCCTGATACTCGGTCATCGCGCCATCGAGATCCTTGAGGCCGGCGAGCACGTTGCCCTTGAGGATCTGCGCGTCGGTGTTCTTCGGGTCGAGGGCGAGCGCGCGGTCCGCCCGGCTCTTTGCGTCCTCGAAGGACCGCGCCAGCAGGAGCAGGCTGCCTGCCTTGATCTGCGCGCTGACGTTGTCGGGCAGCAGATCGGCGGCGCGGGCATATTCGCGCAGCGCATTCTTGCCGTCGCCGACCTTGATGTAGGTGTCGCCGAGCTTGAGATGGACGTCACCAAGCTTGGCGTTCGCCTGCAAGGCGGCCCGGAACTCCACGATCGCCTCGGGATACTTGGTCTTCTCGAAGAACTCCGTCCCGCGGCGAACGTGCAGGCTGGCGTCGGGCTTCCGGCATCCGGCCAGAACGGCCACGGCCAGCAGGGAACCCGCCAGCGCCAGCGTCTTGTAAATCTGGGTGCTCATCTTGACCTCACGAAGGGAGATACGTCGTCAGAACGGGAAACAGTGCCTTGATGAATCGAACGCCTTCGGCCTCGGCATGGGCTCCGGCCTGCTCATCGGGTGCGGCGATCGGGACGGTGACGCGGATGAGTGCCGCGTCCGTCCTGTTCAGTCGAATCGCGTCGGCCACCAGGAAGAACTTGCTGGCGTACTCACTGGCGACGGTGCGGCCGTGGCTCTGATACCAGTACAACACCAGCTGGCGCTCGAGCCCCTTCTGGATGACGTACCGATTGATCGAGATCTGGCGCGGCGTCGGTTCGGTCGCGGAGCGCATGACCGGGATGTCGAGCGTCGTCTTCGACAGCGGTTCCCACCCCGCCCCGGGCAGGCAGTTGAGCGGCGAGTGAATGGCACCGCCCTGGCGCTGACTCTGCCAGTACCCGACATACAGTCCCGCGGCCGAACGCGGCCCCGAGAAGTACGCGCGTGTCAGGTAGTCGTTGACGCCCAGAATCGCCAGCACATCCTTCTCGAGCGGGGGCGATTCGCGCCCCTGCCAGTCGCCCAGCGTCATCGGGAATGTGGCAAACGGCGCGCGCGTCGGCACCGGTTCCGAGCGACTCGCCTGGGCGATCAACCCGGACGCGGTGACGAGGCCGATGGACAGAACGAGAGCACGTCTCAACATGGTCACCCCTACGCTGCGACCGCTTCCACGGCCACGGTCCCGATCCTGGCTGGGAAAACGAGCACGATGAGGCGCCGCACCAGCAAGAGCAGCGCAAAGGCCACGATGAACACAATCCAGCCGGAGAACTCGTGGAAGAATCCCTGTGCGGCT
Organism: Acidobacteriota bacterium; assembly: GCA_003222535.1. Lineage (GTDB taxonomy): Bacteria > Acidobacteriota > Vicinamibacteria > Vicinamibacterales > CAVVIG01 > QHWJ01. The sequence continues at coordinate 8,338 of QHWJ01000329.1, read as the reverse complement.
TCCGGCCCGAAATAATTGGCCGCGATTCCCGTGCCGGCGACGCGACCGCCGTTGGTGACGATCGCGATCGGGATCGTCGAGGCCGCCAGCACCACGCGGACGATCGTTCGTCGATCGGTGAAGTACCCGTAAACGATGCCCAGCGTCAGCAGGGAGATGAGCGACCGGATCCCGCTGCAGGCCTCGGCGACTTCGAGGGTGGTATTGGCGAGAATCAGGACGTTTCCCTCACGGAGCACCGGGATCTGCGTGCTCGTCAGCACCCCTTCGCCGAATTGAGATGCCAGCAGCTGCAGGGGAAAGGCGATCTGATTGAAGATGATGGCCGGGATCGGAATCATCAGCAGGAGCAGGGCCAGGGGGAACGCAAGAATCCGGAGATGCGACCAGCCCAGAATGAACAACGCCGTTCCCGCGAGCGTGCCGACCAGTGAGATGCGCGTGAGAAACAGCTCCGCGCCGAGCACACCGATCCCGAGCACCGCAAGGCTCCCCGCCACCACCAGCAGTCCAAGGGCGCTCGGCTGGTGCCTGGCGGACGCGAGCTCGGTGCGGCGCTCCCAGGCGAGATACGCGGCCAGCGGGATGATCAGGAACCCGTGTGAGTAGTTCCCGTCGTTGGTCCACGCATCGACCAGCCTCCAGAGGACGTCACGATAGAGCAGCAGCATGCTGCCGAAGACCAGGCCGATACAGACGAGCGAACGAGGGGTTGTTTTCATCGGCGTTCCCTGTGAGCCATTCCGTCAATACACCAGCGTCTTCAGCGTCCGGCGCGCCTCATCCGCATCCGGCATCTTCGGCGCGAGCTGAACCGCGCGTTCGAGCGACCGGCGTGCCCGCGAGTCGTTGCCCGTCCGAGCGAGCGCCATCCCGATGTGAAACTGGTACACCGGATTGTCCGGCACCATATCCACCGCGATCTGCAGTGCGTTGATCGCCTGGGTGATCATGTTGCGCTTGTAATAGATCCACCCCAGCGTGTCGTTGAACTGCGGCTGCTCGGGCGCCTGCGACTGCGCGAACTGCGCCAGCCGGGTCGCCGCGTCGAGATTGCCGCCTCGCTCGCCGTACATCCAGGCGAGGTTGTTGCTCGCGGCTGCCGCCCCGCGCGGGCTGATCTCCACGGCGCGCTCGTACCACTTCTCTGCCTCGGTCACGTTGCTCTGCGCGCTGTACAGCAACCCGAGCATCGTCGATGCCGGCAACGAGTTGGCGTCGAGCTTCGCCATCTTGAGGTACTCGTCGGTCGCTGACGGCAGCTTGCCTTGCGCCACGTACAACTGTCCGAGCAGCGAATAGCTTTCGGGCTGCGCCGGATCGACGGCGACCGCCCGCTTCAAGCTTTGCTCGGCCCTTCCCGCATCGCGCGCCAGCGCGGCGGCCTTCGCGTTCAGCACCAGCAGGTCCACCTTTCGCAGCGAGTGGTCGATCCGGGCCTCGAGACGGCGTCCGAATTCGCGAAGGTTGTTCGACGCCGCGTCAACGACCATCAATCCGTTCCATGCCTCGATGCAGTCCGCGTCCAGTTGAAGCGCGCGGTCGAACGCCTTCCGGGCGGCCGCGGGATTGCGGTTCAGGATGCAGATGCCTCCCCACGCGGCATTGGCCGCCGATTGGGCGGGGAATCGGGCGACGAGCGCCCGCGCTTCGTTTTCCGCGCGGGGAAAGTCCTCCGAACGGATCATCAGCGTGCGGACGAGCAGCAGCCGCGCCTCGAGGCTGTCGGGGTGCGTCTTGACGCCCTGATCGGCGTACCCGATGGAGGTGTCCATCTCGCGCCGCCGCATGTGAAGCTGAGCCAGCTCGAGCGCCGCGTCCACCCCGACACCGAACCGATCGAGGTCCAGCGCTTCGTTGAACGCCTTACGCGCCTCCTCCAGTTCGTTGCGCGCAACGTGGACTCTCCCGCGCATCAACTGCACCTGAGGCGACCGCGGGTCGATCGTCACGGCGTCCTTGATCACGGCGAGGGCCTCGTCGATGCGGTAGTCCGCCAGCAGGATCTGTGCCTTGAAGGCCAGTACCGTAGCGTCCTTCGGCGACTTCGCCAGGACCTCCGCGATAGTCTTGTACGCGTCGGGCCGGCTATTGGTCCCCACCTCGATGATCGCGATGCGTGTCTTCGCCGTTGTGAACGCTTTCGGGTCCGCAGCCAGCCGGTTGAGGACCATGAGCGCTTCGGCCGGCCGGTGGCTCGCGACGTAGTAATCGGCCAGGCCGAGCTGCGACGGCAAGTCGTTGGACATCGAGGCCGCCGCCTTGAAATAGGGCTCGGCTTCGGCCGGGCGGCTGGCCTCCATCAGAAGTGCGCCCAGCGTCCGGTTCACCTGCAGGTTCCTGGGCTCGATCGTCAGAGCGCCGCGCAGCGTTTGCTCGGCATCCGTGATGCGGCCGCAGGCGCGATAGAAGTTGGCGAGCGCGAGGCGCGGCAGCGTTCTCGCCCCTCCAACCTCGACGGCCCGCTTGAAGGCGGTTTCCGCGAGGTCATGATCGCCCTTGGCGAGCTGCAGTGCGCCGAGATTTGTATACAAGCCCGCGCGCTCCGGCGCCAGCTCGGTCGCGTGCTCCGCAACGGTGACCGCGTCGCCAATCTCCCGAAGGCCGGCCAGTGCGTTGCCCAGGAGCACGAGCGCGCGAACATCCTTGGGATCGCGATTGAGCACGCTTCGCGCGCGCGTCTTCGCGTCCTGGAACCGGCCACCGAGCAGGAGAAGGTTGCCGGCCTTGATCTGCAGCTCCATGCGCTCGGGCAGCAGGTCGGCCGCGCGCACGTATTCCGGCAGCGCGTTCCGCACCTCGTCAGCGGCGGCATACGCCTCGGCAAGCTTGTATCGCGCCTCGCCATCCTTGGGCGCCACCTGGACGGCCCGCCGGTATTCGAGAATGGCTTCCGTGTACTTCTTCCCGGCCAGGTAAACATCGCCCGAGCGGACGTACTGAAGCTTCAGCTTCTCGGGATCGCGGACGCAGGACGACCCGGCGGCGACAGCCAACAAGAGGAGCCAGAGGACGGTCGGCCGGACGGGCACGCTGTTGCCGGAGCAAAGACCACTCCGCCGCACCGCGGATGGTGCAAACAGCGAAAACGTCGCGCTATATGGGGTTTTCCGGGGCCGACGTCCGATTGATTACGAAAGTCGGACTGGCAAGTCCGCCAATATCGAGACTTTTGTCACCGGCCGGTGCGCCTTTCCGCCGGCTTCGGAAGACTTCCGCCGGCGGATCGTGCGAGCCACGAGCGCGAGGCCGGACCCCAGAAGCACGAGGGCAGTCGGTTCGGGCACCGCAGTCTGCGGCACCGCGATCGGAGACCTTGTCCACCACTCCTCGAAACCCGCGTCGGTTGTCAGCGAGGTCGGCCCTGACGTAGTCGTGCCGAACTGCGAATACAGATACACGTAGGGGTTCCCGCCCGTGTTCGTGAACAGACTGTCGGGGATGTACGCGACCATGTCGCCCTGCCCGCTGCCGCTGTTCAGGCTGTAATCCAGTTGGATCCAGTTGTCCTGGAGATCCCCGATGCCGCTCACGCCCGTGTCCATGTTGTAAATCGGGCTCAAGCCATTCAGCGTCCCCGTCAGCCCGCTGGCCACATAGTTGCCCAGGTTCCCCGACGCGCCGAGGAAGATCTGCAGCTTATCGAGGGACAGGTACCGGTTGGGCGTCGAGCTGTTCTCGTTGACGTCGAGGAAAAACTCGCGATAGTTCGTTCCGCCGATGTTGACCACCGGAACGTTCGCAACTCTAATCGAGTGCGTGAAGGTGGCGGCGGTCTTCTCGTCGAACTGCAGGGGGCGGTTATCCGTGTTGTAACCCTGCTCGGTCGGGTGGTGTTGAATGCGCACGAACGAATCGATGTAGCCCGTACCGGTAGGCTGGGGACCGATTTGCCGGACGATCGCGCCCATCGCGAACGGGTGGGTGCTGGGGCTGTGGGTTCCGGACCACTCGCCGCCCATCGGCCCGCAGGACGAATTCAGCGTGGTGAGATCGCACAGGTCCGCCGACGCCCGGCCTGCGCCCACACCCAGGACGAAGCCGAGCATGAGCGCTATTCTCACTGCGAATCGGACGGCGGGCATTCGTCTCTCCATCTGAGGGCGGTCACACGTCGCGTTGTGAAACACGCCAGCCGAGAGAGCAATCACGCTGCCACCACCGGCCGCCCCGATCTCCGGATGCGACGACTACGGCAAGTCGTTGATTGCCAGTCGCATACAGCGTGGCGGGGAATCGGCTGGGGACGGGGTGCGAACGGATTCCTGTGGCAGGAAGTCTCCGTCGCGGCGACTTTTCTCGCCGCGACGAGGTCACGACCGACGACGCTGTCAGCGACTCGGACGGCGTGCGCTCAGACTCTCCTGAAGCTTCCGGACGTCTTCTTCACGGTCGGGGAGCTTTGGATCGATCTTCAGCGCGGCGGCCAGCTCCGAGGTCGCCTTCGCCACGTCCTCCAGACTGGCAAAGACCACCGCTGCGTGCCAGCGCAGTTCCACGTTGTCCGGCGCGGCGCTGACGGCCATGCGCAGAGACCTCGCCGCATCGTCGTCTTTCCCGAGCAGGTGCTGAATCCAGCCGAGCGTGTCGAGGACATTCGGCTCGCCCTTCGAAATGGCGACGGCCCGTTCCGCCAGGGGCAGCGCTTCCTGCGGCGCACGACGATTGACGGCCAGGATGTAGGCCAGATTGTTCAACGACATGACCTGGTTCGGCGCGTAGGCGAGAATGCCGCGATATTCCTCAATGGCCCGGTCGATCGCGCCTTCCTGCTGGTAGTGCATCCCGAGCAGGAGGTGCGCCGGCGTGAACCGCGCGTCGGCAGCCCCCGCCTCCTCGAGCGCCTGGCGGGCGCCGGCCGCGTTGCCTCGCGAGGTGCGCGACTCGAATCGCATGTACGCCGTCAGCGCGTCGCGCTTGGCCGCGCCACCGCCGAGCTTCAATCGGCGCGCAGCGAAGAGCGCCGGCAGCTCGGTGGCGCTGTCCATCCCTGGAGCGATCTCTTCCGTCGCGAGCACGTGCGTCCGGAACGGTGCGCACAGCGGATCGCCGATTACGATGGTCTGCCAGCTCAGATAGGGCATCGCTTGATAGAACGCTTCGGCGAGATTCGCTCCGGTGACGTATGCGGGAAACAGGATATCGGGACGGATCGTCGCGTCGAGAAACGGTTCCGCGACATGCCCGGCCGTCCCCGTGACTCCGGCCCGGATCAAATCTCCGGTGAGCGACTGCGGGGTGCCGGCGTAATAGGTCTGCGGGTTGTTCGTCTCTCCAAGGGCCCATGACGCCGGCGGCTCCTTGAAGGTGCGCGCGTCGCTGCTCACGAACATGGCGGCAAGGGCGCCCGGGACGAAGTGGTGATTGAGGTTGCGGTCCTTGATGGCCGGATCGTTGGAGCCCCAGGAGTAGTAACCGAGGACGCTTTCGCCGTTCTTCAAAACCCTGCTGCTCTCATCGAGCTCGACCCGATCGCCCAAGCCGATGCTTTTCAGCGTCTCGGCCGCCGTCTTGAGCCACGTGTTGCCGCTCGCCTGCCACGAGGCACGGCTGTCGAGGAGAATGCGCCCCTCTTTCTGGCTTGCGACGGATCGGTCGACCAGGCCGAGGACATCCTCGACCGTGAAGCCATCGAGACGCGTCACGAGGAAGATACCGGCACGCTCGTGCGTGAACGGCTTGGCGTGCTCATTCACGGGGAGGTTGGCGGCGAAGTAAGGATTCGGCAGCGGACCGGCAATCGGGGTGTTGACACCGAGCTGCCGGCGATAGAGCAGCGTGAGCTCCGAATCGACGCTCGAGACCGTGCCCTCGCGCCCGGACGAGGTCCCCTGAATCCGAATCGGCACTCCTTTGGTCAGCACGATGTACAGAATGCGATCCTGCCCGGACATCGCGGCGATGCATCGCCCCGTAGGACCCTGAATCTGGCGATCGAAGTCGAGACGCTCGATCGTGTCCTCGGTCGACGTCGTGAGGTGGCAGATGTTCGTGGCCGGCACGGCCCGTTTTCGCGCGTAGTATTCCGCGATCGTCCGGCTCGCCTCACTGGCGTCGTTGACCACAACCAGAACGTTCGCCCCGCTCTGCGCCGCGGCATGCTTGTTGCCACCGATCAGGAGCAATCCCGTGAATAACCCGACCGTGGACAGTCGTCGAAACATAGACCCTGCTCTCAAAAGTTCCGTGTTGAATCCGGCGTACGAAGCCCGAGTGAGGTTTCTGCGGCTCGCTGCAAGGCCCATACCCCTGTTGGGACAGAATGGCGTCGACGCGGATCCGGCGGTGCGGCAGAACAAAGTCCGCGCTGCGCGGGAACTAAAGTCGGCTGGGCGGGCAGTAAAGGCTCCATGGTGATGATCAGCCTCCTCCTGCCGGATCACGTCGAGCAGTTTCGTGTCCTCGTCGACGCGGTTGCCGCGGCGCCGGACTTCGATTCCGCTTGTCGTCTGCTCGTCGAGCGAGTCTCGACGAGCTTGAAGGTCCCGGGCGCCCGCCCCGGAACACGCCGACGTGCCGGCTGCCCTGGAGGCGGCCGTTACGTCCCGGCCGGCCGGCTCCGACGAGCCGGTCAGCGATCTCATGGTGACCGGCGGAGGACGCTGGACGCAGGTCGCGCTGCAGGACTCAGGCAGGCATCACCTGCGGCTGCTGCTCCTGGGCGAATGGACATTGTCCGCTCCGATGCTGCAGGAGTGGGCGCTCCGCGTGTCCGCCGCGCTCCGGGGTCTTCCCATTGCGCCATCGAGCGTTCCGAATCGCCGGCTGGTGACGACGCATACCTTTGCGCGACGCTTGTCGCGCATCACCGATCCGGGACAGCTCCATCAGACGATTGCCGACTCCTTCGCCCGCGCCGTCCGCGCGGAAAAGAGCTCGCTGGCGCTGTTCGATCGCGCGAACAATCTGCTGACGATTGCCGCGACATCCGGCTATGCCGGTGTGCTCGTCAGGCATCTGCGCATCCGGCCGGGGGCGGGCATCATCGGCGCCGTCTACCGCTCCGCGCGTCCGCTCCTGATCGCCAACGTGCGTGCGCTGGCGGACGCGCCCACGCCCCGGCTTCGCTATCGCACACCGTCATTCATCTCCCTGCCGCTGGTCGGCGCGGATGGCGTGCTCGGCGTGATGAGCGTCGCGGACCGCCGTGACGCGCAGGCGTTCGAGCGGCGCGATCTCAACCAGCTGCGGGGGCTGGCGTCGATTGCGGCGCTCGCGCTCGATCGAAACGACGCGGTTCGAGCCGCGCGTGCCTCCGCCCGCCTCGCCGCGATCGATCCGGTCACAGGGCTGTTCAATCGCCGGCAGCTCCACCTGCGGCTCGACGAAGAGGTCGAACGCGCGCGCCGCCAGCAGGCGCCGCTGACGGCGCTGATGCTCGACGTCGACAACTTCAAGCAGTTGAACGACCGGCTCGGTCATCAGGCCGGCGACGCGGTGCTTCGCGTGATCGGCGATGTACTGCGTCGATCGGTGCGGTTGTTCGATGTGTGCGCACGGTACGGCGGAGACGAGTTCGCCGTGCTCCTGCCGGACAATGGAGACGGCAGCAGCGCGCAGATCGCCGAGCGCATTCGCGAAGGGATTGAGGGCAGCCGGCCGCGTGGCGGTCCATGGTCCGACGATGTCCGTGTCACGGTCAGCATCGGCATCGCGAGCGTCCTGGCCACGACGGGAGAGGAGCTGCTGGCGCGGGCGGATCAGGCGCTGTATCTGGCCAAGCGCGAAGGAAGGAACCGCGTCGCGGTCAGCGCGCCGCCCGACCGGGCGTCGTGAGATCGCCGCGCGCATCGTGCTGACGCTCGCGCAGCTCGGCAAGTCGTTCATCCCCGGATCACCGTGGCTGTTTCTCGTCGTCGTGACCGTCGGGGTCGCCCTGTTTTTCGCACGCGCGCCGCGGATCCGGGCTGTCGGTCGCCTGCTGCTGGCCGCTGTCGCCGGTGCTACTTGGCTACGCGGGTGGCTCGCGCCGGTTCGTCTGGCGGGTAACGAAGACTCGCTCGCCGACGGAGCGTCACTGGTACGGTTTGAGGCGAAGCGTGGTTACTTGGCCTGCCGTTTGCTCCAACAGCTCGCAGGGACTCGCGGTGCGGCCATTGTTCCGATTCGAGCGAACGTCGCGGGCGTATGACTCACGACCTACCCGATCGCAACGGAATGAGCGCGAGAGCGCGGTAATCCGCGCCCGAGTTCCTCAATCACCCCTTCATCTGCAACGCCCCCGCATGAAGGATCCTTCGGACCTCGAGCGAACATAGTCCTGTCTCAGCCCGAACTAGAGATCCTCTAACAGGATGCTGAAAACGCATCCTGCAGGGCTAAGCGCTGAGGGCTAATG
>QHWJ01000018.1:6960-17585 GCA_003222535.1 Acidobacteriota bacterium | reverse complement strand
GGAAAGATCGACGTTGCCGTCGCGCCGACCGACTCGAACGCGTGTACGCGCTCATCCAGACCAGGGATCAGGGATCGGTGTGGCGCTCCGACGATGGCGGCGCGAACTGGCGCGTCGTGAACTGGTCGCGCGAGCTGATCGGACGCGCCGGCTACTACATTCACCTCGCGGTCTCGCCGGCCAATGCGGACGAGATCCTGGTCTCCAACAGCTCGTTCTTTCAGTCGGTCGACGGCGGCCAGACGTTCCGCAGCGTCAACTGGGGCGGCGACAACCACGACATCTGGTGGGATCCGAAGGACGCCGATCGCTTCGCCATCACCCACGACGCCGGCATCACCATTACCACGCAGCATGGCCGGAGCGACCGGCGTGTGCAGCTGCCGATCGGGCAGATGTACCACGTCAGCGTCGACAACCAGGTGCCGTACTACGTCTACAGCAACATGCAGGACGACGGCACGATGCGCGGGTCGATCATCGCCGCGGAGGGCACCGGCGCCGGCTACAACGGCTCCGGCAACCTCTGGGATCACGGACTCGGCGGCTGCGAGTCAGGGTTCACGATTCCCGATCCGGCCGACCCGAACATCGTCTGGTCGACGTGTTACGGGAACAAGGTCACCCGGTACGACCATCGGACGAAGATCGCGCGGTCGGTCGCGCCGTGGATGATCACGCTCGACTCGCCGCCCGAGGACTCGAAGTACCGCTGCCACTGGACGGCGCCGCTCGCGATCGATCCCTTCGATCACACCAACGTCTATTACGGCTGCAACGTCATCTTTCACACGAGCAACGGCGGTCAGAGCTGGAAGGTGATCAGTCCCGATTTATCGGCTCAGGATCCGGGCCGGATCGTCTCGTCCGGCGGCCTGGTCGGCGACAACCTGGGGCAGTTCGCGCCGGAGGTGATCTTTGCGATCGCGCCATCCGAGGTGGAGAAGGGGTTGATCTGGGCCGGCACCAACGACGGCCAGCTCTGGTACACGAAGGACGGCGGCGCGACGTGGAACGACGTGTCGAAGAACGTCACGGGCATGCCGGCGTGGGGCGTCGTCTCGAAGATCGAGCCGTCGCACTTCAGCGGCGGCACGGCGTACGTGGCCGTCGACGCGCACCTGATGGACAGCCGCGAGCCGTACATCTTCAAGACCACGGACTACGGCGTTACCTGGAAACGCGTGAACGGGGATCTGCCGAACCGGCATCCGCTGTCGTATGTGAAAGCAGTCGCGGAGAACCCGAACAGGCCGGGGATGTTGTTCGCGGGCACCGGTCACGGCTTCTTTTACAGCACGGACGAAGGCGGGCACTGGACGGAGGTATCGGCGGGCCTGCCGCGCGCGCCCGTGAGCTGGGTCGTCGTCCAGAAGGCGTTCCATGATGTTGTCGTGTCCACGTACGGCCGCGGCCTGTACGTGCTCGACGACATCACGCCGCTCGAGCAGGGCACACCGGCCACGACCGAGGCGGCGGTGCATCTCTTCGCGCCGCGCCCGGCCTATCGCTGGACGGTGCGCGGCCGCGCGCTGATCAATTTTTCGCTGCGGGCGGCACCGCGCGGAAACGTGCAGCTTCAGGTGCTCGACGCGCAGGGCACCGTCGTCCGCGATCTGCGGGCGACGCCGCGCGAAGGCCTGAACCGCGTGTCGTGGGATCTGCGGCACGAGCCGCCGCGGCTCATCGCGATGCGAACCACGCCGCCCGAGAACCCGCATATCTGGGAGGAGCCCCGCTTCCGCGGACAGGACACGCGGCCGGTCACGCACTGGGGGCTCGAGCAGGCGCAGGTGGGCCCGATCGTCGTCCCCGGAAAGTACACCGTGAAGCTGACGGTCGACGGCCGGTCGTCGACGCAGCCGATCGAAATCCTGAGGGATCCGAAGGTGCCGACGTCGCAGGCCGACCTCGATCTCTCGGTGAAGCTGCAGCTTCGGCTGCGCGACGACATCAGCACCGCGGCGGACATGGTCAACACGCTCGAGGTGATGCGAAAGCAGCTCGAGGACGTCACCAAGGCGTACCGGGACGATCGGACCAGGGAGGCCTTGATCAAGCAGGTGGCGGAGATGGACAGGAAGCTGTTCGACGTCGAGGCGAAGCTGCTCGAGCCGGCCCAGATGACGAGCGACGACAAGTATTTCCAGCAGGCCTATCGCGTCTACATGAACCTGATCTGGCTGAACGGCGAGGTCGGTCCAGGCGCGGGCGACGTCTCGGGGGGCGCCGATTTTGCGCCGACCGACACGTCGGTCAGCCTCTTGGAGACGATCGAAAAGGACCTGAACGGCGCGAAGGCGGACTACAAGATCCTGATGGATCGCGACGTGCCGGCGTTCAATCGCGCCATCGGTGGCGCGATGACGCCGCTCACGGGCGGGAGACAGTAGGCGTCATCAGGTGGTGTCCGGCTTCAGCCGGACACATCACGACGTTCAAAGCAGAGCACATGGGGAGCCGCTCCTTATGGATCCTGACGAGCAGGCGATTCGTTCCCTGATTGAGACATGGATGCGGGCGACTGTCGAAGGTGACCTGCCCCGGATCCTCGAATTGATAGACGACGACGTCGTCTTCCTCGGACCCGGACGCCCACCCATGCGTGGGAAAGAGGGCTTCGCGGCGGCCTCCCGGGCCATGGAAGGCAAGACGCGAGTCGAGGGCACAGCAGGTATTCAGGAGATTCGCGTGTTCGGCGATTGGGCGTATTGCTGGAACCATCTGAGGGTGACGGTGCGGCCCGTCGATGGTGGGGCACCGACGCATCTGGGCGGCCCGACGCTGTCCGTGCTCCGCAAGAAGGCAGATGGCGAGTGGGCCCTCTTTCGCGACGCCAACATGCTCACGCCTGAGAAATCTATCCCGTAGTGTCCGGCTTTAGCCAGACACTCGCGACGTTGAACGCAGAGCCCGAGAGGACGCAGCAGGCGAGCACGGAGTCGAGGCCGACGCGGATATCACGAACGCGAGGACTTGATTCCTGCTCACGACACATTTACCCTTTCGGACGCGATTCGTCTTTGCACGTATCGGTGAGCATTCGCAAGGATGTATGAGTCGAGTTTTGGTATGCCGGGCAGTAGGTGTGTGTCTGCTGGTGGCGCTGGCTGCGGTGCCTGCGGCTGCGCAGGTGAGCACGGGCGAAATCTTCGGTAAAGCGACGGACGGCAGCGGTGCGGTGCTGCCAGGCGTCACCGTCACCATCACCAGCTCCGCGCTGCTTCAGGCGCAGGCTGCCGTGACCGCGGCCAGCGGACGGGCGCATGGAGATTGCGTCGGTGCAGGAGACGGTGACGGTCACCGGCGAGAGCCCGGTGGTGGACACCAAGTCGGCCGCACTCGGAACGAGCTTCGGCAAGGAGCTGCTCGACGCGATTCTCTCCGCTCGCGACCCGTGGGTGATTCTCGCAACTACCACGGTATCGAGCTGACGGCGCGCAAGCGCTTCAGCCATCGCTGGCTGATGAACAGCCGCTTTACCTACAACCACACACGGTTCTTCTATCCGACCATCGCTGATTTCGCGAATGGCGTCAACGGCATCAACGCCAACACGGGCGATCCGACGAACTACGACCTGCAGAACGGGCGCGATTCGAGCGGCACCAGCGGCATCAACGGTCCGCGCTGGGTCGCGAAGCTGTCCGGGATGTACGCGCTGCCGGGGGGCATGTCGGCCGCGGCGTTCTTCAACGCGCGCGAAGGCGTTCAGTTCAACCGGACGATCCAGTCGCCCAACCGCACCGGATCGCTCGGCACCATCAACGTCAACATCGAACCGCAGGGTGCGACGCACTACGAGTCGTACCGCCAGGTCGACGCGCACTGGGACAAGACGTTCCGGTACAACGCGCGCCGGTTCTCGTTCAACATCGACGCGTTCAACCTGCTCAATGCCGCGCCGGTGCTCGCCCGCATCACGCGGCAGGATGCGTCGAACGCCAACTTCGCGACCACAATCCTCGCGCCGCGCGTGCTGCGCTTCGGGTTGAAGGTGAACTTTTAGTTCTCTAAGACAAGATCTCGCGCTCCGCTCCCGCTTTTCTCCGGCGCGGCGTGCTAAAGTAACCCTCGAAAGGGGGGCCTGTTCACATGAGAGCCGTCTGGGATCGTGCCGGGGACAGGTCCGCCTCTTCAGATGTGAGGATCTGAAAGCGCGTTGCAGAATTATCGGCGGCCTCTCGTAGCGCAGGTCTTCAGGCCTGCCAACGGCCGCCGGGCAGCCTCGAGGGCTGCGCGACTTCCAGCTGCGCAACGCACTTTCAGGATCCAAGGATCTTTCGCGCGGGCCTGCCTTCTCTTTTTCCTGAACAAGTAAACGGTCTGACTGACGCTCGCCTGAAAGGCTCGCGCTCCCGAGCGCTCCTGAAAGGCGAGCGGTTGATTCAGAAGGAGAGTCGACGTGTCTGTACGCGAACGTCTGGGGTGGCATCCGTTTTTCGAAGCACAGATCGCTGGCGTCGATCGCGGAGATCTGTGCTTTTCGCGCGTCATCGAAGAGCAACGCGGGCTGTATCGCCTCGCCGGCGATGTTGAGGCGTGGGCAGAGGTGAGCGGTCGATTCCGCCATGACGCGACGAGCGCGGCGGACTTTCCGGCCGTCGGTGATTGGGTGGGAGCAGTCGTTTCGGAGGAACATGGCGGGCGCCGGGCGGCGGCCGACCGCGCGATCATCCATGTCCGGCTCGAGCGACGGAGCACCGTGTCTCGTGCGGCGGCCGGCCGTGCCGCCGATCAGCAGGTCGTCGCCGCCAACGTCGACACGATCTTTCTCGTCACCGCGTTCGCCCGGGATCTCAGCCCCAGGCGTCTCGAACGGTACTTGACGATGGTCTGGGACGCGGGAGCTGTGCCTGTCGTGGTGCTCAACAAGGCGGATCTCTGCGAGGATCCCGCCGCCGCCGGCCAGTCGCTCGCTGCACGCCTGCCGCTGGTCGATGTGCTCATTGTCAGCGCGCTGCACGAGCACGGGCTGACCGCGCTCGAGCCGTACCTCCACCCCGCGCGGACCGTTGCGCTGCTCGGGTCGTCGGGTGTCGGCAAATCGACGCTGGTCAACCGGCTGCTCGGCCGCGAGATGCTGAAGGTCCGCGCCATCAGCGACAGCGACGGGAAGGGCCGCCATACGACGACCTCGCGACAGCTCGTGGAATTGCCGGGCGGCGCGCTGCTCATCGACACGCCGGGCATGCGCGAGCTGCAGCCGTGGGTCGACGAGTCCGCGGTCGACGCCGCGTTCGACGACATCGCAGCGCTGGCCGGTGCCTGCCGCTTCGCGGACTGCGCGCACGCCACCGAGCCGGGGTGCGCGGTGCTCGCGTCCGTTGCGGCAGGCCGTCTTGACGCCGACCGGCTTGAAAACTACCGGCGGCTCGGTCGCGAGGCGGCGTTCGAGGAGCGGAAGCGCGACAAGGCGGCCGCCGCGAACACGAAGCGGCGATGGAAGCAGATCATTCAGGCGCAGAAGGCGCTCTACAAGGATCGCGGCCGCTGGTAGCGTAGAATGCCGGGCGTGCGCGCAGTGCTCGTCGCGCTCTTCTGCAGCGCGACCGTTCCCATCTTCTGGAGCGCGGGGCTTTCCGTCTTCGCTGAAGCTGCGGCGGACCGCCGAAGCCCTGGCGGAGGCTGGTCAGCCGAGCGGACCGGCTCGCCTGCAAGGCTCGCCCTCGAGACGTTCCGCGTGCGTCTCGACACGAGCAAGGGTCCGATTGTCATCGAGGTGCACCACGAGTGGGCGCCGCACGGCGCGTCCCGCTTTCACGAGCTCGTGACGTCGCGCTACTTCGACGACTCGCGCTTCTTTCGCGTCGTCAAGGGACAGTGGGCGCAGTTCGGGATCAATGCCGACCCGGTTGTCGCCTCGCGGTGGCGGACGCGCACGATTCCCGACGACCCGCGCGGTCAGTCGAACACGCGCGGGCGCGTCGCGTTCGCGTTCGCCGTGCCGAACGGCCGCACGACGCAGGTCTACATCAGTCTGCGCGACAACGCGTACCAGGACGCCCAGGGGTTCGTCCCGTTCGGCGAGGTCGTGCAGGGCATGGACGTTGCTGACGCGCTGAACAGCGAGTACGGCGAAAGCCCGGGCGGCGGCATCCGCGCGGGCAAACAACAGCCGCTGTTCGACGGCGGCAACGCGTATCTCGACCGCGAGTTTCCGCGGCTCGATCGATTGCTGCGGGCGGCCGTGCTGCCAGCGAGAAAGGGACAATGACCGTACAGGATCTGCAGACGATGCTCGATTACCATTATTGGGCGCGCGACCGGTTGCTCGACGCGCTCGAGCCGCTGACCTCCGAGCAGTTCAATCACGACATGGGCAGCAGCTTCAAGTCCATTCGCGAGACCATGGTGCACATCTACGGAGCCGAATGGGCCTGGTACTCACGCTGGCAGGGTCACTCGCCGACGGCGCTGCTGCCGAGCGATCAGTTCCCCGACCTCGCGTCCGTCCGGCGCGCCTGGTCCGAGCTTGAAGCGAAGATGCGGGCGTTCCTCGGAGGGCTCGGCGAGGACGGCATCGCGCGCGCGTTCGACTACAAGCTGCTCAGCGGGCACAGCGGGTCGTCGCCGTTCTGGCAGATGCTGCAGCATGTCGTGAACCACGCCAGCTATCATCGCGGTCAGGTGACGACGATGCTCCGGCAGATCGGCGCGCAGCCTGCGAAACCGATGGACATGATTGCGTTTTATAGAGCGGAGGCGTAGGGACTGGTCGGATGAGCGCCGTCCGTGTCTTCTGGCTGACGCTGTTCGCGATAGGCGCGGCAGCGGTCCTATTGGGCGGATGGCGGAACGGCGAGCCCTGGACGGCCGCGGCCTTCGTCGTGTTTTTTGCGTCGAGGGTGTGGCGATCGGTGATCAAGCATCCGCTCTGGCCACGGATCGATGACGACCCGATCCGCCGCGCGCATCAGTTTCTCGTCGTCACGTCCGCGGGATGGCTCGGATCCGGCGTGCTCGCCGGCGTTGCCGCGATCGCCGGCGAGGGTCAGGAATGGCTCTACGTGGCGCCGTGTTTCCTCGTGATGGGCGCGCTGAACCTTTACGTGCTGCTGCGGAAATCGTAGGCCACCGGGACCGCAGGGTGCCGGCGCGCAGGGTGCCGGCGCGTAGGGTGCCAGCGCGTAGGGCGCCGCTTCAGCGGTGCCTGGCCCGCGCGTGCCCCCCTGACACCCCGCTCTGCTTTCGATTCGGTGTCCGCACATGGCCGTCCGCCTTTCTTGTCCCGCCGAAGGCGGACCCCCGGCTAATCCACGCGATCCATTTCGAGCAGCGTACGCAACAGGACATCCGCGCCGCGCGCGCAATCCTCCCAATAGGTGAGCTCCTTCGGCGAGTGGCTGACGCCGCCGACGCTCGGCACGAAAATCATCCCCATCGGGCCGAGCAGTGCCATCATCTGCGCGTCGTGCCCGGCGCCGCTCGGCAGGCGCGTCGACCGCAGATCCAGCGACGCCGCGGCGCGCTCGATCGCAGCCTGCACGTCCGGTGTCGCGACGGCCGGCGCGGCCCTCGCGAGCTCGCGGAATTCGATCGTGGTGCCGGTGGTCGACGCGATGTCGCGCGCGCGGGCGCGAATGTCGTCCATCATCGTGACGAGTGTTCGCGGCTCGAGATCGCGCAGCTCGACCGACAGGTGAACGAGCCCGGGAATCACGTTGGCCGAGTTCGGCGTCACCTCGATGTGCCCGACCGTGGCCACTTGACGTCCGGGCGCGCGCGTCGCGGCGTCCCGGACGGCGACGGTGAGATGTGCGGCCGCCAGCATCGCGTCGTGCCGCTCGGCGATCGGCGTCGTGCCGGCGTGGTTGGCGACGCCCGTGACGATCGCTTCGTACCGGTCGATCGCGACGATGCCTTCCACGACGCCCACGGGAATGCCCGCGCGCTCGAGCGTGCCGCCCTGCTCGATGTGCAGCTCGAGATAGCAGTGAAGCGACCCCTTCGGGCGGCGCGCCTCGAGGATACGATCGGGATCGCCGCCGATCTTGCGGATCGCGTCGCCGCGGCGCACGCCGTTCCACATCTCGTCCATGTCGCGCGGCGAGACATCACCGGCGACGATCCGGCTGCAGGCGAGGCCGCGGCCGAATGCGAAGCTTTCCTCGTGCGCCCAGACGACCATCTCGAGCGGATGGCGCGCGCCGATGCCGGCCGCCGCGAGCGCCTCGAGCGCGGCGAGCGCTGAGAGCGATCCGAGGTCGCCGTCGAAGTTGCCGCCATTCGGCACCGAATCGATGTGGGAGCCGAAGAGAATCGGCTTGAGCGTCGGACTCGTGCCGGCGCGGCGCGCGAAGATATTGCCGGCAGGATCGATCCGCGGCCGCAGGCCGGCCGCCCGCATCTGAGCCATCATGTACGCGCGGCCCGCGACGTCGGCGTCGGAGTAGGCCGTGCGGCTGACGCCGTCGGCGAACGCGCCGCCGGAGGGACGTCCGAAGGTGCTCAAGGTCTCGATGCGCTCGCGCAGCCTGCGCGCGTCGATACGCAGGCTCTGCAGATCGCGTCCTTTTTGACTGCCCTGATCGACGTCGAAGGCCCAGGCGCGCAAATCGAGACCACCGCCCGACACGATGGCCGCGCCGCCCAGGCGACCGAGAAACGCACGGCGGGAGCTCACGGCTCGCTCCGGGGCGGCTTTCCGATCCGTTCGAGCTTCGTCAGGTCGTACTGCTCGCCCGGGCCCATGAAGAAATACTTCTTCTTGCCGCCGTTGCGCTCCTGCGCGCCGCTCACGATCCGCCCGTCGTGAATCGCGATCTTGCTCGCCCCGATCACTTCGAACTGCTGGCCGCGGACGACGATTGCCGTGCTCTCGTCGAGGCCGATGCCGAGCACTTCCGGGTGCCTGGCCACGACCTCTTCGAGATCATCCTGACGATTGCGGGTCAGCATGTGTTGATCGAGCGCCACGCCTTTGATGAGTCCGAATCCTTCCTCGTATCCCGGCGCCATCATGACGAAGTTGTTCTCGCGCGCGCCGCGGACGAGGTACGACGACAGAATCGACGCGCCGGCCGACGACCCCGCGACCACGCCGTCGCGCTCGAGCACGCGCTCGATCTCGCGCTGGGTCCGCGTATGGGCATAAACGTCGACGAGCCGCCACTGGCGGCCCCCCACGAACCAGACGAGCTTCGCCGCCATGAGCGGACGGACGAACGCCTCTGAATCCGCCTGCTTCCGGTCCTTCGTGTGCAGCAGCGTGATGTCCGTCGCGCCGAAGTCCCTGAACATCTTCAGCCCCGGCCAGTCGGCCGGGTACTCGTCCTGACCGTTCGCGGTCGGGATCACGACGAGCGGCGCGTCTTTGCCGCCTGCGAGATCGAACATCCGGCTGAGAATCTCCGTTCCCACCTTGCCGCCGCCCACGATGACGAGGGCACCGCGCTCGGGGCCTTTCACGACCGGGTTCGCGGAGAGAGCCGGAAGGGCAGGAAAGGCAGGAGGGGCGGGAAGGGCCGGAAGGGAAAACACGGCGAGAACGATCAACGCCTTTCGAATCGAGCCCATCCTGCACCTCCCCATCCAGCCAATCCCACTCGTCCGGCCCGCGTGCGTAGGGCGACCCTTTCAGGGTCGCCGCGAAGACGAACCCGAAAAGGCTCGCCCACCATGTGTCCGTCTACGGCTTCGACGTGCTCTTGACGCGCCCGGAACAGCTACACGATGCGCCTGAACACGAGGGGGATGATAGCAGCAGTTGGCGAGTCGGCGAACGGTGAATTGGCGATGGCTCCGGCCTCCGCATCTTGACTCATATCGATGAGTCAAATAAGCTCATCACATGACTAAGCGACTCCAGGTCCTGATCGACGATCCCGAGTGGCGCGAAATCCAGAAAACGGCGCGCGCGCATCGGATGACCGTCGCCGAGTGGGTCCGGCAGGCGCTTCGGGCGGCCCGGCGTCGCGGTCCGTCGGCCGACGTTGACCGGCGACTCGACGCCATTCGGGCGGGAGCCCGGCACTCGTTCCCGACCGGCGACATCGATCAGATGAACGAAGAAATCGAGCGCGGATACCTCGGCCCGTCGACTCGATGATTTTCGTCGACACCAACGTGCCGATGTACCTGATCGGCGCGCATCACCCGCACAAGGCCGACGCCCAGCGCCTGCTCGAGCGCGCGACCGCCAACCACGAGCGATTGGTCACCGACGCGGAGGTGCTGCAGGAGATCCTGCATCGGTACGTGTCGCTCGATCGCCGCGACGCCATTCAGCCGGCTTTCGATCTGCTGATGGGCGTCGTCGACGAGATCTTTCCGATCGACCGCGCGGCCGTCGAACGGGCGAAGGCTGTGGTCCTCGGCTATCCGACGTTGTCGGCTCGCGACGCGATCCATGTAGCGACCATGCAGGAACACGGTGTGGCGCGCATCATGACGTTCGACAGCGGGTTCGACGCGGTGTCAGTGATTTCGCGAATCCGTCTCTAGCGAGCATGACTCCGGTCATTCCTCGTCCGGTGGCCCGCCGCCCGCCCTGGCGACGTCCTCCTGCTTGACCCGGTCCACGTTGAATCTCGCCGCGGCGGCGATGATCTTGTCGAGCGCTTCGTCGAAGTCGAACGTCGTCGCCTTCGAAAAGCGCGTGTAGTTCACGCGCGAGACGACGA
>QHWJ01000018.1:0-6929 GCA_003222535.1 Acidobacteriota bacterium | reverse complement strand
GCCCTGGTCATCGGCTCATCCAGAAACGCATCGACCCGCCGGAGGATCGATTGATAGGCCCCGCCGCTCAACCGCGGGCGCGCCTCATAGCAGGTGCCGAGCGTCAGGAAGGGGGGCTGCTCGAACTCGAACGCGAACGAGCCCTCCGGTCTGTCGGACATGCCTTTCATCGTCGCCAGCGCGCGCGCCATGCGAATCGTTTCGAGCGACTTCTCGCGGAGGTTGTGCGCTTTTTCGGTGTTGAGCGCCAGGATCTTGAACGCGACCGTGGCGTCCGGGATGACGAGCGCGATCACCGTCTTCACGCCGAGCTTCTTGAGCGCCTGCAGGCGATGGTTGCCGTTCGGTGTGACGTACTGCCCGTCTTCGCGAACGGCGACGATCGGATCGAGGAAGCGGCCGATCGTTTCGATGACGCCCATCAGGCGCTTGACATGCGCGTCCGACGCGTCCCGCTGATACGGCGTCGGCTCGACGCGATCGACCGGCAGCGCCGCGACGAGCAGCGGCGTTCCGCCGAAAGGATCGCTGTAGCGCCCGACCACCGCGCCGCCGTCGGCGGCCACCTGCTCGGCCAGGCGATCGAGCTCCGCGCCGGCGGCGTTCCCGGTTTCCGCGGGCGTGAGCCCGACGGAGGCGGGCGCAGCTTTCTTGCGACGCGTCGCTTTTTTGCGAGGTGGCATCCGCCGATGATACGACGATCACCGGAGTGCGCTCGCCTGGATCCGGCGCGCTTGCTCCTCCCAGGCCGAGCCCGGAGTTTTGCGGCCGACCGGCTGATTCCCGGTCAGGGCGCGCACAAGGGCCGGTGATGAAGGCGGCGATGACTCGATTCTTCACACGCTCATAAGCCCGTCCGTTCAGACGATTGTGCCGTGGCAGTTGGGTTGCACGGCCTTCGACGCGGGAGGTGTTCAATGTACAGATTCATTGTTGTCGCCACGGTTGTGCTGGCGGGCGCGACCGGTGCGACCGCGGCGATCACGCCGGCCGAAACCGCGCGGCTCAATGCCGCAACCCGCGCCATGCAGGAGATTCGCGGCCAGGTGCCTCCCGAGTATTGGACTCGCGCGCGCTGTGTCGTCGTCATCCCCGAACTGAAGAAAGCTGCGTTCATCATCGGCGGCGAATACGGCAGGGGCGTCATGAGCTGCCGAGCTGGCGACCAATGGAGCGCGCCGGTTTTCATGCAGCTCGCCAAGGGCAGTCTGGGATTCCAGGCCGGGGCCGAACAGGTCGACGTCGTGCTGCTCGTGATGAACGAGTCGGGCGCGCAGAAGATGCTGCAGAACAAGGTGAATCTCGGTGCGGACGCGTCAGTGGCTGCCGGACCGATCGGGCGCCAGGGCCAGGTTGGCACCGACGCGTTGCTCACTGCGGAGATCCTCTCGTATTCACGGGCGCAGGGGCTCTTTGCGGGCATCGACCTCTCCGGGGGCATGCTGCGGCCCGACGAGGATGCGAACAAGAACGTCTACGGGGCGGGCGCGTCGCCTCGCACCATTCTTGCCAGCCGCGAGATTTCGGCGCCGACCCAGGCGTCTCCGTTTCTGAGCGCGCTGGGCAGCACGGCCGGGGCGACGCCGGCGACCCAGACCGCCAGTGTTCCAGCCACCCCGCGTACCACGACGATGCCCACGACCGACGACGACCTGCGTGCGCGTGTGGTCGACATTCAGCAGACGCTGGACCGCATCCTCGCGGATACGACACCGGCACCTGTGGGGACCGCCGGGACGGCCGGCACGACCGGCGGAAGCGCGGCGAGCGGGACAGTGAGCGTCGATCGCGCGCGGTTGCTGCAATTGCGGCAACAGCTCGACGCCCTTCTCGCGACGCTCAACAGACGCTGACAGTAGAATCGCAGAATTGCAGGATGGCAGAATTGCAGGAAGGGAAGGCGGAAGGCCTTCTGCAGTCCTGCAATGGTGAAGGCTCTCTCTCCGATGATGGCAACGTCCGCTGCCAGGTTGCCGGTGGGCCGGGAGTGGTCGTATGAAGTCAAGTGGGACGGCTATCGTGCCCAGGCCCTCAAGGCCGGCACGACCGTCTCGCTGGCCTCGCGCAACCTGAAGAACATTACGCGGCAGTTTCCGGCGGTCGCCGAGGCGGTCTCGCGCGTCGGTGCCAGGACCGCCGTCATCGACGGTGAGATCGTGGCTCTCGACACTGACGGCCGTCCGTCCTTCCAGGCGCTTCATCACTGGAGCCTCGCCGGCCTTTCGTCGAGATCTCGTTTGCGGAGTGGACGCGGGACGGCAGCCTGCGTCACGCCGCCTTCCTCGGGCTGTGCGACGACAAGCGGCCGCGCGACGTGCGTAAAGAGTAGCGTCGCTACTTACGGGCCGCGGGCGTGAGCGTCGTCTCCATTCGCTTGCCGCCGCGCATATAGACGACCTTCGACGGCTGACCAATTTTCAGGATATCGAGCGCGTAGGTGTAGTCGTAAATGTTGGTGATCGTCTGGCCGGCGATCTCGACGATGACGTCGCCTTTCTGCAGGCCGGCCTCTTCTGCCGGTCCACCGCCCACCACGCCGCCGAGCAGGAGACCCTTGACCTCACTGGAGTAGTCCGGGATCGTGCCGGTGAAGATCCGCACGCCTGCACGGCCGCCGCCGCCCTGCATCTGCTGCTGGACCTTCGTGAACGACGGCGCCTCGGTCGCGTCCTCGAGTTTTCGGACGATCGCCGCGGCGAAGTCGACGACGCGGTCGAGATCCTCGTAATCGATCTTGTCGGCCGTGTCCGACGGCTTGTGGTAGTCGGCGTGCGTGCCGGTGAAGAAGGTGAGGCCGGGGATGCTCGCCAGATTGAACGTCGCGACATCGGTCGGCTGATACGGATCCTCCTGCACGGCCAGGTCGAAGCCGGCCGCGATGTTCGCCTGTTCGAGGATTTTCGCCCACATCGGGCTCGTGCCGGCCGCCTGCACGACCAGCTTGTTGTCCTGCATCCGGCCGACCATGTCGAAGTTGAGATACGCGGCGATCAGGTCGAGCGGCACCGGCGGCGCCGTGACGAACGCCGCCGAGCCGATGAGCCCCAGCTCCTCGCCGGACCAGAGCGCCACGAGCACGTCGCGACGGCGCGGCTGCTTCGCGAGCGTCGCCGCGATCGCGAGCACGGCGGCCGATCCCGAGGCGTTGTCATCCGCGCCGAAATGAACCCTGCCCGCCTCGTCCTTGCTCGCCAGCGTGTTGCCCGCCTCGCCGTGCCCGAGGTGATCGTAGTGCGCGCCGACCGCGACCCATGGCTTCGCGAGGCCAGGGACGGGCATCGTCGCCGGAAGGTACGCGACGACGTTGTGCCCGGTGCGCTTCTCGCGTTCAACCTCGGCGTGGACCCTGACCGTCACGCCCGGCAGCGCGAAGCCAGTTGCGTGGGGGTTGGCATCATCGAGCGACTTCTGCGAGGCCGGGAGCGGCTTATCCGGCACCGCCTCGAAGAGTTTGACCGCGACCTCGCCGGTGACGCTGATCGCGACGATGCCGGAGCCCGCGATCGCCGTGTCGAAGGTCATCGGCGCGAGCTCTCCCGCGTTCGGCGAACGCGGTCCCGTGACGACGATCATCGCCTTCGCGCCGTGCTGGCGCGCGGCCATCGCCTTGTAGCGGAGGTCGGCGTAGCGCGCGAGGATGCCGCGCGTCTTCTGCTCCGCGTCCTCGGGGAAGTAACGCAGCACGACGACGATCTTGTCCTTCACGTCGAGCGTGGCGTAGCTGTCGTACCCGAACCCCTGGCTTTCAGGGACGACGATCCCATAACCCGCGAAAACAACCGGCGCCTCCACGTCGCCGTTGTCGGAGAAGGACAAGGCGCGCGCCTGATTGCGCCCGAAGACGACGCCGCCTTCCACGCCGTTCTTCGGATCGAAGCGCAGGCTGATCGTCGATCCGCTGTCTTTCGTGCCCGCCGTGAACTCGAACGGCAGCCGGAAATCCTGCTGGCCCGGAAGCGGCTTCGCGCCGATCTTCTCCAGCTCGGCGACGATGTAGTCGCCGGCCAGACGCTCGCCGTTCGAGCCGGCGAGGCGTCCTTCGAGGCGCGCGGACGCCAGCGTTTCGACGTGCGCACGCGTTTTCGATGCTTGCGCGTGGAGACCCGCTGCGACCGCGATGACGACGATGAACGCAGAGGCCCGAGAGATCGCAGCCTTCGGCACGCTCAGCGTGAGCGCTCGTGGTGCCCCTGTCGAACCACGCGGTTTCCCTCTTGTGGTCATGATTTCTTGGCCGGCTTTCTCGGCGGCGCGTTCTTCAGGGCTTCGAGTGCCTTCTCGTGATTCCACTGAGCCAGGAAGAGTTGTCCGGCCGAGCCGCCCGCACGGCTCGAGGTCCACGCCAGCATCTTGCCGTCCGGCGAGGGGACCGGCAGGCCGTCAAAGCCGTCGGAATACGTGACCCGGACGGGTTCCTTCGTCCCCTGCGCGTCCACCATGAACAGCTCGAAGTTCTCGAACCCCAGCTTGTTCGACGCGAAGATGAAGTAGGCCCCCGACGGGTGGATGTACGGCGCCCAGCTCATGGAGCCAAAGGTCGTGATCTGGCGTTGATCGGAGCCGTCCGGATTCATGGTCCAGACGTCCGCGATCAGTCCCTGCTCGTCGAAGCGGCGCCAGACTATCTTCTTCCCGTCGGCGGTGAAGAACGGGCCGCCGTCGTAGCCGAAGACGTTGGTGAGGCGCGTCTGCTGCGAGCCGTCGGCGCGCATGACGTAAATCTCGGCGAAGTTGCTCGGGTTCTCGTCGAGCGCCTTCTTCTCCTTGCCGGTGAGCGTGTGGTCGTACGCGCTGCGCATCGAGGAGAAGACGATCCACTGGCCATCGGGTGAGTAGCTGCCCTCGGCGTCGTAGCCGCGCGCGTTCGTGAGCCGCTTCAACGCGCCGCTCTTCTCGCTGTACGCGTAGATGTCCATCTCCGGGTCGTAGTCCCACGAATACCGCCGTTCCTTCCCCGAGGCCCTGATCGCAAGCTCTTCGTCCTGCAGTTGCTTCGACTTCGGATCCGCATGCGTCGACGCGAACTCGATCTCGTCGCTGCCCGGGCGGAAGAACGCGCAGGTGGTCTTGCCCAGACCGGTCGAAATGCGCCTGGTGTCGCCGCTGGTCAGATCGAGCACGTAGATTTGATAGAACGGGTTGCCCGGCTCGCGCTCGCTCTGAAAGACGATGCGCTTGCCGTCGGGCGACCAGTAGCCCTCTCCCGCACGCTTACCCTCGATTGTGAGTCGACGGACCCGCGTCAGGAAGTCGCGCTCCTGATAAGACGGCCCCTCCTGAAGACCGTGGCCGACGCTGGAAAAGACAGGCGCGACGAGCAGAACGGCGACAAGCGCAATGCGGAACACGGTCATCGGGGATCCCTCTGAAGAATGGCAGGTGTTGATTATCACCGCAAAGCGGCCGTGACGCCTACTCCACAACCGAACGTTTGGCACGACATTAGAGAACATGGTGTCCCAATAAAATGATCGCGTGTCACGATACGGCACATTCAGAGTTAAGTATCTATTATATATATATTTATAAGAACTAATCGGCCCAAGTACCGCGTTTCGGATGCTGTATTTAAACAGACTCTAAAAGACATAACAGACATACCCATTTCGTATCATGGCTGCAACAGACTGAATAATAAGCCCTTATCAATCATCTGCCGCGTCTGGCGAATTGGCCGACCGCTTGCTCTCCTATTCAACACAATGAAACTACTTCTCAATGACTCCCCCAGATCGAAAGCCGTATGGGGGCCGAAGCGAATCCTTTTGGCCCTCCTCCTCGCAATCGCGTGCCTGGCGCCGAGTACGGCGATCGCCAAGCCCAATTCCCACGCAGGTGCCAAAAAGACACCCGGCGTGCCGAGCGCAAGCGTCAAGCAGTACAAGCTCGACGCCGAGCTCACCGGTCGCGCGAACGGTCGCAACCCTCTCGCGTCCACTCGCGTGATCGTCACGATGCAGCCTGGCGCAACGTTGCCTGCGGCGTTCAAGAAGTTCGCCCGCGACGGCAAGCTGGATGTGATCAACGGCCAGGTGCTGGAGCTGCCGAACGGCGTGCTCAAGCAGCTCGCCGCGCACCCGAACGTGTTTCGTGTGCACTACGACCGGCCGACGGCGACGCACAACTATCGCACGTCGGTGGCCGTCGGTGGTCGCCTCGTCAATCAGTACGGCCTGAAGGGAACCGGGATCGGGATCGCGGTCATCGATTCGGGAATCGCGACGTTCCACGACGACCTGACCAACACCAACTCGAAGCTGTACCCGTACGGGAATCAGCGCGTGGCGAAGTTCGTCGACTTCGTGAACGGCAGGACGCTGCCGTACGACGACAACGGTCACGGGTCGCACGTCGCCGGCACCATCGCCGGCAACGGCTCCGATTCGGGCGGCCTGAAAGCGGGCCTCGCGCCTACCGCGTCGCTGGTGTCGCTGAAGGTGCTCGATGCCAACGGACAGGGCACGATCAGCCGCATGATCGCGGCGCTCAATTGGGTGGCGGCCAACGCGGCCACCTACAACATCAGGGTGGTCAACCTGTCGGCGGGCGCCGGCATCTACGAGTCGTACTGGACCGACCCGCTCACGCTGGCCGCGAAGGCCGTCACCGACAAAGGCATCACCGTCGTTGTGGCGGCTGGCAACCTGGGAAAAAACGCCGCTGGGCAGCTCCAGTGGGGCGGCATCACGGCGCCTGGCAACGCGCCGTGGGTGCTCACGGTCGGCGCCTCGAGCACGATGGGTACCGACACCCTGGCCGATGACGAAATGGCGGGCTATAGCTCGTCGGGGCCGACGCACATCGATTACGCCGCGAAACCGGACATCGTCGCGCCGGGCACCGGCACGGTGTCGTTGGCCGTCGTCGGCAGCACGTTGTACACGTCGAAGGCCGCCTACCTGGTGGACGGAAAGAAAGTCCTGTCCTAC